>JBNMKZ010000013.1:0-47413 GCA_050874585.1 Verrucomicrobiota bacterium | reverse complement strand
TGAGCATTTGCCCGCCGCCGATGCGGGCAAATTGCGCAGGCCGTCCATAGGGGTCGAATTCGCGAAGGAACGATACCGAAACCCCGTCAACCGTCTGCACCTCGTTCGTCACGTTGCCGTGGTCGTCAAGGGCGTATGTCAGATAAGAAACAGCGTTCGATTCAGATGTGACATTACCAAATTCGTCCCGCGTCATGGCGGCATCCAGCGCTTCGTCGCTCGAAACGGTGCCGACAATCCGCCGCGCAGAATCGTAGACGTTCTCGCGCCACTCGCCGCTCGGCCGCGTCTCGCGCAGCGGAAGCCCGTCGGGCGTGTAAGAGTAGGCGACCGCCGTTCCGTCGGCGTACGTCTTGGCCGTGCGGAAGCCAGTCGCGGGGTCGAACGTCCAACCGGTCGCATCCCACGCCGCGCCGTCCCGCGTCGTCGAGAGCGAGGTGCGCCGCCCGGCGGCGTCGTAGCCGTGGCGCACGGGATAGGCCGCCCCGCCGGATTCCACCGGGCGGCCCGCGGCGTCGTAGGCGCAGACCGTCACCGCGCCGAGCGCGTTCGTCGCGACGATTCGGTTGCCGGACGAGTCGTAGCCGTAGAACTCGGCGTATACATTGTCGCCCCGGGCGTGGAACGTGTCGTACTCCACGACGTCGCCGACGTCGTCGCGTCCGGTCCAGTCGACGCTGCGCCCGTCCCTCTCGGTGTAGAACACGCGGCCGTACGGGTCGAAGAAGCTCCTCGCCGTGCCGGCGGGCGTCGTTGTCTCGTAGACGATTCCGAACCTGCTCCGCGTGACCGTCGTCCCGGCCGTCGCCGACTCGGAGACCTCCGTCAGCACGGCGTTCGTCGCGGCGAAGGAGGTGCGCACGTGGAGCACGCGCGCGCCGTTCCGCCACAGTTCCGTCTCGCCGCGCAGCTCGTCGGAAAGGCCGGTCAGGCGCTCCCTCACGACGGACGAGGCGTTCGTGACGGAGCCGGAGACGACCTGCGAGGACACGCGCCAGAGGGCGTTCGACCCGACCTCGTAATCCGTCTCGGAAACGGACGCGACGCCGTCCCTCGCCTGGCCGACTGCCTCGCCCAGGGCGTTGTAGAGACGGGTGACGATCCCGCCGGAGACGGAGTCGGTCGCCGTCAGGACGCGCGAGCCCGCCCCGTCGTACGCGTAGGCGACGTCGGAGGCCGGGGTCGTCTCGCGCACCGTGCGGCCGAGGAAGTCGCGGCGGGTCGTCCGCAGCGTGACGGCGCCGTGGTCGGAGGCCGTGACGGTGACCGCGTCCACCCGGCACCCGTTCGCATCGTATGAACTTGAGGTCGCGGTCTCCCTCCACTTCCCGTCCGGCCATTCCTCGCGCAGGACCGTCGCGCCGTTCCGGTAGGCGGTGGCGGTGGTGGTCCCGTTCGTCCCGGCGGTCTCGACGACCTCCCGGTCGGCGTAGGCGCGGCGGATCGTCGTCGTCACGTTGCCGCGCACGTCCGTCGACACCGCGTAGTCGGACGTGCCGTGGGGATAGGCGGTGGTTTCGGCCGTGCGCCACCCCCTGTTGAGCACATAGGCGTGATTCGTCGCGCACCCCGGCTCCCGGGCGACGCGGACCGTGGTGTTCGTCTCCCGCCCGAGCGCGTCCATGAAGTGCTGCGTGACCCGGTAGTGGTCGTCCACGAACCGCGACGAACCGTACGGGATGTACAGGTTGTCGTGCGGAAGCCGGGCCAGCGACACCTCCTCCGTCGCCCAGTAGAGGTGGTCCTCGCCCGTCACCGCACTGCGCAGGACCCTGCGCCCGGTGCGGTCCCGGCTCCAGAGCAGGCGGCAGCACGAGTAGGCGTTCGTCGAGGACGAGCCGTCGGCGTAGAGGGTCGCACGCAGGCGGTTCCTGTCGTCGTAGAGGTATTGCCGCCCGCCGAAGGCCGTGCCGCTCGCCGCGTGGACGCTCCACTCGCGCAGGAGATTGCCGTAGGTGGCGTCGCGCTCGGCGACGGTCGCCACCGGGTGGGCATGGGTCCCGCGGGACTTCCGGGCCGTGCAGGACACGATGCCGCCGGAAGTCGAATGGGCGCGTTCGGTCGTGATGCCGTCCGCGTCGGTGGCGGACACGACCTCGCCGCGCAGGACGAGCGGAACGCCTGCGGCGTCTCCGTCGTAGCGCGTCTCGACGGCGACGGCGTTGCGGGGGTCGCCGATCGCGGCGTCCTGCGCACCCGCCGCCGTGGTCTCGACCGTCACCGTCGCATGGCCGTCCGCCGCGCCGTGCGTGTAGCGCGTCCACGTCCGCCCGACGAGCGTGACGGACCCGCCGCTCACGAGGTAGCGCGACTCGGTGCGCACCCTGTCGGCATCGGCGGCTGCGGCGGCATCGCCCGCAAGCGGCGCGTAGTCGCAGACCGTGGCGATTGCCGTAAAGGGCTGGCCCTTCAGCCAGGCAAGCGCATCGGCGGCACCATCGAACGAATCCGCCGTCAGGCCCTGGAGGAACGCCTCCGGACATTCCGAGCCCTCGTGCTGGTCGAGCGTCAGGATGGCGCGGCCTTCCGCGTCGTAGGCACGGAACCGCCAGGCGCGGGCATTGCCCCACTCAAGGCGGACGCTTCCGTTGCGCCTCGGGTTATCTCCGTCCGTGTAGTAGGACGCGAAGGACTCGTCCCAATGCCCGTCCCAGCCCCTCTCGGCGTAGCGGGTCTGCCGCAGGACGGCGCTGGCGAACGAGCCGAACCGCCGCGACTCGCTGATCGTGTGCGAGAGGACCACGCCCGCCGCGTCGCGGACAATCCGCTCCTCGCGCCTCGTGCCGTCCGCGTTCAGCGAATCGTCTATGACGAGCTCCTCGGAGGACCGCGACACGTTGTCGAACCTCGTCCAGCCGCCGCCGTCGCAGATGTAGGTCTCATCGCCCATCGTGTTCCCAAGGCGGCTGACCTTCCGGAGGCGAATCCGCGAAGAGGAGCCGTTGACATTCGTCAGCTCCCACGTGTGCTCCAGCGAACCGGACGCGGTGTCGGTGACGACGACGCGGATGCCGCTCCCGGTGGGCGCGAGGACGAGCGTCCGCCCGCGGCTGTCGCCGCAGGCGATGGTCCGCACGCCGCCGGAGGTCGAGTCGGTGACGCCTGCATCGCGGCGGGAGAGGACCTGCAGCGTGTCGATTCCGACAGTGAACGGTCCCTCCGCCCTGAACCACGCGAAACCGCTCACCTGTCCCCGACGCGGAACACCGAGCGGGATGCGGAACTTGAGCGAACCCAAGTCCGCGCCTTCCAGCGCATCGCAGTTGCCTTCCTCACAGCCGCCGCAGTCATCGCAACCGTCATCCGAGAGCAGTCTCGTCTCGGACGGGCCACCGCCTCCCGTCGAGACGTCGTGCTCCGCGGTGCCGCGCCACACCTCGACACCGCCGACCGAAATCGTGCCGGTCGCCGTCTCGCCGTCCACGGTGATGCCGGTCGTCATGTCGGAACAGGCATCGCAGTCGAACCCCGGCGAAAGCGCCGGCCGGCAGTCGCACACGTAGCCGCCCGACGCGTCGGAATGGAACGACCGCCACAGGCACCCGGAGTCAAGCGGGTACTCGTATGTCTCGTAGTAGCTCCCGGACTGCGGATCGTAGCCGAGGCCGGAACCGTCCGCGTGATGTCCCCTGCCGTAGGTGATGCGGGGCGCGAGGAGCGCAAGCCGGCAGGCGTTCGTCATGGAGGGCTGTGGGGGGGCGAGATGCCTCCCGCGCAAAACGGGCCGGGCCGGCGACGACAGGTCCACAGTCGGCATCGGGTAGACACCGGGCGCGGATGCGATCAACGTCCCGTCGCCCCGGATGCAAAGCAATCCGCCGTTCGCGGTGAACTCCGCCGCCGTCTCCATCGGGTGGAGCGCGGCCCTGCACGGACGATCCGTGCGGTCGATGAAAACGGGGAATGTCGTCGCCTCCCCGATCGTCGCCACCGTCCACACGGCGTTGGAGGTCGCAATCCGCCGCGCACCCGCGACCTCGACGCCGGGCGAATGGGCGAGCAGGTAAAGCGGCGTACGGCAGGCGACATCGCCCGCCGTCCGGCGGAGGCGGACCGTCAGAAATGCCGGGCCGTTCGTCGAGACGGGCAGGTACAGGCTGTCCCCGGCGGGCGAGGCCGTCGCCGACCCCGACGCGCCCCCGGAGTCCTCCCAGTCGAGCGCAAGGCCCTCAAGCCGCCACGCCCCGGCGCGGTCGGACCTTGACGAGACGAAGTACTGCTCCCAACCGCCACTGCGGGCGATGCGGAATGTCCGCTCGTAGACGACATCCGTTCCCGCGAGGCCCTGCGCGGCGAAACCATCCGTCACCTTCCACGCCGCCACATGGTTCGTGGACATAAACGCCTCCGCCGCGCCGTCCACCGGATTCAGTCCCGCCGCAAGCGAAAGCCCGACGGTGAAACCGTTCGCGCCGCGTTCGTCGGCGGAGTCCACGGCATTCGTTCCGCCGAACCGAAGGACCTCGTACACATCGGGGACGCCGTCGCCGTCGAGGTCGGCGAACGGAGTCGGGACGAGCGGATCGGGATCGGAGCCGTCCACCAGCCCATCCCCGTCCGTATCGCGGACGAGGGGGTTCGTACCGAGGGCGACCTCGTCGCCGTCGGGGATTCCGTCGAAGTCGGTGTCCGGCAGATGCGGGTCCGTGCCGTAGCGGAAGAACTCGTCTTCCGTGGAAAGCCCGTCGCCGTCCGGGTCCTGATTGAACCGATCCCCTTCCGCCAGTGGATAGAACGCCAGCGAGGTAACATCTGCCGCAAGCGCATTGGTCGTCCACGCGCCCCCGGCGAGGGACGCGCCAATGAGGACATTGGTGACGGCGGCGAGCCGCGAGAGATCGTAGCGGTAGACGAACTGCCCATCGGGCTTGAATTCCGCCTGGAACGAGACAGGCGAGTCGGCGCGGCGGTCGAGGAGCGCGTTCCGCCACGTGACGACGAGCGAGTCCTGCGGCGTCGCCGCGTACCACACCTCGCTCGGCGCGGCAGTTTCGCCGAGCAGGCCCCAGTTCGCCTCCGGCACGATGCCGAGAGGCGCGGCAAGCGGCGCAAGCCAGTCGCCCGCAAGCGTACCGACCTTCCCCGACGAGAACAGACGGAAGCGATTGATGTCATTCGTGCCGACGCGAAACGCCTGGTTCGTGAACGCGAGGTAGCCCCAGTCCTCCGCCGCGCCGAAGGCCCGCCAGTCGGCGACGGCGGTCGCATTGGACGGGGGCGCGAAGTCGTGCGCCTCACCCGTGCCAACGCGGCACATCACGAACCCCCGCGCAAAGTCGCCGTCCGTCAGCGTCCGTGCCGCGACAGGCGCGGCGGAATGGCGCACGGGCGGACGCTTCGTTGAGCCGTGCAGGACGAGGGCGAGCGCAAGCGCCGCGACGCCCGCGCGCCCCGCCACCGTCAGGAAGGATGGAAGAACCCCGCGCATGGATACGGGCGCAAGAACCCTTTAGTCCTTATTAGAGGAATTGCTGCCGCCGGGCCTGACGGGGTTTCCCCGCCCATCCACCTGCACCCAGTCGAAGGCGTCGACGCGGCGCTTCAGCTCCCTGAACGGCGCAATCCGGACGCAGTAGGCGTTCCTTTCCGTCAGCCTGCCCGACGCGTCCACCGTCCCCGTCAAAACGCCGCGAATGCGCAGGAAGTCCTTCAGGTAGACGGTCCTGCCCTCCGCGCCAAGCCGTTGCATCGCCTCCAAAAGTCCGTCGAGAATGCCGCAGATGTCCGCCGTGCGTCCGCGCACGTACCCGTACTTCAACGCATACTCGACGAGTTCCGCCTCGCCATACGTCTCGCTTTCGACGACCTGCGGCCGACGGATGACACCTAAACCGCCAGGGCTTCGTCCCTCAACGACGCGGTATTTCAAGGTCGGCCTCAGGGCCGTTTCTGCGGAATTCTCTGTCATGTCAAACGCCTCACTTCAGATTTAAAACGGTATTATTATACCACATTCGGGGCATCCCGTGGAGAAAATCCACGCATCCGCTGCGCCGAGTCCGCCTACGCCGCGATTTTCTCATGCCGACGGGAAGAGAACTTACTGCCCAGTAAACTCAGACTTACTGCCCAGTAAGTCCAAAGTTACTGCTCAGTAAGTTTTTCTCCGATGGGCACGACTCGCGGCGGACGTGGGCACGGCGCGGCGAGAGGCTCGGCAGAAGTCGACGCGGACGAACCCAATCCGCCCGCGGCGGTTCGGCAGTGCCGCGCCCGCCCGTGGCGGTCGAAATCCGCCGCGTCAGCGGTCGGCGGCGGGCGGCCTGCCCATCCAATCACGGGGCTCGCCCTTGCAACGACGCGGCAGTTTTTGCTAAAATCCGCGAATCATGCGAAAGGCCTCTCTCTTTTTCCTTCTTTCCTTGCTGGCGACGACCCCTTCTCTCCGCGCCGATGTTGAATTCGCCCCGGGCGGCGGATTCGTCACGAACGGAATCCCAGTCCAACTCATTGGCAACCTGATCTACGAGCTCCCAACGGCCGAAAACTACCGTCCTTTCCCCGGCGAACCGCCCGGATGGGAATGGCTCTACGAACGCCCGCCGAGCCGCGAGCAGTTCAATCGGCTCGGATTCAATGCAACGGGCGGCGAAGTTCCGACGGACTGGATGCGCAAGTACCGTCCAGAGGGCGGCTTCTGGCAGGCCGATCGGCGAATGGACTGGTCCATCGGCGATGGCTACTACAAGAATGGGCTACCCGTTTGGGTGGACTACACCTGCGCCGGATGGTCGCACGGCGGTCTCGCCTACGATTCGCGGCGTCCCCCGTCCGCCGCGGCATTTTCGGCGGGCGAGTGCCACTTCCTCCCCTATTCGCTCATCACGGATGAGGGGCTCAGTCTCTATCGCGAGATGTGGCAGAGCGGCGCACGCGAACTGATTCGTCATGGCGTCAAGCCCTTTGTCTACGAACTTTTCAACGAACCCGCCTACGACGACCGCTCCCCCGCCGCCGAAGCGGCCTTCAAACGGCACCTCGACACGCTCCCTTCCAACCGGCCGCCAGCCGCCGACGAGGTCGAGCGGCGCAAGTTCAATCAGCGCCATTTCGCCGATGCCGTTGCGCGCGGAAAGTCCCTGATTCGGGAGATCGACCCCACGGCACGAACCTGCTTCCAGCCCCTGCAGTCCGTCGGCTACTTCATTTGCGCCGACATCGATCTTTACGCGGCCAACCGCACGACTGATCTTGTGGTTGCACCTACCGGCGGCGGGGACGCATGGGACGCACTCCTTCTGCTGGCCGTCGCGGGCAATCGTCCGATTGTCGACGGGGAAGCCTACCCCGGCTCAACCCGCGCCAGTCATCGCGCACGGATTCTCTCCGAGTACGCCCGCGGGCTGAACGGCACCTACTACTTCAAGTGGGACCGCCGCGCAACGAGCGCCATCTGGCAGGCGAAAGATGCACCCGCGCGACTGGCCGAGCAGTACCCCTACTGCGCCCTCAATCCGGCCTCCGTTCCTCCCGAAGCCTTTGCCGGACTCAAGGATGCCGCGAGGGACATCGCCGCCGTCAACGACCTCTTCACCCCCCGCTATCGCGGCATTCCCGCCTCCGTCGCCGTCCTCGTCTCACAGCCGACCATCCGCCTCTGTCAGGCGGAACGGCGCACCGACGCGATTCGGATGCGCGAGGCTGGCGAGGCTTTGCTGGCCGCCCGACTACCCGTCAAGGCCCTATTCGAGGAACAGATAGACGACGACCATCTCAAGGGCGTCAAGCTACTGGTTGCCGCCGGCATTGACGCGACACTTCCCGAGACCAATAAACGCCTGAGACGGTGGGTGGAGTCCGGCGGCTTTCTCCTCGCCGTAAGTGGAAAGCTCAACCGCACCGAATGGGGGCAGGCCCGAACGGATGCCCTTCTCCCCGCTTACGCGAACAAGCGGCTCGGCAAGGGCCGCGTCGGCTTCATCGAGCGCCATCCGTCTCCACGTGAAGCCACCACGCTCTATCGGTCAATTGCCGCGAAACTCGGTATCCGCCCGACCTGCCGCATCACGGATGCCGAAACCGGGGCCGAAGTTCCCGATGTGGAATGCGCCGCCGCGCAAAAGGCGAAGGGCTCGGCTGGCTTCATCCTAACAAACCACGGGCTCACACCTCGGGCTGTACGCCTGAGTCCAATTGCCGTCGGTGCGTCACACCCGCGCTGGACGGACATCACGACGGGCGAGGCCATTGCTCAAACCGCCAATGGCGACCTGCTCCTCCGACTTCTGCCAGAGGTGCCCGTCATCATCCGCGGCGAACGCGACCAGCCCGCGACGCGGCCACCCTCCGCCACCACCTTTCTCGCCGGACTTTCCGACTGGCGAACGGCCCATGGTGGAAAGGACATCTCCACCGCCGCCTACTGGCTGCCAATGGAAGATACCAGCACCGTCGACCTCCGTGCGGCGGCGAACTGTGCACTTGAAGAGACGCTCTCGACAATCCCCTGGGGACGGAACATCTACGCCGGCATCCCCTTTGACCTCATCCGAATTGACCAGAACGGCAACCGCTCGGGACTTGACCTTGCCAAGTCCACGCCCACCATTCCTGTCGAAGGGCTTGCCCGAAACCTCACCTTCCTTTTTGCCGCGCCCGACAACTGGACGACCGAACCGCCCTTCTCCTGTACATTGACCTATCAGGACGGAACACGGACAACGGTTTCCCTCGACCCCAAGCACGACCTTGCCAACATCGGTTGGCAAAACACGGCTGGCAAGGCCCTTCTCGTTGTCCGCAAGGCCAACCCGCACCCGCTTGCCCCCCTCGTCTCACTCGCCTTCTCAACCGCCCCAAAGGGCGTTCTGCTGGCGGCGGTTACGCTTGAGCGTCCCACGACCAATCCGTCCGTCCGCGCCTTTCA
Source organism: Verrucomicrobiota bacterium (assembly GCA_050874585.1). Lineage (GTDB taxonomy): Bacteria > Verrucomicrobiota > Kiritimatiellia > RFP12 > UBA1067 > UBA1067. Next base: position 38,547 of record JBNMKZ010000013.1, on the reverse strand, counting down.
GACCGAGAATGTCCGCAAGGCCGGGGCGTGGGGCGGGCTTGTCGTCCATGCCGAAAACGACCGCATTCGGGTAGACATTCCCGATGCGGCCCTGGACTGGTCTGGCATCGCGGTCGATTTGCGCGAACCGCTTCGCCTTTCAGCCGACGACATCGCCACGAAATCGCTCGTCTGTGAAGCCACTCCTGGCGAGACGGTGCATGGTCCCGTCTCGCGTCCCATCCCCATTCCTCAGTTCCAACTGGGCTATCGGACGGCGGACGGACGAGAAATTCGCGGCGGATTCGTTTGGCCGGGCACACAAATTGAAAGTGGCACATGGCGAACAATCAGGATTCCCCTCCGCAAGCTCCTGCCAAAGGATGCACCTGCCATCGAACGCCTGGCACTCCAGTTCCGCCCGTTCGGGCCCGAACGGGCGGGCTGCCAAATCCGCGCCCTGCGAATTGAGTAGCCGCACAAAGGGTAAGACGACCGAATCTGCCCGGATTACGGATTCGGACGGCGGAGCCAGTCGATGACTTCCGAGAAGAAGTTCTCGGGCGTTGAAGCGCCACTGGTGACCCCGAGAATGTTCACGGACGAGAAATCCAACGCCTTGACCTCCTGCATCGTTCCCGCGCGGAACGTCCGACACGCGGCAATTTCGCAAAGACGCCGCGTATTGGATGAGTTGGCACTGCCGAGCACAAGAAGTCCGTCGCCCTTAAAGTTCCGTACGGCATCCTGACGAACCTTCGTCGCATGGCACACCTCGGCCATTGTCTCGACGCTCTCGTAGCGCTTGCGAAGGCCGTCGACAATCCGCGCCACCTCGTCCGCATTCATCGTCGTCTGGCTCACCACGCCGATTTTTCGGACATCGGGCGGAGGAAGTTCGGGGTAAACATACGCGCCCTCGACCTCGCCGCGAATCCCCATCACCTCCGCATGGCGCGGATTGCCGATAATCACAACCGGCAACCCTTGAGCGGCAAGCGAGGCTACTGCACGATGGACACGCTCGACAAACGGACAGGTCGCATCGACGACATGAAGGTTCCGCGACGCGGCGATTTTGCGGACGGCCGGCGAAACCCCATGCGCCGAAAAGAGCACCGTCGCCCCTTCTGGCACATCTTCAATGCGTTCAACGAAAGAAAAGCCGCGAACCCGAAGGTCCGCGACCACCAGCTCGTTGTGCACGAGCTCATGAAGACAGTAGACATCCCGAAGCGACAGGGCCTTGCGCAAGGCCGCCGAGACCCCGGCGCAGAAGCCGTGCGGCTCAAGGATCTCAACCGTCATCCGTTCGCCCTTTTCGCCGCATCCCAAAGGGAGTCCATTTCCGCCAACGTCATATCCTTGAGATTGCGGCTCTGGTCCTTCGCCCCGGCCTCAACCGCCCGGAAACGCCGCGCAAACTTGGTCGTCGTCAGTTCGACGGCCGATTCGGCATCCACGCCAAGATGACGCGCAAGATTGCAGACCGAAAAGAGCAAGTCGCCCAGTTCGGCCTTAACGCCATCCAGCTTCGCAGGCGGCAGCTTGGCGGTATTCTCACCCGCACCCGATGCCGCGAGCTCAGCCTCAAGTTCAGCAAGTTCCTCACGAATCTTCGCAAGCGGGCCTTTCGCGTCCTTCCAGTCAAAGCCCACGCGAGCGGCCTTTTCCTGCGTCCGCTGCGCCTTGAGAAGCCCGGGAAGCGTTGGTGGCACACCGTCCAGCGCCGAATGCCGAGCCTCGCGCTTGTGCTCCATCTGCTTAATCTGCTCCCAGTTCTTCAGAACCGTCGCGGTATCCTTCGCATCGACCGTGCCGAAGACATGGGGATGGCGGCGCACAAGCTTGTCCGAAATCGCATTCGCGACATCGTCGAAGGTAAAGCGCCCCTCCTGCTCGGCCATGACGGACTGAAACATCACCTGAAGGAGCACATCGCCCAACTCCTCAATGAGATTCGCCTTGTCCTCCGGCTTGTCCATCGCGGCAAGGAGTTCATAGGTCTCCTCAAGCACGCACGGCTTGAGGGATTCCAGCGTCTGCTCCCGATCCCAAGGACAACCCGTCTGCGGATTACGCAGACGGGTCATGATTTCGTGGAGTCTTTCGATTCCAGTCATCTTCGGCAAGCCTTACTTGACGGTCCTTTTCTTGCGCGGCTTGGGCTGGCCAATCTCGGTCAGCATCTTGCGGAAGCTGCCCTTGCGGACATTGAACGGCTTGCCGCCCTTGATGCGCGGGAATTCGCAAGCACGAATCTGTGCGCTCGCATCCTCGTCGGGGCCGACGACACCGCTGATACCCTCAAGCGCACAGCGCACCGCCTCGCGCGCACACTTCTCGATCAGCTTCAGGTCCTTCTTGTTCGGCGCGGCCGCACGGGCGAAATAACCGGACTTGAAGACCTGAACCTTCTCGGCGTTCAGCAGTTCGCCAAAGCGCTTGCCGACATACTGGCCAACGTTGACCTTGTCGAGACGCGGATGACCGAACGCATCGACCGGCACGTCTTCACCGCGACGCTTCATCTCGGCGATGATGTCCTTCACGCCCGCACCTTCGGAAACGAAGATGTTGACGCTGTCGACCTTGTCCATGATCTTGCGAAGGCGCAGGGCCTCCTCCTCAAAGTCAATCTTGCACTCGGGCACATAGACCGCATGGACATCCTGACGCTCACGCGTGAGGTTGAACTCCGGCAGGAACTTCGTGCGCTGGAGCATCTTGCGGTAGTACTGCGCCGTCTTGTAGGTGAGCCAACCGCAGTTGCGGCCCATCACCTCGTGAATCGTGAGGGCGCGGGGGTTCGCACTGTTCTCCTTGACGACGTTCATGAAGAACTTCGCGCCCTCCTCGGCCGCCGTCCAGGCGCCCAGGGACTGCTTAATCGGGTAGACGTCGTTGTCAATCGTCTTCGGAAGGCCGACGACGATCAGCGGATAGTTGTGCTTCGCCAGGAAGGCCGCCAAGTCGGCCGCCGTCGTATTCGTGTCGTCGCCACCGATGGTGTGCAGGACGTCAACGCCGTCGCGGACGAGCTGGTCGGCGGCAACCTTCAGCGGATCCTCACCTTCCTTGACGAGGCCGCGCTTCACGCAGTCCTTGACGTTCGTCAACTTCACGCGGCTGTTGCCAATCGGGGAGCCGCCGTGGCGCGTCAAAATCAACGCGTTCTTGCGCACTTCGTCCGTCACGGGGATCGAATCGCCCTTCAGAAGCCCCATGTAGCCGTTGATGTAGCCAATCATCTCGACATTCGGGGCCTTCTTCGTGTATTCGTCAATCAGGAACCCGATTGAGCTCGAAAGGCACGGAGCCAATCCACCAGCCGTCAGAAATGCGACCTTCTTCACTTCTTTTGCCATTTTTCTATCCTTATCTCTATCTGTCTGTTTTAATTAAAAGTTCTTGTCCACTAACCGTCAGAGGGCGCGGAGGGCATTCACCATCTCGATGGCCGCCTGCATGGCGCTGAAGCCCTTGTTGCCCTGCTTCGTGCCGCAACGCTCGACGGCCTGCTCAAGATTCTCGGCCGAGACGACACCGTCCAGAACGGGAACGCCCGTCTCAAGCGAAATCTGGCTGAACGCCCGCGCCGTCGTCTCGTTGATGAGCGCCGCGTGGGCGGTCGCCCCCTGGACAACCGCACCAAGCGCGACAATCGCGTCCGTGCCACCCTTCGTCGCCAACTTGGATGCCGCGAGGGGAATTTCGTACGCACCGGGGACGCGCACAAGCGTCAGGTTCGCCTCATCGCCGCCCAGCCGCACGAATGCGTCCACGGCCCCCTTGACCAACTGCTCGGTCAGAAAGCTGTTGAAGCGGCTCACGACGAGCGCGATGCGCAGACCGTCGGCGGTGAGTTTTCCGTTGATTTCCTTCATTTGTCTTCCTTACTTTAGATTGGCTTAGAACTCAAGCTTCTCGTACATCATCGCGAGGAACTCGGGATAGGTCATGCGCGTCTGCTGCATGGAGTCGCGTTCACGGACGGTGAACGTCCCATCCTGGACAGTCTGCGCATCCACGGTGATGCACCAGGGAGTACCCGCCTCGTCCTGACGACGGTAGCGGCGACCAATCGCGCCCGAGACATCCCACATGCAGTTCACCTTCTTCTGCAACTTGCCGAAGATTTCGCGGGCGATGCGATCCTGGTCGGCATCCTTCTTGATGAGCGGAAAGATGGCGACCTTAATCGGCGCAACCTTCGGGTTGAAGTGCAGGACCGTACGAACATCGGCCTTGCCCTTCTCATCCGTCAGCGGCTGCTCCTCATACGCCTCGCAGAGAAGCGCGAGCATCAGGCGGTCGACACCGGCCGACGGTTCAATGACATGGGGGACGTACTTGCCGTCGAAGAGGTTCTTGCAGAACGTCTCGGCCTTTGCCGCGAGATCGGCCCGTTCGGCATCCGTCAGCACAATCTCCTTGCCCGCCTTCGCCGACAGGGCCTTCTGCTTGCGCTCCAGCCATTCCGCCTGCGTCTTGGCGATGAAAGCGGACTTCTGCTCGTCCGTCATCTTCTTGCAGGCCTGCTTCAGCGGGTCGTCGAACACGCACTGCGGCACCTTCGAGTGAATCTGGTGCTGCGTCAGGTCGAAGTCCGAACGCGCCGCGATGCCCTCAAGCTCCTGGCGACCGAACGGGAAATCGTACTCAATATCCACACACGCACGCGCATAGTGAGCCAGTTCGTCCGGCTTCTGCCAATATTCAACGAACTTCGAAGTCGGCAACCCAACGGCATTCAGGAAGCGCTTGCGCTGCTCGACCCAGTACTTGTGCCAGACTTCCCAGCCCCAGTCGTCCTGCACGGGACCGGTCAGGTCGGGATTGTCGGCGAGGGTCACAACATGGCCGTACTGGAGCTCAATCGCCTCATCCGGGCGGATGAAGAACTCAAGTTCCATCTGCTCGAACTCGCGGCTGCGGAACGTGTAGTTGCGCGGCGTCACCTCATTGCGAAAGCTCTTGCCCATCTGAGCGATACCGTAGGGGACGGTCATGCGCGACGTCGCCGTCACGTTGAGGAACTGGGCGAAAATCGCCTGCGCCGTCTCCGGCCGCAGGTAGGCGACATTGGCCGGATCGTCAATCGGCCCGACGACCGTCTTGAACATCAGGTTGAACGGCTTCGGCTCGGTCAGTTCGCCGCCGCAGTAGGGGCAGAAGAAGTCGCTGCCGGCAATCTTCGGCTGGGGCTTACGCTTCTGGTCGGCGTAGATGTCCTTGACCTGGTCGGCGCGCATGAGCTTCTTGCAGTCCTTGCACATCGTCATCGGGTCGGCAAACGTGTCGAGATGGCCCGAGGCCTTCCAAATCTTCGGATGCATGATAATCGTCGCATCAAGGCCGACGACATCCTCGCGCCCACGGACCGTGAACTGCCACCAGGCGTTCTTCACGTTCGCCTTCAGTTCGCATCCAAGGGGGCCGTAATCCCAAAAACCAGGCATGCCGCCATAGATTTCGGACGAATGATAAATGAAACCGCGGCGCTTGCACAAAGCGCTCAGCGCGTCAAGGGACGATTTGTTATCTTCTTCTGCCATAGCCCGCATATTATACCATAAATTGGCTAAACATGGCCGATACACGCATTACAGGGAGACAGGGGCCGCGCCGACGGATGAAAATGAGGTGTAGAAACTTGCCGCGAACGGTTTACGCACGAATGCCTCGCGGCACATTAAATTGAAATCGCATTCTGCCGCGCCTTCGGGAACGACACCCGCTCCAACGAGGCGGCGCGGCAGAACCGCCGCGTCGCGCCCCTCCTCACGGCACGCCGATTCGGGCGCACGCTCGCGCCCCAACTGCCGCACGAGACCAGTAAACGGCAAGAAATTCACACAAGATAGCCGAAAGCAGAAGTTTTCAAGGGAAGAAAGACCGTTTCGGATACCTGATAGCGATTCAAGTCCTGCGAGTAATTTGCGAATTGATGCGCATGATTTTGCGAATTGATGCGCATCCCTGAACCTGAAGATGCGCATGACTTGGCGAATTGATGCGCATCTCTGAATTCCGAAGATGCGCATGATTTGACGAATTGATGCGCATCCCTGAATCCCGAAGATGCGCATGATTCCGCCCCATTTCCCCATCCTTCGGTACACGAAAAGCCGACAACACCCCCTCCTCAAACCCTCCGCTCCCTTTTTCCTTCTGCTTGCATTTTACCATCTGGCGCGGCAAATGTCAAGCCCTTAGGGCGCGGCGGTTTCGTCTCCAGCTTCGCCGGAACCGCCTGCTCGGGGGCTTGCGCGAAGCTGTCGCTCGGTCTCGGCTTCCACGGTTGCGCTCACCTCTCGCACCTCGACAACAAAGTCTTCTTAGCCGGCCCTGCCTCGGTGGCTATCACTGGTTGCAGACAAAGCAACTCCTACGGTGGTGCCCCGTGGAAGACCTCACTCGCGACACTTCGCGCTCACCCCCTCGCCCGAGAGGAGGGGCAAGGCCGATCACAGGCATCCCACGGCAGATGGTTTTGCCGCGCTTGCGCCTACACAACGCCTGCATCGTGGTGGGGCTTCTCTCCGCCCCTCTGCGCTCCGCCGCTCCCAAGCGGGGGTTCGGGGGCGCAGTCCCAGACCTTTTGCCGCGCCCCGTGTACGCCAAGCGGGGCGGCGGACGCGTCCTCCGGCCCGCTCGGCGTACACGGGGCAGCACGGTTGCCGGCGGCGCGGGGGCACCGAGACAGGCCTCTTGCTCGCGACACTTCGCGCTCACCCCCTCGCCCGAGAGGAGGGACAAGGCCGATCACAGGCATCCCACGGCAGATGGTTTTGCCGGCCTGCCGTCCGGCAGGCCATTCAAAGTGCCGCGCTTGCGCCTACTGAACGCCTGCAAAATAGAGAACAAGGCCCACAACGAACGGGCGGAACGCTGGAGGAGCGTTTTGGTCGGCCATTGGAGTTAAATGACTCCGCTGCGGGAAAACGGCGCCCATTGCAGATATGGAAATGCCCTTCACCCTTTATCCATTTGGGTGAAATGGACTTTGTTGTTCAAGAAATGGGTAAACTCCAGGGGCGCCGCCGTGCGCGGAATTCACGGCGGCGATTCCCTTTTTACCGCTGCGGCCCGCCCGGGATTTCGCGCAACTCGCCGGGCGCAAGCGTCAGGGTCTGACCCCGGAAGATGACCGTGCGCGGCGAAACGCAGTCCGTATTCAGCAAATACGCCCGATCGCCGTAGACGCTCCAGTTGATGTAATCCCTGTCGGGACCCGCCACATGCTCGCCCTGCACGCCCCCGAGCACGCCCGTGAGGAGCGTCTTCCAGAACGCCAGCCGAAAGCCCGCCCGATAGGACGGGAACTCCTCCATCTCGCGCCGCGCCGCCGGATAGTCCCAGGCAAGGCAGAGCCAGTACGTCCCCTTCCCGTGGCGAACCTTCACGAGATAGGGCTTCTTGCCGAGCGTCGCGACCGCCTGCGCATTCGCCCCCAAGTCCGCGTCGGCCACGCGCAACTTGACCGAGAGATGCGCCGGGTACGCCGCCTTGATAAAGTCGGGCGTCGCGTCATTCGTCATGAGGATGTCCTCAATCAGTTCCGGGGACTTCACGGTCACGCCCGGCACGGCCTGCACGAGTTCCGCCGCCGTGTAGTTCGCATACTCGCGGTCGAGCCGCGCCGACAGCTGCGGAACCGTCAGGACGACCGTGCCGCCTTGGGCGACGTAGTCCCGGAGCGTCGCGGCAATCTTCGGTGTCATCGTGTTCCAGCCGCCGAAGGCCACGGCCTTGTAGCGCGCCAGGTGCCGCACCGTCAGCGCATCGTCCGCGTTCACCACGTCGAGCTGTCCGTAGGGCGTGCCGCCGAGCCAGCCGTTCGCATAGGGCTTCAGGCAGTCGGTCGGACGCGGGAAGAACGTCTCCATCACCGCCTCCCAGGTGAATTCGGGTGCGCCGACCTTCCAGTTCGCATTCGTCTTCGCGAGGTGGTGCTGGCCGTAGATGGCGAAGATGTCGTGCGTCATGCCGACGTAGCCGTCGTAGTTGCCGATGAGCAGCGCGGCCTCGACGCGCGGCGTTCCCTTCGCACGCGGATGCGCCTTCGTCCACTGGTAGAACTCCTTCATCGTGCGCCGGTAGGCCTTCGGCACGTCGCCGTCATACCCCTGCTTCGGAGTCTTGAACTCGGCCATCGTGCCATCCGGCGGCGTGTAGTCCTGGGCCTGGGTGGACTGGGACCCCGACTCCAGCACCATCATCCCCGTGCCCATGAGCCACATTTCCTTCAGGCCGACGAGAAGCGAGTCGTACTTCTGCTTCACGCCATAGGGGACGCGTGGCCAGCAGGTCTGCCACTCGTGCGCAAGCCACGCGCTCCACCAGTCGCCGCCACGCCGCCGCGAGGCCCCGCGCGCCTCGGCCGTCGCATACGCCAGGTTGCCGCACCCGACCGCGTACATCTCGTTGCAGATGTAGTCGATGCCGCCATCCAGCTCGTAGCAGGCGAGCGGCGAACCCGATGTCGAGAAGACGTTCGGCTCGCGCTCGTCGGCCGGACGCGTCAGCTGGTTCTTCTTCGGCGCGGCGAGCATCTTGCCGACGAGCCAGTCGTGCGCCTCCTTCAAATCGCGGCACTTCGGCCAGTCCTTGAAGTAGCTCTTCTCGTCCTGGTAGAGAAAGCCCGCATATTCGCCGATGTTGTTGCCGAGGTAAAGCGGACCCCACGCCTTGCGAAGTTCCTTCGTCCGCGCCCCGCTCTGGTCGCCGTAGATGGTCATCACGTGGATGTTGTTCGCCTTCGCCCAGTTGTACCAGTCCTTGCCAATCTTCTCGGGCAGCAGGTTCTCGCTCTTCGCCCACTGCACCCAGAGATTGCATTCGTCGTTCGTCATCAGTTCGCGGTACTCGGGACTCGTTCCGTAGCCCGTCACGCCAACGAGGATGTCGTTGCCGACGACGGGACTTTTCGCCGCTTCGCCGCCCGCCGAAGCGAGGACGGACGAAAGGACCACGGCCGAAAGAAGCGTTCGTTTCATCTTGACTGTTCTCCTTTTTTCTGTTCTCTTCTCTTGTTCATCGAATGCGGATGTAGAATCCCTCAATTCGTCCCGTGCGCGGCACGGCGCGAATCTCGCATGGTTCGAGCGTCATCGTGCGCGTCTCGCCCTCCATCCGATAGGTGAAGATCCGCGAACGCGTCGTGTCGGCATTGAGGAAGTAGGCCTTGTCTTCGTAAACGCCGTAGGCGATGGCCTGCGGCGAATCGGTGTCGTCCGCCGCCCCCGAAATGCGCACCGTCTGGTGCACCGTCCGCGCCAGGCGTTCGACGAGGGCCTTGTAGGCGGCCGTGTAGGCGGCGGTTTCGGACGGGAACTGCCGCGCCGTCAGCAGGTAGTAGGTACCCAGTCCCTTGCGGTAGACCACGTAGTCACCCGGCTGGCCCTCGGGCGGCAGTTCGCCGAAGAGCGGCAGCAAGTCCGCATCGGTGTAGTTCACGTAGTCGCGGTCGACGCGGGTCGTGAGTTCGGGACGCGACAGGACGAGCGTCCCGCCCGCCGAGACATAGCGTTCGAGGACGTCCTTCACATGCGGGGTCATCGTGTTCCAGCCGGCGAAGACGAGCAGCTTGTACCGCCGCAGATCGGCCAGCGTCGAATCGTCGTCAATCTGGGCCACGTCAACCTGCCCATAGGGCGTGCCGCCGATGAAGCGGTTGTTGTAGGGCGCGAGGAAGGCCGCCGGATGCGGATAGAAGAACTCCTGCATCATCGCCTGCGTGTTCTCGGGCGCACCATACCGCCAGAGCGCACTGTTCGTCTCGGCGTTCCGCCCCTGGCTCCAGACAGAATAGCCGCGGTTCAGGCCGAGGTAGCCGTCGCAGTTGCCGAGCGCGAGCGCAATCTTCGTCTCGGGCGACCCATTGCCACGCGGGTTCGCCTTCGTCCATTCGTAGAACTTCTTCGTCGTTGCGCAGTAATTGCTGGAGGCGTAGCCCGTGTAGCCCGTGTAGAAGCGGTTGTTTGCCGGCTTCGCGGGGTCGTCCGCCGCGTACTGGTCGGTCAACTGGTAGGCATCGGACGTACCGTTCGCGCCCGACTCAAGCGAAAAGGCCGAAGCCCCCGCAATCCACTCCTGCAGGTAACCGACGAGAAGCGAATCGTACTTCTGCTTCGTGCGGTAGGGAATGCCCGTCGTCTGCCACTCGTGGGCGTTCCACGAGCAGAAGTACTCGGGCTTCCACTTGCGGGCGGCCGCCCGCGCCTCACCGAGCGTGTAGCCGATGTTCTCCGCGCCAATCGCCCACATTTCGTTGCAGATGAAGTCCACGCCGCCCGCAAGCTCGTAGCCGGCCATCGCCGCGCCGCACGTCGAGAACGAGCGCACGAACCGCGACTGCCAGCCGAAGCCCGCCCCCGCCATCCAGCGGTTCACGAAGCGGTCACGCGCCTCGGCCAGATTGAGATCCACGCCGATGTTGCTCCCGCCCTGGTAGATGAAGCTCGCGTACTCGCCCATGTTGTTGCCGATGTAACGGTTGCCCCAGACCTCGTCAATGCGCGCATCGAGCGCGGCGGAATGATTCGCCGTGTACATGTCCATCGCATAAACCGGCTTCTCCGCCATCAACCTGAACCACTTGTTGGTGGAATCGGGCGGCCAGTAGGTCCAGCCGTCTTCCACGCATTCGGGTAGGAGCCGGGCACTCGAACTCCACGGCACGAACAGGTTGCCGAAATCGTTCTCAATCAAGTCGCGCAACTGGTTCACGTGCTCGCGCCAGTAGACCGCATAGCCGACGAGCACCTGTCCAGTCGGCACGGGCTGCGTCACCTTCGGCGTTGGGCGTTCAATCGTCAGGACGCTCGTCTGGGTCGCATCGTAGATGTCGGTAATCTCGGCCGTCACCGTCCATGGGCCGGCACCGGACGGGAGGCGCCGCCGGAAGACCGTGTCGGTCGCGTACGCCGTCTCGTAGGCGTTCGGCGAGTCCGCGTCCGGGTTCGGATACGTCACCTTGAAGGAAATCGGCCGCACGTGCGTAACCATCGTCGCCGCGTTTGTCGTCACCGTCTGGTCGGCATTCGTGACGACCGACTCGCTCTTCGCCTCCACCATGGTAATGGTCGCGACCTTCTCCTGGAAGGAGTCGGCCGAGAGCCACCAGCTGCGTCCCGTGCGGTCGTACTTGAGGTCGAAGACATAGCGCGGCGGCAGGTCCGTCATCGGCACGTCGCGGTTCACCGTCAGCTTCGACCCCGTGCCCCGCGTGACGACCGACTCGTCGAAGGCGACGCCGGGCGCAATGTCGATGGTGACATCCGCACCGTCCGCAAGCCGAACCGTCCCCGCCTCGAACGCGGCATCCCAGAAGAGCCTCACCATGCCGCCCTTCAGGACGAGGTCAATCTGGCAGTTGTGCCCGTTCGTCGCGACCGGCCCGCCGATGTCGAGTTCACCGCCCGGATTCAGGTTGACCGTCAGCTTGTCGTTCGACACCTCCGAACCGGCGATGTCGATGCCGCGCAACAGCCGCGCATGGCCCGAGATGTTCCATTCCTTCTGGTTCGTTTCCTGCGCGACGGCAACGGCCAGCGTGAAGCGCGTCAGATCCGCCGTCCATTCCGCACCCTTCGCAACATTCACGCGAGTACGCGCCATTCGCCACTCGTTGCCGTCCATCAGCCATTTCGAACCTGGATCCAAGTCGAAGACGCGCGTTCCGCCGTCCTGGAATGCCGTCGAAAGGTAGCATCCGCGCTGAAGCCGCAGCGTCGCATTCGTCGCAAGCCGCACCGTGCCCGCCGCGATTTCGGCGGACTCGCCAATCGCGAGTGTCCCGTTCGCGAGCGTCAGGTCCTGCCCACTCCACAGGCTCACGCCCGTTGCCGCGTCAACGCGCTTCCAGGTCGAAATCGTGCGCGTCGCCCCTTTCAGGTTGAGCTGAATCGCCTTCTCGCCCGTGAAATACGTGCCATGGTCGCTCGTGGAGGGCGGGAACCACGGATCGTAGAACGCGGCGAGATCTTCCGTGACGGTTACGACGGCCGTGACGCGCCCCGCCGTCTCGGTCGGACGCTCGACGACCGTCAGGTCCTTGCCGCCGCCACGGACGGCCAGCGTCTCAAATGTCCCCGCCGGGAACGTTCCGAGAGTGACCTCCTCGCCCGCCACAAGCTGCGTCCCGCTCTGGATGTCGAGTTGGATGTAGCCCGCCGCCGCATCAACGATTGTCACCGCCTTCGACACCGAGAGACGGTCGTTCGCAATCGTTCCATCCGCACCGCGCACGACACGCAGGAAGACCGGGACTTCCATCTGCAGCGTCCCCACCGACACCGAAGCCGCCGCGAATTCACTCGCCGTCGGGTCGCCAAGCGAGAGCCGCTCATTCCAGACGACCGTCCCCGCCCAGTCCGCACCATCCTGAAGCGCGATGGTCGTCTTGTCCGAACCCGTCCGCAACGTCCCTGTGCAGGTGTTGTCCGAAATGCCGTAGAGAATCGTGAGGTCGTGGTACCACGAATGACCGAACTCGCCGAGGTCCGTCGCCGTCGAGCCGACGACGAGCGAGCCCTCGCCCGTCACGGCGGCTCCCGACCGGAAGATGTTGCCCGTCGTACCGCTCACGCCCGCCTGCCAGGTGACGACCGTCAATTTCGTTTCCGCGCCGTCGAGATTGAGTTCCTTCACGCCTTTGAAGGCGTTGCAGCCGTTGTTCATTGAGTACCAGTAGGGACAGTTCGCCTCAAGAATATTGTCCCCCACCATGCGAATCTTCGCCTTGCCGTTGCCCGAAGTCCACTGGAGGTGCAAATAGGAGTTCGTCATCGTCAGCACCTCGCGCTCCGCGTCGGGCGAGAAGTCAAAGGAGGCCGTGCAGTCGAGCGGCAGGATGAAGCGCGACCCCGCCTCCATCACAATCCGCCCGTTGCCGACGAGGCGGAAACCGCCGCAACGCCCGTTCGTTCCGCCAGCCGAATCATCCTTGAACCACTCGCGGTAGGTGCCGCCGTTCGTCAGCCGCAGCGTCACGCCGCCGCCGAGGCAACCCGGGTAGGAATTATTCGAACCGTTGTTGCGCACGAAAAGCGTCGCGTTGTCGACAATGAGGTCAATCGCCTCATCCGTTGCATTCTGACGCTTTGCATCCACCGCGCCCATGTAGATGCGTGTCGTCGCACCCTGCGCAAAGGAGGTCTGCGGCATATTCTTGACGGTAATCGCGCCAGACGGCACACGGACGCGTCCGCCCGCCATGGGGACGAGGTAGTAGTAGGTAAAGCCCGTCGTCGTCGGATCGGCGACCGGCACAATATTTCCGCCGTCCGCCGTCATCTCGAAGTAGGTCGTCTCCCCGGCCGCCGCCGTACCGAGATAGACGGACGACCCGTCCACCGCAAGCGTCCCGTGAATCGTCAGCGCGACATTCCTGAACGCCATCGCATCCGGTACCGTCAGCGTCGCGCCCGCCGCAATGGCGAGCGAGGGGAGAGTGACAGATTCGCCCGAAACCGATGCCGCGCAGCTGAAGCCGCCTTTCAGGATCGCCGACCCCGCCGTGATTTCCAGCGAGGCGTCCCCCGCAAGCGACACGTCAGGCAGTTCAATGGCGTCCCCCGCCACACGAACCCGCGCCCCACGCGCCACCTCAATCTTGCCCACGGCCGGCGTTTTCGCCAGCATCAGAACAACGCCCCCGCCCAGTACGGCAACCTCGCCCGAAGTCGGCACAACGCCGTTCCGCCATCCGGCGGGGTCGTCCCAATCCGTAATCGTGCCGTCCGCACCGCCCGTGAAGGTCTGCTCCTTCATTTCGGAAAGGACGAGCGACTGACCCTGGATGTAGACATCCTGCGTCGGGGGAAGGTGTGCCAGGATCTTCTCGCGCAACGCCTCAAGCGAAGCCGCGTCAGGACAGGTCAGGAACGGCACGTCCAGTCCAATCTTCGCCTCGTCGACGACAACATCCGAAAAGGCGGACGGCAAGTGGTCGATCGTCACGCCGGCAACGGCAATCCTGAGCGAAACCTGAGCATCTGCCGCCATCTTGAGACTTTCGGGCCACACGATTGAACTCCCCGTCGTCATCAGCGCGACAGATGTGGCGTCTTCAAAGGTGATGTCAGCCGCGGAAGGATACGACTCGGAGACCGCGAGCGCCCCCTCGGCAATCACAAGCGCCGCGTTCGTTGTCGCGACGATCGAACCTGCACCCGTCTTGCGCACCGTCACACCCGAACCGAACGGCAAGGCGTTCAAGTCCTCAATGACGCCCTCATCAACCCGAACCGTGATCGTTGCGCCGTCGGCAACCTTTGAAGTCGCATTCCCCTCGACGCGGCGGAGATCGGTAAAGGCGCAAGGCGCGGTAAAGTGCAGGACCGCCCCCGACTGAACTTCCACACGCGGCGAATAGTCGGTTTTGAACGAGGTGACGTCCCCGCCGAACTCCGCCGTCGCACCTTCGGCAAGTTTAATCCACGGATAACCGCCGCCGTAGAAGTCGGAGTCTACCTCCAGTCCATTCGGGAATCGCGCCAAACCGCCCTGTTCGACAAAAATCCGATAGGCTCGGTCGCCCCGTCCGCAACACATCCCGACTTTGCAATTGTGCGTGAAGACGCCGCCCTCCTTGACGTTGACGGTGAACTGGTCAAACTTCTGGTTCCCCGTCAGTGAAAGATTGGCCCCTTTTTCAACATTAAAGGTCGTCGTATCCGTCTGATGCCCCCACCAGACACCCTTGTTCGCATTGTAGAGTTCAATATCCGCACCTTCGCCAAGCGCAATCGTATTGCCCTTGGCGAAACTTCCTCCTGCCAATGACTTCCAACGCCCGTTGCGGAAAGCGACCCTGACCCCCGCCGGACTCCACTTGCTCGTCCACGAACCCCCGTTCAAGTCAACCGAACTGCCCGTGGGAATGACGACCGAATCGTTTGCCGACGGACAAGCCATCGCAACATCACCCTCGGCGCTTCCCACGCGCCAATTGGCGGGTTCGGAGTAAAGCCCCCATTCGGGGCCGACCCAATGGTAGGTGCCCGCAGAGGCGGAAAGGGACAGGAATGCCGCGCTGGTGGCAACCAGGGAACGAAAACGGATTGAGATTGAACGTTTCATCTTTACTGAAAGACCCCGCTCCGCAGGCCCGATTGGTTTCCACAAGCCAAATGGAGCGGGGACTTATTCCTCACTTTCGCTTAACGAGCCTTAGCGGATGATGATTTGGAATCCGCTCGCAGGCTTCGCCGTGCAGGTGACGACGCCCTCAACCTCCGTCGGGGTCTCCGTCACCTTGAGCGTCCGATTGCCGCACTTCACCGTCACCTGGGCGAACGCACCCGCCGGGAAGGTTCCGAGCTCAATCGCATCCTTCGCGCCGAGCACGAAGTCGTCCTGCGGCACGAGTTCGACCACGCCCTCGTCACCGTCCTCGACGACGAAGCCGTCCGTCAACGTCACCTTGTCGTTCAGAATCGTTCCATCCTCCGCTCGGCGGACGCGGAGCGGGAGTGCCGTCACGAGCCGCGCCTTGCCAAAGGTCGCCGCGACCGCATCCGCCTTGTAGGAATCGTCGGCGGGAGCGAGATCCACATTGCCGTTGAACTCGACCGTACCCGCCCAGTTCGCGCCGTCTGCAAAGTGGACGCGGGCGCGGGCCGTACCGTCATCTGGTGCCACACGCAGCGTACCCGTGCAGGTGTTGTCACCACGGCAGATGGTCGGCTGCATCGTCTTACCCGACCATGTGTTGACGATGAAAAGGTCGCCTGCACCCGAGAACGGAGCCTCCAGCACGAAGAAGTCCAACTTATGGTCATTGGACCACATCTTCTCCGTCACGCCACGGAAGGTCATGGTCGTCCCCTCGGCAATCTCGACGGTCGTGAGCTTATTGAAAATGTGGTTGCGGTTACCCCATCCCCACCACATACTCTTCCAGCAGTCGATGAAGCCGTCCGCCACCCGAATCGCACCCTTGTCCTGTCCGTTCAGCTTGTACCACGCACCAATGCCGTCCTCCAGAATTTCAATGCCCGCGAAGCCCTTCTCATCCGGCGTGACATAGACGGCGCCATTCGTCTCGTCGCCGTTGACACGCGTGACACCCGTACGGATTTCACCGCCATCCGTCAGCGTGACGACTGCACGATTCTGGATGCGCAGATTGTACAAGGAAGCATCATAGTCGCCTTCCTCAAAACGACGGCGGCAGAGGACCGAATTGTTCTTGAGGACGAGGTTGACACCACCCGCAATCGTCGTCTCGGCACCGAAATCGAGGGCCGTATTGTCCACAACAATCTGAACAACCTGATCGGACGGGTTGTTCACACCAAACGAGAACCCGTCCTTCTGGTAGGCGTTCGCATTGGAAGCTGAGGCATCGTATGTGATGACCGAATCCTTGATCGTTACGGGGGCAATGGCAGCAACCCGTCCCCCTGCGTTCGGCGCGGCAATTGCGAGACGAATGCCGTTCTCCTCGCTCTTCGCCGTGAGCGTCGCACCATCCATGGTCAGCCCGAAATACGAAGTCTCATTCTTGACGGCCGAACCGAAGGTAAGCGTCCCCGCACTCGTTTCGAGGAGGGTGCCCTCCAGGTCGACCGCGCAGTTCTTGAATGTTGTCCCACCCGGCACTTTCAGCGTCGCCCCCGCCGCGACCGAAATTCTCGGGAGCGTCGTCAGCGGATCCGCCCCGTCCTTGAGGAGCGTGTAGAGTTCGTTCAAAGTCGTCTCCGCCCCTTCGGCAACCGTCAGCTGCGCCGTCGAATTGAGCGTGATGGTCGGGAGCGTCGCCACGCCCGCCACCTGCAGGTCGGCCCCGTCGGAAACCGAGATGGACTTGAATCGCGAAAGATTGTCGCTCGTGCCAACAGCCTTGACACCCGCGCCGGCGATGGAGACTTCAGCACCCTCGGGCGGCAGTTCGCCGCTCGCCCATCCCGAGGCCTCGCCCAGGTCCGTCACCGTGGTCGAGTTGAAGACATAGGACGACAGGACGACCTTCAGGGCCTCGCCATCCTCCTCCACATTCATCTCGGCTTTCTCGGCCGCCGCCTTGACCGCCGCACGAAGGACGGCGCTCGGCGTAGAAATGAGAACGTCCCCGACGGCGTACGCAGCCTTCGTCACCGCAATCGTCCCCGCCACCGTCGCGGCCTCATACGCGGTGACCGTAAGTCCGGCGGCAGCCAGCGTCAGCGTACCGTCCACGGCCACGAGCTTGTCAATCGCCATATTCTTGACGGAAATGGTGAAGGCCTGCCCCTCGCCGATGTCGAGGCTCGTCATCGCCGTCTGCGAATTCGCGGCGAAGGTGACGGGGCCGCCGTGCATCGAAATCGCCGTCGGCACATCCGCCAACTTCAGCGTCCCCGCGCCCGTCTTGCGTAGCGTCGCCGCGCCCTCGTAGGTGAACGGCGTCAGGTCGAGCGTCTTGCTGTCCGCAACGTCGAGATCCAGATTTGCACCGTCCGTGAACTTGAAGTAATTGTTGCGGTTGGGGTCGTAGGCAAACGTCACATCCCCCGTCGCGGACACCTTGCCTCCCGTCAACTCAATTTGGTAGTAGAGGTTGTTCTGAACCTTGAATGGTCCACCCCAGACCATCTCGCCCGCCATTTGGCGAATCTGCCACGGGGCACTCCACGTGTTATCAAACTTGCAGAGACCGTTCTCGAAGATGGCCGTGCCGTAGTTGATGATGTACCAGAGGGTGTTCTTGTTGCAGTTTTGAAGCGTCGTGTCCTTGCCATACAGCCAGGTGCCACCCGTCTTGATGTTGAACTCGGCACAACGCGGCAGAAAGTTATTGCCGTGCATCTCAACGCGACCACCGTTCTCAACCGAAATAATCGTGTGGTAACTGCCGCTGTTCATATCCACACCCAGTTCGGCATTGAACAGGGAAAGCGTCGCCCCCTCAGCGACCTGAACCTTCGCCCGCTGCAAGAACTGCGACTTGGAGGAAACCGTCAGGGAGCCATTGCGGAAGGCGTAGGTGTCGTTGATGTCCCAATTATCAACAAAGGACAGGGAATCCACCGTATACCCCCCCCCCCCTAGGTCCCAGTTCCAGGTCGAGCCGTTCGTCTTAATCGGCTGCTTGATCGTATCCCCCGCGCCGGGCGCGGCAGTCGCAGGCTCGCCGTCGACGAGCCAGTTGGCGGGGTTCGACCAGTCCTGCCAGGTGTCGCCCGGTTCCTGATTCCACGTGTAGTTCGCAGCGGAAAGGCTGCCCACCGCCCCAAACAGAACGAGGCCTACTACCAGCGTCGGTTTCATCTTTTCTCTAATCCTTTCTTCTATAACTTAAGATCCTTTAGCGGATGATGACCTGGAATCCGCTCGCGGGCTTCGCCGAGCAGGTCACGACCCCCTCAACGTCCGTCGGGGTCTCGATCACCTTGAGCGTCCGCTTGCCCAGTTTCACCGTCACCTTTGAAAAAGCCCCCTTCGGGAATGTCCCAAGCGGAATCTCTTCCTTCGCGCCGAGCACGAAGTCGTCCTGCGGCACGAGTTCAACCACGCCCGCATCGCCTTCCTCGACCACGAAACCGTCCGTCAGCGTCACCGTGTCGCTCACGATTCCCGCGTCCGTCCGCCGGACACGCAGCGGCAATGCCGTCGTGAGTTTCACCTTGCCGAAGGTGACGGCCGCCGCCGCCGTCTCGTCGTCCGGATTGGTGAGCGAGAGGTAGCCGTTCGCCACGACCGTACCTGCCCAGTTCGCCCCATTGGCGAAAATGAGCGCCGTCTCGGCCGCCGTCTGGTCTTCCGCTACAACCGGCGGCTCGACCCGCGCCACGCCCGTGCAGGTGTTCGCACCGTTGACGACCGTCACCGTGAACGCCTTCGTCGGGGCAGTGTTCGCGATGATGAGATCGCCCGCACCCGTCAACGGGATGTTCGCGAACTGCGTCCGCCGCTCCCAGTCCTTGTTACCATTCCCCTTGTCCGTCGGCGCAACCGTCAGCGTCGAGTCCGCCTCAATGCGTCCCGAACCAAAGCCCGTCAGAAGTGGGGAACGAACCCTATTATCATATTGACGAGCAACGCCGACGAAACCATTCACCGAAACGAAGACACCCTTACTCTGACCACCTGCGTAGCCGACGAGGTAGGCGCCGCCATCCTCCACGGTCAGCGCATCGACACCAGCCGGCGAGTCGATGTTTGACCCATTGCATCCACCACCATAGTCAAAACGAGAGCCTTCCCCCGAGACAATCACGCGGGCAGAATCTCGAATAACATTGTTGAAGCCATGATTGGCACAAGCGGAATTCTTCTCGACCACCGCGCCATTCTGCAATCGAATCAGGGCCGCTCCTGCGGCTTCAAATGGGTACGAAGCTGAAATGGTCGTCCCGTCCAAGACGACCGTGAACGGCTCATCCGTCGGATTGTTCTTTCCGAAAAAGCGATTGCCGTAGTCCGCCCATCCGTGGACGGGAATCGTCACCTTCTTGAGGACGATGTCGCCCACGACCTTGACGCGACCGCCCGCTGCGGGATTGACGAAGTTGATCTGCCCATTCGCGCAATCTCGATCCGAATGGACCTCGAAGCGACCGTCCTCGCTCGTGAAGGCAATGTAACTCGTCTCGCCCGCATCCGCATACCCGAAGATGGGCCCGATGCCTGATTGGCTGACCACGCCCTTCTCATCCACCTTGGCAATCGTCCCCTTCAGGTCAATCGACACATTCTTGAACGTCATGCCACCCGCGAGATTCAGCGTCGCCCCACTCGCCACGGTGAGCGTCGGCAAAGTCACCGATTCCCCGACGATGGAAGCAACGCTCGTGAAGCCCTTCAGCAGGTTGGCCGAACCAGAGGTAATCTCCAGCCCCGAAGAGCCGGCAAGCGAAATCGCGGGGAGCGCAACCGCCGTGCCCGCGACGCGTACAGTCGCGCCACGCGCAATCTCAATCTTGTCGACCGTCGGCGAGGCCGTAATCTCAAGAACAACCCCTTCGCCCTGCACGGCGACCTCGCCCGCCGTCGGCACCTGTCCATTGTTCCAGCCGGCAGGGTCATTCCAGTCTGTAATCGTACCGCTTTCGCCGCCCGTGAAGACCTGATCCTTCTTCTCCGTCACAATCAGGGACTGCCCCGAGACATACACCTCCTGCGTTGCCGGCAACACCGCCGCGAGCTTCGTCCGCAGCGTCTCAAGTGACGACTCATCCGCACAGGTCAAGATCGGAACATTCAGGACAAGGTCGGAAAGGTCAAACGCGACATCGGTGAATGCCGATGGCAGCGTGTTGATCGTCACACCACTTGCAGCAACCTTCAGCGTCAGGTTGTTGGCGGAGAGTTCCGGGAATGCAATCGTAGAATTTCCAGCAACCAGCGACACCGTGACGCCATCAGCCAGTGCCGCCTCATCCGCCGGGAATACGGAGCCGACCGCAAGCGTTCCCGACTCAACGGACAGTTTCGCGAATTTGGCTGCACCCAACCGCACGGTGCCCGCACCACTCTTCGTCAGAGTTGCGCCCGAAAGAATGCTGAACGATGAGAGGTCAAGCGTCTTGCCCTCAGCCACTTCAACCGCAAGGGCGGCATTCTCGGCAACCGACCCCTCGACAGTATCAAACGTGACGTCATCGGTGGCGACAACCGTTCCGCCGCCAAGTGAAACCCGCAGGGTGCCTCTATCCCCCGTCTTCGAGACCTTGCCGCCCACAACGAGACGACCACCGTCCTTAATCCCGATGGTGATTGCCTTGCTGGTATCAAAATTACTTGTTGGCGCACAGGTCAATCCGTTTGGCAGGCTCAATTCACCGGCAATGTCAAATGACACATTTCGATTCCACGGCTCAAACTTCGTCGGATTCAAGACGAGCACACCACCCTTCGCCACCGATGTCTTGGCAAAGAACGGATAGTAGTGCCCCAAAATATTCAGTGTGCCGCCTGATTGAACATAGGTTTCAAAAGCCGATCCATCCCAATGGGAAGGATCGAAGGATCCCTCCAGTGTCAGTGTACCGCCCTCCATCACATCCATGATACCGACATGGGTCACCACATCTGACTTGGCGGTCAGCGACCCATTGCGGACATGAAGCGAATACCAGTTTGCAGGCACATCGACCGTTCTCCACTTACCGAACTCATAGGCCCCACCACCCAAGTCGAATCTAAAAGTCTGCTTATTGTAAAGTTCGTCCTCTGCGCCGGGGCAGGCTGTCGCCGCCGTTCCATCCGGGCCGCCGACGAGCCAGTTGGCTGGGTCGGAATACTGACCCCAATCACCACCCTGCCAGTAATAGGTCTCACCAAACGAGACAAACGCACACATGCCGATAAGCGCGGCACCTAAAAAAGAACGCACGACTGGTTGTTCCATGACTGTCCGTACTCCTAACTGTTCACATCACCCGACACATCGGGTTTTGTTGGAACAAATGATACCAAAATTTGTGGAAGAATGCAACTGCTCGTAGTGGGCGTGCGCAAAAGCTGCCGCTCGGTCTCGGCTTCCACGGTTGCGCACGCCCCCTCACCCGAAAGGAGGGTCAGGCCGGCTACAGGCTGGAACGCGGCAGATGGTCTTGCCGGTCTGCCGCTGCCCGTCGGCATTGTGGCGTTCGCGGGTTTTGCCGGCCTGCCGTCCGGCAGGCCACGAACCGCCGCGCATCAGAAGCGCGGAAGTTTGGTCAGCGAATCGATTCGCCCGCCCTCCCGCGAGCGAAGCCGCCAGATGCGCCCATGCTCATCGCGCAGGGCGCGGAGCCGTCCCTCGTCACGACGATGGCATGCGCAGTCAATCAGGTCGGCCATGTAGACGATTTCCTTCGCCCAGTCATTGCGCTCGGCCCAGCGTTCGGCGGCAATCCGACAGCCGTGGGCGACCCCACTGATGTCATCAAGCACCGGCTGCGTCAGGCCCGGATGCCGCGAATAGCCGTGTCCGTTGATGAGGATGTTGAAAAGTTCCGAGCAATTCGCCCGAATGGCCCCGCCGCGCAGGTAGAGCGTGCCGAGCCGCAGGAGGATGCCCCCGAGGGGCGCGTCCATCACCGCATCCAGCTCGCGCTCAAGGTCCATCTTCGCCGCCTTCGCACCCGAGACGGCAAACGCACCGCCGAGGATGATGCCCGGCAGTGAGGCGGCCAGCGGCTGCCAATGCCCCTCGTCGCCCCAGTCCGTCACAAGATAGCCCTTCGCCCCATTGAGTCGTCCCGCACGCTCGGCCGCCTCAAGGTTTTCGCGCATGTTCTCCACGCGCCCGCCGAGCGAACGCCAGGACGATGTCCCCGGGCAGACGTAGAAGTCGAGTCCCGCCCGAGCGAATGCCGCGCATTCCGCCGCGAACGGATGGTTGCCCTCGTAGCCCCAGTCGAGGACGATCACGTCCTTCGGCAGGCGGGAAACGAGGTCAGGATGGCGCAGCACGATATCGCCCCAGAACATGGGCCGCTTGCCGCGCCTGCGGACACAGTCGCAGACCTTCAGGAGAAAGTCGAGGTATTCCTGCGGATCCGAAATCTCAAACGTCTCGTCGCATCCGACATTGACCAGCGGCGACGTGAAGTTGGGCAGGAGTTCCTCCAGGAGTCCGTCAACGAGTTCCAGCGACTTCGGATTCGTCGGGTCAAGCGTCGTGGGGAACTTCTTCACCGTCCCCCACGGCGTGACGGCTCCGCCCTTCGGGAACTTCGCCAGCGCATTGTACTCCGGGTGCACGAGCCAACGCTCCATGTGCCCGAACGTGTTCTGGTTCGCGACAAGCTCGATGCCCTGCATCTGGGCGTAGGCATCGAGCTTGCGGACTTCGGCCGCCGTCAGCGGGTCGGCCTCTTCCCAGACCGTCCGATGCGCCGAATAGGCGAAGGTGTGCTCGGTGTAGAGCTGCAACTGATTGTAGCGGCACCGAGCGAGAATGTCGATAATCTCGCGAAGGGTCCGCATCGTCGGGACGCGATCCCGACTGATGTCCAGCAGATAGCCACGCGCCTCAAACATGGCAGGACGATACCGTCAGAAGCCGAGCACGTCGCGCATAGTGTAAAGACCCGGCTTGCGACCTTTCGACCAGACGATGGACTTCAGGGCACCGGCGGCGAACGCCAGGCGATCCTGTGCACGGTGGGTAATCTCGACGCGCTCGACCTCGCCGGCAAACATCACCGTGTGGTCGCCGACGACCGAACCGCCGCGCAGGGCGTGGATGGCAATCTGTCCGACGGGACGCTCGCCAATGTCGCCATGCCGACCGTAGACGGCCTCGCGCCCGAAGTCGACACCACGCCCTTCAGCGGCGGACTTCGCCAGCATGAGCGCCGTACCGGAGGGCGCGTCCTTCTTGTGGCGATGGTGCATCTCAACGACTTCGATGTCATATTCGGGACCCAGCACGGTGGCCGCCTTGCGGACGAGTTCCATCAGCAGATTGACGCCCAGCGAATAGTTCCCGGACTGCACGACGGGGATGCGCGTCGCCGCCTCGTCGACGACCTTCTGCTCGTCGGCCGTCAGCCCGGTCGTGCCGATGACGTAGGGGATGCCCGCCTCGGCCGCCTTGCGGATGGCCCCTGGCACGGCCGTATGGTACGAGAAGTCGACGACGCCCTCGACATCCGAACGCCACGCGTGGTCGTAGCCCTCGGCAATGTCGACCTTCGAGACGACCTCCAGTTCGTTTCCCTGCGCGGCGAGGTCGCACAACTTGCGGCCCATGCGTCCGGCCGCACCCAAAATCGCAATCTTCATATTCGTTCCTTTCCTTTGTCGCCCTTGGCGAATGGAGGGAAGTATACTACATTCCGCCGTCGGCGGCAATAGGACCGCTTGCTCGGGGGTTCGCGCGGTGGCTCGCCCGACCCGGATGCGGCGGCGATCTCGCAACGCCTTTCGCGCTTAGACAAGCAGCTTCGCACAGCCTGCCCTGCCTCGGTGGTTATCACTGGTTGCGGACGGAGACCTTTCCTACGGCGGCGAGTCGCACCGCACCTCTCGTGCGACCGCCGCGCTCACCCCCTCGCCCGAGAGGAAGGACAAGGCCGACCACAGGCCTTGTCGCGGCAAATGGTTTTGCCGGCCTGCCGTCCGGCAGGCCACTCAAACTGCCGCGCCTGGGCCTACACAACGCCTACGCGGTGTTGCTTTTCTCCGCCCTTCTGCGCTCCGCCGCTCCCAAGCAGTTTTCCACCCTTCGCATTTCCGTGTTCAGTGGCAAAATATCTCACACGGGGCCTCCCTTCACCACCAGAAAACTGACGAGTTCGAAGTCGTCTAACCCCGCGACTGCGTGGACGAGTGCAGATGTGCCGCCGGGCGTGAAAAGGCTGTCGATGTCGCTTTCTTGTTTCACATCGATGATGGACTCAATCGCCTCACTCAGCAACGCGGAAATTCTCCCCATCTTTCGTCCGTCGTCCGTCTCCTTGTTGAAGGCGCGGCAAAGTTCCATCTGCGGCGCACTCTTTCCGCGGCAGAGCAGTCGCATGGTATCGAGAAGTCTCTTTGGATTGAGGTAATCACAGACAATCTCGCCTTCCTCTCCGATATAGACCAGATAGAACGGATGGATGCGATTGTGCGTGTCTCGATTCACACTGTCGTTCACATTCCTGAGGACAAAAATCACGCCATTCGGCGCGTCCGGCCGCGCCGTCACCACGGCATGGAGTCCCTTCGGGGCCTTCTCAATGTCCCCATGGCGTTTCATGTAGTCAACCAAGTCCAGCCGGAACTCGTTCAGTCCGAGGTCCTGAATGGAAATGCCGCTCGCCATGTCCTCAATGTCCACAACCTCCGACTGCAGCCGCTTGAGCTGGGCGCGGCGGTATTCGAGGTCGCCCCGCTCCTCTGCGTCAATCGGATTGCCGTCGCCCGTTGCGGCCAGGACGCTCACCTTCATGCGCGATTCGACGCGCTCCTTCAAATTGATGTACTCGTCCAATCCCACATCCGGCCAAAAGTTCACGAGCTGGATGCGCTCGTTCACGCTACCGATGCGGTCCACGCGCCCGAAGCGCTGGATGATGCGCACGGGGTTCCAGTGGATGTCGTAGTTCACCACGTAGTCGCAATCCTGGAGGTTCTGCCCTTCCGAAATGCAGTCCGTGGCAATCAGGATGTCGATTTCGTCCGTGCGCCCCGGCAGGAGGACGTCCCGCCCCTTCGAGCGCGGCGAAAAGCACGTCAGAATCGTGTTCAGGTCGGCGCGGAGATGCGGCACGGTCGTCTTGCCGTCAATCGTGCCCGTCACTTCCGCCGTCTCAAGTCCGAGCCGCGCCTTCGCCGCCGGGGCAATGTGAGCATAGAGATAGTCCGCCGTATCGGAGAACGCCGTAAAGATGAGCTCCTTGCGGTTGCCGGGATTGACCGGATGCGCCACCTTCTCCCGAATCAGACCGACGAGGGCCTGGAGTTTCGTGTCGTGTTCGGCCGTAACGTGCGCCATGAGGGACGAGAGTTCCGTGAGACGCGCCGCGTCCGCTTCCAGCAGCTGTAGCCACGTCCGCCAATCCATGTCGGCGAGGTCGATGCGCACCTTGCGCCCAACGGCGAAAGCGTCCATGTTCTGGTCATCCGCGTCAAAATCCGCCGCGCTGGGCACAAGTTCCGTCAGGTCCAGCGTCCGCGATCCGCCCGCATAGGCGTGGATTGTCCGAACGGCCTCGCCAATCTGCGAACGGACACGATCGAGCGTGAGACGGAAGGCCTGGACGGAACTCTCCAACCGCTTGAGGAGATTGATGCCCATCAGGCGGCGGATGCCCGCCTCGCGTCCGCGCTGCGTGAGGTTGGCCCGCGATCCGTTCTTGGTCAACGACTGATACTTCTCCATGCGCGAGGGATGGATGAATTCGGACGGCGTGTAGATGGCGAGGTTCAGTTCCATCAGCCGACGATAGATGTCGTCGTAGTTCGGCACATCCGCCGCGTCCGTCAGGGGCGGACGTAGCGAGACGGGCGGCAGACGCGTCGGAAACTTGCCGATGCCGGTCGTGTCGTAGTACTTCTCAATCTGCTTGCGCGAGCGGGCAATCGTCACACTGTCAAGAAGCGTAAAGAAATCGAAGTCGAGCGTCTTCAGGAGTGCCTCCGTCGTCCGGTTCTCGGCCGGTAGCTTCTCCCAGGCATTGAAGGCCTTCTGCGCCTGACGGAAGATTTCATCGACCCCCTTTTCAGTCCCCAGTCGCTCATTGAGCTGCTGCGCCTCTCCTTCGTAGGCGAGGGCCAGCTGGTTCTTGAGATCGACGAAACGGTTGTTGACGGGTGTCGCGGAGAGCATCAGTACCTTCGTCTTCACACCCGTACGGATGACGCGGTTCATCAGCCGCAAGTAACGGTTTTCGCGCGCCTCCTCACCCGTCAGCTCGCCACCATTGCGGAAGTTGTGGCTCTCGTCGATGACGACGAGGTCGTAGTTGCCCCAGTTCAGCCGTTCGAGGTCGAGTCCGTTCGACTCGCCATGCTCGCGGGAGAGGTCCGTATGGAAGAGCACGTCGTACCGCAGACGATCCGCCGCGAGCGGATTGTTGACGTAGTTGCCCTTGTAGGTGTTCCAGTTCGCCGCGAGTTTCTTCGGGCACAGGACGAGAACCGTCTTGTTGCGGCTCTCGTAGTACTTGACGACCGCCAGTGCCGTCAGCGTCTTGCCGAGACCCACGCTATCGGCGAGAATGCATCCGTTGAACTTCTCAAGCTTGCCGATGAGGGCGAGCACGGCATCGCGTTGGAAGTTGTAGAGCATCCGCCAAACGCAACTGTTCTTAAAGCCCGTCGCCTCGTTCGGCAACTCGTCCTCCGAGATGTCCTCAAGGAATTCATGGAAGATATTGTAGAGCGTGAAGAAATAGATGAAGTCAGGCGCATTCTCTCGATAGGCGGCGGACAGGCTGTCGATGACGGTCTCCGTCACGTCCTTGAGCCGCGTCTTGTCAGTCCAAAGCTGATCGAAGAGCCGCAGGTAGCATCCCGCATTCTCGTGGCTGGCCGTCTTCTGAACGAGGTAATAGGCGTTGTCGCCACGCGAACAGCCAAGGTCGACGGTCGTGAAGCCATTCAGCGGCGCATAGGTCGTCTCGTCGACATTCATGAACCCCATCATCCGCTCGTCCGTCACATTCGACTTGAACGTCGCCTTGCGGCGCAGCCAGTCGGCGCACTCCTTCGCAATCGCCCGCTGGGAAAGCTCATTGCGCAAGCGGATCTCGAACTCCGTGCCGCAGATGCCGCGTTCACGTGCGAGACGCGGAATGTAGAATTCGCGGGCGGTCTTCGGCGTTTCCTCGGGAATAAACGTCGGCGAGGTGAAGATGAAGCGCAGGTCACCGATATCCGCGAGCGCACGGCGCAGTTCGCGGTAGGCGTAAATTGAGAAGCACGCCGCCGCAATGGAGAGGCGACTCCCCTTGCGAAGGCTTCGCGCCAGGTCTTCCCCGACACGCTCATGAACATTGTCAATAATCTGCACGGCGGCAGATGCCATCCTTCCACGCCCCTCTCGACAGACGACCACGGACAGGGACGCGGGGCCGGCCTCTCCATCCGTGGAGAGAATGCACCGCCGAACAACTCACAACAAAACTCAGCGACGCACTCTCACACTCACGCCTGGACAGCGGCACCGGAAAAAGCCTACACCAAGGGAATGAATAGAGAGTGCGCCGCATGAATAGACACACGGCGCACCCCCGTACTCGGCCCTTGTGAAGAAAATTTCCGGTTTTCTGTCCAAGCCTCATACGCGGGTTGCGCACGTTCGCCGCCCTTTGGAGGGACAGGCGACTCCCCGGAATCGCCAATGGCCGATGCCCGGGGTTTTGCCGCGGGCACTTGGGTCACCCACAGCCGGCAGCGGACGCAACTCAGCCGCGTCCGCTCTATCAAAAGATCAGGCTTCCCCATTCGGGAAACACTGGAAATTATAGCATTTTACGCCCGCGCCTTCAATTGAGCGGCTTTGAAAGCAACTCGGGGAAGATTGTAAAATCGAATGGCGCAGGCGTCAGCGGTCGGCACGCTCGACAAGCCAGGCAACACGCTCATTCGCGCCATTCGCATAAACGCCGCGAATGACGATACCCGACTCCTGCTCAATCTGCTTCGCGGCAACGGCCTCTTCGGGCGTCAGCGGCAGGCAAATCGCCTTCCAGCTTGGCCGCGACAGGGGGGCGAAGATTTTCACCGGCTTCGACCCGTCATCCGCCACCTTGCGCAGGACGAGGATGTTGTTCAGCGTTTCACGACTCGGCGCATCACCCGCAAACCAAATTTCCTCTACCGGCAACGGCTCATCAATTGAATTGACCTTCGGATCGTACGTCGTGGCATAAAAGGCCAGGCGGTCAACCTTGAAGTCACTGCTCAGGCCAAAATCCAACTTGCGAAGATAACGCTTGTTGTTCCAGAAGATGGTCGCATCTACGGCCTTCAAAGTCCCGTTTGTGCCAAGCGCGGCAGACGTGATGCGCGTCCAGTTGTAGAATGCGCTCCGCCCGATTCGCTCGACATTCGGCAGGTCCAGTTCGCCATCCGGCCCCGGGCCATTCCATGCACCCGCACGAAGGGCCTCTTCGTCCAGTTGTCTCACATTCGAAAGGCTGAAGTCGGATAGGTCCGTCATGTCCAACGGGGCACCCGCCAGATTGTGTCCGCCGATGCGCGTCACCTGCGGCAGGTTCAGAACCAGCCGCGAAATCTTTGAGAAGCCAAAATCCCAACTACTGGCGGAGAAGTCGCCCTGCAAGTCAGGGCAGTCGAAGACGACATTCTCCAGGCTGTCGACGCTATTGAAGATCTGCCCGCCGAGGCGGCGGAGCGTCCGTGGCGCGTAAAACGACTGAATCTGCGCGGAAGACTTGCTGAAGGCCGCATCCGAAATCTCGACGATTGCCCATTCTTCCGCCGCGTTGCCCTTCGTGCAGATGCGTCCCGACAGATCTATTTCACCTGACAGGGTCGAGAACGACCCAATAGACGGAAAGGCCCAGGGCGGCATTCGCCGACGGTCGCGGCGCTCCTTCTTCGTCCGTCCAACCTTCAGGAGCCGCGTTCCACCATACCGGGCCGAGACATCCATCGCAACAAATGTCCAGTAGCCATCGCTAAGCGTCCGTTGCACCGGGTCGTACTCCCATCGCGGCGAAAACCGAACGGAGAGCGTGACGGGGGCCGTCAAAACGAACGAAAACGAGTCGCCCGAGGGAACCGTCCCATCCGGAAGCCGACCCTCCCACGACACACGCGCCGATTCATTTAAGGGCGTGGCCTTTACCTCAATGCGCGTCCCTCTCGGGAGTTCTTCACCCGTCACGGGCTGGCCATTGGCTGTAACGCTCAACGATCCGTACCGCTCACCCGAACGGCACGAGATGGAAAGACCGCACGAGGCCGCCCCTTCGAAGCCGATGTACTGACGGCACTGCGTCCGAAAGACATTTGGCGCAACCGTGCCGAACGGAACCTTCCACTGCGGATGGGCCTTCTTGAAAGCGGCCTCCTCCTCCGATGTCAGTTTCGTCGCCTGCTCGACAATTGAACGCCATTCCTTGGTCTCTGGAATGTAGAAGACGATTGACTTCTCACCATGCTGTTCCGTTCCGAAGACAAGGCCATCGCCGTAATAAGTTGGAATGGAACCCGTCATCCAGACGCGCTCAAGATTTTCGCACTTGAGTCCACCAGAGTGGATAACAAACCCCTTGGCACCGCCCAGCACAATTTCACGGCACGAATTGCATCCCGTCTCGGAAACCAGGCGCAGCGTATTGAAGCGCGTACCAAGTTCCATGCGCGACAGGAGCGCCGATGTCATCACTGTCGCATCCATCGTCCTGAGGCTTGGCAGGCGAAGGTTGCCCGAAAGCCGCCCCCAGGCGAAAGCCAGCTGCCCGACCGATTCGACACCACTCAAGTCCCAACTACCAGCATCGACCAAGCCAAACATCGTCATGCTGTAGGCACTGATTTCGCGGCACCGCGGAATCTTCAGTCGAATGTTGTCATACCCATTCCCGAGAAGTCCCGGAGACAGAGCCGTCAAATACGGGCAGTCAAAAATGAGGGTCAACTGACTCGGCTTACTCGTGTAGTCGAACTGCTTGCCCTCGATGGCCGTCAGTTCGCGTGGTGCGACAAAAGTCACGATTGGCGAACCATCCAACTCGAAGCAGCGGTTACGGAAACGCTCGATTGTCCAGCGGTTGCCCTGACGATCGGCAATCGGACGGGAGAGGTTGAGCATCACGCCACCGCACACCATGCCATCCGCGACCACATAGGCATCCCCTGGCCGGCCACGGCCAATGGCCAATGTCCGCCGCGAGGCATCGAGCACGGAGACATTCAAAACCCAGTCATAGGACTCTGCCACCGCATTATCGTTCGAGATGACTCCCTCTTCCGGCAGATAGACCCAAGGCGAAGGCGCGGCACTTACCGTCCCGCCGGCGAAAGCCGCCAACAGGAGGATGCAAGCCCAACGGGAAGCCCACTCTTTCAAAACTCTGGCGCCTGCGAACATTCCTTATGGCCTCACGCCGCCCCTCCAAATAGCTGCTGTACCCGGAATCTTCGGATTCTGAACCAGCCAAGCAATACGGACACCGTCCGCACGTGCATAAACACCCCCAACAGTCAAGCCGTCCTCACGCAGAAGTTCGGCCTCCCCCTGCTCTTCCGCCGCGATCGGCTTCGTCAGGGCGCGCCAGGAAGACTCCGTCAAGGGGACAAAAATCTTGATGGGCTTTTCCGCATCCTCCCCCAGTTCCTGGCGTGCCAGCAGACGGTCGAGCGTCTCGACACTCGGTGCCCGCCCGGAGAACCAGAATTCCTCGACCGCCAACGCAGAATCGTCCGTCACATAGAGAACCTCCGGATCGACCGTAAAGGCACTGCTAAAGCCAAAGTCGATTTTCTTCAGGCTACCGTCGTTGCCCCAGAAAATCGTCTTTCCCAGGCTCCGGAGTTTCCCATTCGTGCCGAGTTCAGCGGATGTGATGCGCTTCTGGTGCAGGAACGCACTGCGCCCCACGAATTCGACATTCGGCAGACGAAGCGCCCCCCGTATGCCAACGGCATTAAACTGCCCCGCCCGAAGTGAACACTCGCCCAAATCGACGACACCCGTCAAGTCCCATTCTGCGAAGTCGCTCGAATCAAAGGAGGAGCGCGCAAAGTTCTGCGCACCAAACCGCGTCAGCTGCGGGGCGTTTATGACAAGCCGCCGCAGGTTGCAGTCGCCCAGTGACCATCCCCAACGACCGAATTCGCCAACCAAATCCGGACAATTGAAAACCATATTCTCAAGCGATGCGCTACCGCTGAAGACCTGGCCACCACAATAGGTGAGCGTTTCGGGCGCATAGAAACTCACCAGCCCAGACGGCATTCCACGAAACGCCTCATCGACAATCTCGACAATCGTCCACTTGTCCGATTCATTCCCCTTGGTGACGACCGGTCCCGAGAGATCGAGTTCCGCACAGGGCGGTGGCGGCGGTTCACCCGCCGGGTAGACCCACGGGAAAATCGTCCGCAAATCGGGACGAGCGTGATTCTTCGGAGGCCTATAACCTATCTTGAGTCGTCGATCCGAACTTCCCGCCTGACCAGTGACAGTATCGACAAGAAGCGTCCAAACACCATCCGAAATCGTCGGAATCTGTGGCGTGACATCGACTTCCCACTGCGGTGAGAATCTCAGACGTAAGGAGGTGTCCTTCAGCAAACGAAACGAAATCGTCCGCCCTTTCGGACGAGTCCCATCAGGAAGGAGCCCTTCCCAGCGGACACGCGTCGTCGCCTTCTTCGGTTCCGCCGTAATCGTCACAAGCGACCCTTTCGGCAGATCGCCACCTTCAAACGGCTTCCCATCAACCGTGATGGTATGGCGGCCATAGACATCCCTCGAATAGCACATCACCGAGAGGCCACACGACGAGGCCTCCGAAAACCCGATGTACTGCTCGTCCGTCGTGAGAAAGACATCGGGCGGCACGACCCCCACCGGTGCCTCCCAGTCAGGATGCTCGGCCGAAAAGGCGGCGACCTCCTCATCCGTCAATTCGGTTATTTCGCCGACATAATCCCGCCATTCCTCCGTCCCGGGCACATAGAAGACCATGGAACGCGCCTTCTGCCGCTCCGTACCGAAGACAATGTCCTCTCCGGTGAAAGTCGGAACCGCGCCCTGAAACCAGACGCGCCCCAGTCCCGCACTGGGAAAACTATTCGTCGCGATCATGCACCTGGTCGAACAGCCAAGCACGAGTTCGCGGCAGCTGTTGCAGGCAGACATGTCAACGGTCTTGAGGGTATTGCCGCGATTCCCGAGTTCCAATCGAGTCAAATCGCCCTTCGTAATGAAGTTCCTCTCCACGCGCTGCACACGGGGCAGGCGGAGCGTTCCCCTCGGCTTTGACCAGGCAAATGCCGAGAGCCCGGCCACCTCGACACCCGAAAGGTTCCACTCGCTGACATCCTGCTCGTCGAATTTCGGGAGCGCATAACTATCAAGCGTCCGGCAGTTGGGTATGTTCAGGTGGAGGATATCCGCCCCGCTCGTGAAACCATTCGGCAAGACGGTCAGGTTCGGGCAATTGAGCGTGATGTCAAGCTGCCCCGGACGGTTTGGATAGTCGAATTGCTTTTCAGAGATGGTCGTCAATTCCTGCGGCGCGACAAACGTCTGCACGGGCACCCCATCCCGCAGAAAGCACCGACGATTGAACTTCTCGATTGTCCAGGACTTGCCATCCGCGTCGGCAATCGGTTCCGAAAGGTCAAGGATCGAACCAGCGGCAAGAGCATTGCCGCGCATGACATAAGCATCGCCGGGCTGACCGCGACCAACGGCCAGCGTACGACTTTCCGCATTGAGAACGGATACATTCAGGACAAAGTCACACGACATGCCAACCGTGTTGTCGTTCGAAATAACCCCCTCGGATGGAATGTAAATCCACGCGGGGCGATCGACCGACAACCCGTCTGCATGGGCCATCGCCAAAGCGAAAATGCCCATCAAAAAGGTTGTGATTCTTTTCATGTCCTCTGATTACTCACTTCGATGCACCACTCGCACGAATCGCCGACTGTCACCCGTTCGGATTGGTTATGTACCGGGCGACGACTTCTGCATGACCATCATGGATGGTGGCGAAACCTCGCGCAAGTGGCAATAGTATACCATATTTTATCCGATTCTTGGGGACGGTTCTAAAAAATCGTGGAAAGTATGGAACGAAGATTCAATCCGGACATGTCGTTTCCAGCAAAAAGGCGAAGATGTCTCGCCCTTACATCTCCGCCTTCTATACCGAAACTACGGACCGTGCCGTCAGTCGGCCGTCTTCTCTCCTTCCGTCTTCGGCGCCTCCTCCTTGGCCTTGACCACATCCTTGCGCGTTTTCATCATCGCCTGCGCCGCCGAGGACGAAATCGTGTAAACCCACCGGCTACCGTCCAACTTGAAGTAGCGGTCCGAGCCACCCTTGACCGCGTTGCCGACCGTCGCCACGCGATTCGTGCCACCCTTGAGCGTCACCGTGTAGACGTAGCCAGTCGCGAAGCCGAGTTCCGCCGCGTCAAGTTTCGGGTCGACAACCGTCGTGAAGTCAAGGTAACTGAGGGCTGAGTCGAGTGAATAGGTCTTGGGACTGTCGAGTTCCTCCCCTGGCAAAAGGCCCTGAACCGTCCAGACACCGTTCGTGTCCTTGTTCAACGCCACGCTCTCGCCTGCATGCGCAAAGGCAACGGCCGACACCGCCTCCGAGGGAATCGAGGCGATTCGTGTTGAGCACCACCTCGTTGCATCGCCGTCGAACGCCTCCAGCGCATCATCCACCAGCACGGTCTCACCATCAAAGGAGAGATACCGGCCATCCGGATAGGAGCCGCCGTACAGGGCGGCCTGCCCCGTCGCCTTGCGGAAGCGCGTTTCGCCAAGGGCCAGCGCGGCAAGCGTGCCGCCCGCGGCATCCTTGAGCACGAGGTTCGTCGGCTTCGCAATCGTGCGGCCCCGGGCGACCTGCCCGACCTTCAGGTCGGCGAGGCGGAGAACGTTCGCCACGATTTTCTCACGATCCGCCGGATAGCCAAAGAGCGAGTCAATTCGCCACCCCTGCTCTCCGGCCGAGAGCACCAGCCCGTCACCGATTTCAATCCGTGCGACATCCGCGAGACTGAAGGCGGGCAGGATGGACTTGCCAATCAGCCGCGGGGCCTTCGGCTTCGACTGATTGTTCAGCAGAAGTGCCGCGCCGACAAGAACGGCAGCCACGGCGAGCAGAGACAACAGGTTCTTTCGTGTCATTTCAGTCAGTCCTTTCCCTTAGTGGCGCTTACGAAGAAGCCCGCGCCCGAGGCCAAAGAGAATCACCAGAATCGGCATCAGCAGGATGTTCAGGCACTTGAGCGTCATGCCGAGCGCATCGATGTCGGCCGTCAGTTCCTTTCGGACGTTCTTCAGCTGACGGCTCGTGTCCGCCTGAACTTTGCGGAAGCGGCGATACTCCTCTTCCTGTTCCTTTGAGAAGATGAAACGGTCGTTTCCGCTCTTCTGCTTCTGCAGGGCCAAAAGGCGCTGACGCGTCTCCTGGAGGGCCGACTCAAGTTCCCGTTCCTTGCTCTGCCACTTGGCCATGGCCTTCGCCTCGAGCGCACGGACTTTCTCGAACGGACGATCCGAGCGTCCACGCGAGCGGATGCCAATCAGCTCCTCGCGTCCGGCGAACTGCTCGATGACATTCGAGAAGAGGGCAAGGTTGTCGTTCAGAGGCTGAACCATCGTGCCGAACGGCGTATTCATGACCTGCACACAGAACTGGTCGGCGAGGAAGTCGGCATCACCGAAGAGGACGACCGTCCCAGTCCCCTCGGCGAGAGCCTTGGAGACGTCGTTCGTGCCGTCCGGCCCCTTGGGATAGGCCGTGTGGAACTTGCCGGCAAGCCGTGCCGCCACAACGCGGTCCTGACCGTCTGGCGCAAGTTCGCGCTTCAGCGCGTCCATACCGAACTGCACACTGCGGCGGTCGACCAGGCAGGAGCCGTCCTTGGAAGTGGTCATGATTGGCGTGAACGTGAGGTCCTTGTTCGTGCCATCAAACGCGAAGGCTCCCGCAAACGGCAACATCACCTCGGAGAGCCGGGCGACGAGCAGGTCGTCCTTGTCCATATTCTCCGCCGAGAGCGAAAGAAACGCCGGATTCTCCTCCACGCGGTTGTTCCCGGCATTGAGCCGTGTCGCCGCCGCGAGGTCGGCGACCATCTTCTCCGTCGTGAAGGTGACGCCCCAGGTCTCGAAGAGCTTGCCAAGCGTCGAGGGTGCATCGCCCGCGCCACCCATCTGCATCATCATCGGATTCTGCTTCTGCCGCGAAGCCATCAGATCCATCACGCTCAGGGGGTCGACGCAGGCAATCAGACGACCGCCGCGAAGGACAAACTGGTCAATCGCATAGAGCGCCTTGTCGGACAGGTCCTTCGGATGCACGACGATGAGCGTCTTGACATCCGCGTCAATCGTATCCGCCTCAGTTGAAACCGAGCGGACATCATAGTCCTTCTTCAGTTCGGAAAAGATGGCCCAACCAGCGGAAGGACGCTGCCCCATCTGCATCATCATCGGATTCATCTCGCCGCCCAGCACATCCGGGAGCGAGGTCATGACACCGACAACCGGGCGCTCGGGCCAGGCGACACGCGTCACGAGTCGCGTCAGGTCGTACTCAAGCGTAGCCTCACCACGCGGCGAAACGGCCGGCAGCGTCTCCTCGCGGTCGCCGCAGACGGCCACGATGCCGAAATAGACGGGCGAACCGAACGGATTGATCGTCTGTGGCTCGATGCCATAGCGCTGCGCCCACTCCTCCGCGTCGGAATCAGGCTTCGGGTCATAGGTTTCCAGCGTCAGGTTTCCGCCGGCGGCGCGCTCGTATTCCTTCAACAGGTTCTCCACGCGCGTTGCGTAGGTCTTAATCGACACGGGCAAATCCGCCGCGGACGAACTGACGAAGCACTTCACCGTCACGGCATCCTCAAGCTTGCCCAAAACCGCCCGCGAACCGTCCGAAAGCGAATAGAGGCGGTCGGCCGTCAAGTCCGCCCGAAGCGGAAGGCTCGCCAGAATGAGGTCGGCCGCAACGACGATGACGGCGACCGCCGCGAGGCCGATGCACCCGCTCGTCTTCCTTGTGTCGATGACGGTTTTCGCCGCGACCAGCATGAATGCCATCAGTCCGATGTAGTAGGCAATGTCGGACAGGTCAAGAACGCCGCGCTGAAGCGCCTCGAAATGGCTGAGGAGCGAGCAGGACGCAAGACCATTGACGATGACGGACGGCACACCCCAGTTCGCCACCGCATGAACGACGGGATTGAATCCGATGATGAGCATCAGGAAGGTCAGGACGAGCGAAATCACGAATCCAATGACCTGGCTACGCGAAAGTGCCGAGGCAAAGACACCAATCGCCGCCGCCGCACCCGCGAGGAAGAGGCTGCCGATGTAGCCGCAGGCAACCGCACCCCAGTCGGGGCTTCCCAGCCATCCGGCCGTGACAACGACGGGGAATGTCAGCGCAAGCGCAACGCCCATGAACGCCCAGGCGGCGAGGAACTTGCCGACAAGGGCCTCCCAGAGCGTCAACGGGAGCGTCAGGAGAAGTTCCGCCGTCCCATTGCGCCGCTCATCCGCCCACAGTCCCATCGTGGCCGCCGGAACCAGCAGCAGGTAGACCCACGGGTGCCAGAAGAAGAACGGGGTCAGGTCGGCCTGCCGCCTCTCGTAGAACATGGCGAAGCCGAAGGTCAGGAAACCGACCAGCACGAGAAATGCCACGAGAAAGACATAGGCAACCGGCGAATCGAAATACGCCTTGAACTCACGCGCAAAAACCGTGCGCACATTCCGCAATCCCCTCATCTTACGCCTCCTCCTTCTTCATCGTCAGATTCCTGAAGACCACGTCAAGCCGTCCGGACGGATCCATCGCCCGCAACTCGGCCGGCGTACCGTCCGCCTTGAGTTCGCCGCCCGCGATGACAATCGCCCGCGTGCAGACGGCATCGACTTCCTCAAGGATGTGCGTTGAGATGATGATGGCCTTGTCGGCGGCCATCTCGCGAATCATCTCCCGAACCGTGAACTTCTGGTTCGGATCCAAACCGTCCGTCGGCTCATCCATAATCAGGACTTGCGGATCGTGGATGATGGCCTGGGCAAAACACGTGCGCTGGCGATAGCCCTTCGAAAGCGTATCAATCGTCTGCCGCGCAACCGGGGCGAGCTTGGCCTTGTCGATGACGGCCTCGACCCGCGCCTTCACCTCCGCTCCCGAAAAGCCGCGGACCTTGGCAATGAAGGTGAGGAAATCCACCACCGTCATCGACCGGTAGCTCGGTGCGGACTCGGGCAGATAGCCGAGGCATCGCTTGGCGGCGACGGGATCTGTCGTGATGTCGTGCCCGCAGATGACGGCCCGCCCCGACGTCGGCGGCAGAAAGCCGGTAATCATGCGCATGGTCGTGGACTTTCCAGCTCCGTTCGGGCCAAGAAAGCCGAGCACCTCGCCCTTCCCAACGGAAAAGGAAATCCCCTTCACCGCCTGAAAGGCACCGAAACTCTTCTTCAAGTTTTCTACTTTCAGCATACAATCATCCATTTAAGTTCCCAAAGTCCAACACCCAATCGTCCTTTCGAACGATTTTGATGTGTATTATAGCACATCCTTATTAAGGGAAGATTAAAGGCGTGGGATTTGCGCGGCGAATTGCGGACTCGGAGCCCGGCCGTCTGGTGCCCCCTCCCGTGGTTGCGCATCCCCCCACCGTTAGGTTGCGCAACCTAAGCCCCTCGACTTGCGCAACCCGACACCCTTAGGTTGCGCAACCTAACGCCCTCCTTGAGTTTACCAGGCCTGGCGGCGGTCACTGAAATTCACTGAAGGGCGCGGCAGACAAAACAACTCCTACGGCTGCGAGTCGCACCGCACCTCTCGTGCGACACTTCGCGCTCACCCCCTCGCCCGAGAGGAGGGACAGGCCGACCACAGGCTGAAACACGGCAGATTCAAAGTGCCGCGTGGTGCCTGTAAAGTACCTGTTTTTCTCTCGTGCGAGCCCCCGAACGGGCGGTTGGTGCGGGTCAGCACGGTTGCCTGCGGCGTGGGTGGATGGGGTACTCGTTTTCTGCCACTGAACACACTGAACCGGTCTGGCGACCGACACTGAAATTCACTGAAGGTTTTTCGTGTTCAGCCCCGCAGGGGAAACACAAGGCTTCAGTGTCCTTCAGTGTCTGCCGAAGGCAGTTTCGGTGTGTTCAGTGGTAAACAACCACGGGACACGGAGTCGTGTGCCGCGAAAATTACAATAAAATATGGAATCGAGGTCAGACCTCATCTCTCGAATTTATTGTAATTCTTTGAGCTCTCTGCGACCTTTGCGGCAAAAAACAAACTGCCGCGCTTAGGCTGAATCACTGAAGGGCGCGGCGGTTCCGTGTCCGGCTTCGCCGGAACCGCCTGCTCGGGGGCTTGCGCGAAGCTGTCGCTCGGTCTCGGCTTCCACGGTTGCGCTCACCTCTCGCACCTCGACAACAAAGTCTTCTTAGCC
>JBNMKZ010000012.1:0-48667 GCA_050874585.1 Verrucomicrobiota bacterium | reverse complement strand
GCCTTCCCCCGCCCTTCCAACTTGCCAATCACCCCAAAATGCCCGCCTTTCGTGTCCCGTGGTTGTTTACCACTGAAAGCACCGAAACTGCCTTCGGCAGACACTGAAGGACACCGAAACCTTGCGCCTCCCTGCGGGGCTGAACACGAAAACGCACCAAAACCAGCGAAGCCGGACACGAAACCGCCGCGCTCTTCAGTGAATTTCAGTGTCGGCCGTCAATGCGCCGAAGAACCGCATGCGGTTCGGAGGGAAGGTTGCGAAGCAACGGCGTAGCCACCCGCAAGGGCCCGCGCCGATTCAGTGGTAAAGGCAACTCCCCCTCTCCAAATTCCGTGATTTTCATTTATTCCGTGGTTGTTTTCCTCTCGCGGCGAATTTCCGATGCCCATCGGACGGAATTCTAATGCCCGAAGGAAAGCACTCCAATGCCCATTAGATGGGACTTCCGCCTCCAACGGGCCAAACTCCGACGCAGGTAACGTTTTCCCGATCCGCCGCGACTTCAGAAACTGTAGCCCGGTCAATCACGAAAACAATGCATCCGAACCCGAAAGGAAACCCATGCCTCCACATTCCCCGTCCCACTCTGCGCCTATACCTTATTATAGGGGCAACCTACGCGGCAACTTTCGGAAATCCTCTTCCTTCGTCTCTAAACGGACTGCCACGACGATTCGGACGACGACCGCACCTCGGCGGGCGTCCGCCGCACCAAGTCCACCGTCGCCTCCACCTGCCAGAAGACGGGCCGCATCGTCGGCAGAATCATACATGTTGAATGGTCGAGCGGCGACATCTGAACCGTAGAGAATCTGACGCTTTTCTACGACCACATGATACCGCCCCTGAACTAAACACAAAAAGATTCTATCATTTCGCACTTTCCGAGTCAATACGCCCGAAAAACGCGCAGTTTTTCAACAAGCTGAAGAATTTTGGCGCGGGTCGCGTCCGTCTTCTGCTCATCGACCTTGGCCGTGACGATGCCCGTATCCTCGACGCCCCAGTAGTTGATAATGCCACGATACTCGCCGATTGCGCCGTCGTACACGTTGGGCGAATACGACGAGGCCAGAAGCGCCATCTTCTTCAGCTTGCCCGGCTTGTTCATGCAGTAGATGCGCTGGATTGGTGCCTGAATCTGCGCGGACAGCGTGAAGTAGTAGATTGGGGCCGCAAGGACGAGAACTTCCGCCTCCGCCAAGAGCGGGTAGAGTTCCTGCATGTCATCCTTCTGGACGCATGCACCGTTCCCCTTGCCGTGGCAATACCCGCAGGCCATGCACCCGGCGATCTTCTTGTGCGACACGTCGACGAGCGTCACCTTGTGCCCGGTCGCCTCTGTGGCCTTGCGGTATTCCTCGGCCATCCACGCCGTGTTTCCGTTCGCACGTGGCGAGCCTTGCAGAATCAGAATGTTCATCGGTTTAATCCTTTCGATG
The DNA here is from genome assembly GCA_050874585.1 of Verrucomicrobiota bacterium. Lineage (GTDB taxonomy): Bacteria > Verrucomicrobiota > Kiritimatiellia > RFP12 > UBA1067 > UBA1067. Next base: position 47,222 of record JBNMKZ010000012.1, on the reverse strand, counting down.
CTATCGCATTCGTTGTGACATTGCCATCAGAACGGCCAAAGCGACTTGCGCTTCTTCTTGTACGGTGGCTCCTCACGCTGATGCCAGTTCTTTAAGGAGCGCTCGGCGGTATGCAGGTCTTCAAGGTTTGTATCGTTGGCAGTGGTATTGAAGACAAACTGTTCGATATTCATGCCGCCAGGACCAACAAAATTCCAATTGCCATAGATTTTTCCGTACATGGCTGAAACAAGCCTACCTTCAGAATCCACCTTAGTCCTTGTGCGGAACACCAAATACCTGTCAGAGTTGAGTTGCGTTGTATATTCCGGCACCTTCACGGGTGATTGATCAAACCTATAACTGAATGTTTGCCGATAAACCGCATTAGTGTCAGCATGGTAAACACTCTCAAATTCAGAAGTCTTAGTCCGTTCCATCTCGTAAGCACCAGCATAAAGGTTGTTCGTGAAAGAGACCTCCATCGTCATATGATAATCATCGACAGTTGGGTTGTTGAGCGCAAATCGAAGGAGCATGTCATTCTTAATGCCCTGCCCATACGGCGAAACAAAATCGTACTTCTCGCAATCAAAGCCAATCCACTCGTCATAAACTGGCACCTTGAAGGACGTTCTTTCATCATGGAAACTCATGGGCTGTGGATTGATTATCTTCTTGATTACAACTGTGTGTTGCGAACCATAAGGAATCCATTTGCCATCTTTGAATGAATGCCTATATGCATAATTCGGCAAGACGAATTCAGAAGCATAGTAGCCTTCCTTCGTTATGCCGCATCTGATTCTGTTCGTACACTTGCCTTGTACTACAAACTCGCCATTTGTGTCTGTTGCACCCTTGATGGGAGTGTAATCATTATAACCATCTCCTGTTTGCAATCCTCCATCAATTCTTGCTCCGAAAACCGGCATTCCGTCTTGATCGACCACGCGGAGACATTCCTTTGCCTGTGCGCCATTATTGCGTGCCTTTGCCAAGGCCAGTTCTTCAGCGCTTGGGCCTGATGCATTCAAAATCATCGGGAAAGCGAGGCAGAACGTAACGATTGTGCTTTTCATTTGAGGTTTCCTCACATTGCCATCAGAACGGCCAAAGCGGCTTGCGCTTCTTCTTGTACGGTGGCTTGTATTCACCCGATACGGCATCCAGCAGAAGGATCTTCTCTCCGTTTGCAAGGAGAACTATCTTCGGCTCGTCGAACCAGCGCGGATATTCGGCTGGGATGAGGTGCGCGTAGTTGGCGGCTTGCCCTCCGGCGGCGGATTCAAGGTCGATGTCTCTGCGCTTCGCCTCAAGGACGCCGACAACCTTGCCGTCCACAAACAGGAGATAGTCCGCATCCTTGTTGCCTTCGAACAGACCCTCGACAAGGGCGATAGCATTGTGTTCGTAGGTCACGCCGCCCCGGTCGGCGATGTGCCAGCCTACATCGGCGAGCTGCTCGTCGATTTTGATTCTGGCGCGCTCTTCCGGCTTTAGTTCGTCAGCCATGCATCACGACCTTTCTGAAGAACACTTTGCGCTTCCTGAGCATACGTGCGTTCTAACCATTAATTAACTCTACTATCTACGTCGATCAGCGTCATTATCTTCCAAAGGCATTTTCACCTGCAAATTTATGACACATTGGTAATCGTGTGGAACCGTCCCTGACATGTCATAAATATTATCCCAACAATTTTCTTTAACAAAAGGCAGCTTTCGCCACAATTCAATACACTTTCGCGAGACGAAAACCTTATTCTTTCGTCATCGTCTCTTGGGACAATGAACAAGTGCGTACGTATAGTGTGATGCAGTTCGCAAATAAAATATGGCATAGTATTGTCATCATATCGGCGAATGTACATGTTCATTATCGGCTGCTCCATCCTACTTCCTGTCTCGACATCTAAGTTTGGATGCCTGTACGCCAGGAGCCATGGGGTTTTGTCATAATCCACTTCCTTTCTCAGCCAAGGCACGAGATATTTGAAATGGTTGAAGACGTCGTCCTTACAGCAGGACAACGCATACTTGCAAAAACAACGATAGACATCCTGTTCAATTATCTTCTTGGGAGCTTTAATCGTAACTTGAGTGGGAGGCTTATCCCCTTGCTGGTGAAACGTTGCCGCCTTCACTGAAATACAAGAACAACCATTGTTTTCTATCGATTCACAATCGGATGCCTTTATCTTAGGAATGCCGTTCTTACCATGGATACCAAATAACACGTTCTCAAAGGAGTAGTATGTCGCAGCGACCTCCTCAATTGTCTTTCCAAACATCTCATTGCACGTATCGCATTCGTCACAAAGAACAATACTTTTGTTGCCAAGCGATTCACTAATCGCGTGGCCTTTCTTATTAAATGTTGCATTGGTAGCCAGAGTCCTGCCACACCATCTGCAAATTCGGTCTGCTTTGTTTTTATGCCCGATTAAGGTGTGTTGTTTGTGCCCAACAGAATGACATTCATACTTCCCCAAGAAGTCAAAAAACTCCTGGGTCAACATGTCCTGCCCCTGAAGGCCGCAAAGCCGATTGAGCATTTCCGCCATCAAAGGTTGATTGTGTTTGACTTCTATATTGGCAACAACAATCGGCGCACCAACTTTAATCTTGTCAAGCTGCGACGGTATCGCCTTGAGTTGCGGGGCGAAACAGGAATATTTTTCAACAAAGGAAATGATATTGCTCTTGAGCAGTTCATCAAAAACAACTGGATTCTCAAGATTTAGCACAATTGCATTGTTTCTCTGGACAGGCTGGAATCGAAAACAATGTATGAAATCACGCAATAAAATTACGTCTCCCTGCGTCAATTCTTTAGGAGTTCCAGTCTCATCAACAGGAATCCCAAAGGCAATGGTAATTTCATCTGTATACATTGAGATTATCACAACGCCGAATTCAATTTGTCTTGACGTACTATCCTTGTTGTCGCTCATAGGGTCTCCTTGTCTGCATTGACATTAGAACGGCCAAGGCGACTTGCGCTTCTTCTTGTACGGTAGTGCTTCGCGTTGCTGCTGTCGCTGAAGCGAACGTTCAGCGGTCTTGGAATCTTCAAGGTTGGTGTCATTTGGTATTGGATTGAAGAATATTGCCTCGGCTCTCATTCCACCGTAAAATCCCCATTTCCCATATATCTTTCCATAATGTGCAGAGACAAGGTTCCCGTCTTTGTCGACTTCTGTCCGCGTCCTCAACACCAGATATGAATCTTCATCGAGTTCGTTTTCGTTGCGGCGACCGATACTGTCAACGCTTAAGGAATAGACCAACCTCGATTTATATGTAGCGTTTGTATCCGCATGATAGACGCTTTTCATTTCCGAATCCTTGTCTTTCCGCAGTACATACGCACCTGCATGTGGATTGTTGGTGAAACTCAATTCCATCGAAGCAGAAAAAGCGGCATCTCCACCACCCTCTTCATGGAGTTTTACAAGCACGTCCAAATGCGAACCGTTGCCATACGGTTTCACCCAAGAAAAACAGCCCAGATCAAAGCCCAGCCATTTGTCAAATGCAGGGCACTTAATGAGTGTGTATTCAAGGCCAGGCAAATCCACGGGAGCCATAATCTTCTTTAACACAATCTTTTTCACCCCCCCATAGGGCTGCCACTTGCCACCAGCAACTTTAGGAGAAGCACTTGTGTCAGACAACGACCACTCGGAATGGGAACGGTAGTATCCTGGCTTTGTGACATTCCACACGCACGAACCATTGCACCGTCCAGACACAATGCATTCTCCGTTTGTGTCGGAACGCATGAATGAGTTTTTGAACCCGCCTTGAGAATGGTTGTTCCAAAAACCGAACTCTACTTCGGCATCGGGGACAGGGGCTCCATCCGTATCAACTATGCGAAGGGTCATTTTGGTCTCTGCGCCGACGTTCAATGCCTTAGCAAAATCCGAGACATCGTCACAGATGGCAAGCGATGCGGTCAATGCCGCCGCACACGTCAGGATTTTCTTCATTGCGCACCTCCTTGGATTTTCTGTACAAGTTCATCATAAAGCCGATAGACGTAGTAGTACGCCATATCCTTCATGTCTGAATGAAGCCATTGGTCATTGTAAGGGTTCCCAGAACGTCCCCAACCATTCTTATAGCCGGAAGAATTCAGATTTACAAATTTTGATTGGCTCTCAAATGTAGGGACGCTGCCGGTTGACTCTGAAACCGCCGGAACATTGTAGGCCAGAATCCTGTTTCGATCTGCCAGCGAAATCGTCGGAGAGAACATCGCGGAAACCGACCGCTCAAATACGGCGTTAGTGATGATCGAGCCATTTGACACCATTTCTGACGCATCCTGAGCCGTAAACGTTCGCCATTCCGTCTCCCCATTTGGCAGATCAACCGGCCATGTGTGGAAGCCCCATCCTCCTTCCCGCGTTGCCAAATAAGGATTAACACCTTTCAGCACCTCTTGTTTCTGCCAAGCGAAACGTTCAAACGTCGCTTGAAATTCAAATGACTGAAATCTAATGAATGGCCAACTCCAACTGAAAGTAACAGGCCATTGTACATAAAGTGTTTTAGTGAGAGCGCTCGGCACGTCCGTATTTGACACGAGAACAGGGTCGCCGGACGAGTAATAATTGCAAACCTCGGAAATGCCTGAAAGATGTGACGTGAAATATCCCGGCCAGCCAAGATGAGCTCGATCATCATTTGGGAACCAACGATACCAATTCGCCGCCCATGACAAAGAATTGTAGCTGCGCCAATCAGGCGGGACAAATTTCTGCCGTATGGTGTCATTAGCATTCTGTAGCGTCCCGACAATCGCCTCTGATGCAACCGCCGCATTGAACATATAATACTTCCCCGCGCCAAGTCCGAGACGAATTGCCTCGCAAGTCACCATGTTCCCCAGCGATTGAGCCATAAGAACCCGCTTTGACGAATTCGCCTGCACGCTTGAGACAAGCCTTTTATACACATCCGCCGAATTCAAAGCGTATTGCACATCCCTATGATAGAAAAATCCGTTCATGAATTCAAAGGGATTCATGTCCTCACCAAAACGATAGTCGCCTGCCCATGTGACCATGCGAAACCTTGCATTTGACCCAGACTGCCACAACCGCTTGAACACCTCAGAACCCCATCCTCTTGCAGCATCGGCATCGACGTTAAAACCATGTGTAAAGAATATATCAATATCAGCTGAATTTTCCATCAGGTTTCCGGGCGAATTGCTATTGGGAATAGGGATGCTTGGATTATTTTCAGCTCCGCGTATAGAATAGAACCAGTACATCTCTTCGACTGAAGAAAGATGCAACGGCAACTCACCCGTCACAACCTTCTTGTCTTCCCCGTAGTAAATGTCTAGCTTCAGCGGTGCGTTCACAGGCAGGCAGCCCTCTATGAACACAACCCCCTTGTCGGTCGAAGCTGTCCGCATCTGTGCGGCAAGGGCGTCCGGCACATCAATGCCGTCGGATTCCACTTCCTCTGTTTCGGCCTTGTAGGACGCCTCGTTCAAATTCCGCCCGCAATTGTTAACAGTTCCTTTTTGGAAAGAACTGACCAAGGACTTGGACATTGCCGTCCACACCACATTCACGGCTTCAGAATCGTGACGAAGTTTGAAACTTAGGCTGTTTCTTATTTTCTCCGGGAGAATCTGGATTGCGGACACATCCATGAAAACCGGAGTGAAATCAATGAGGTCACGGTAGCCATTCACCTTGGAGTCGTTCCAGTCGGGATCTCGCCTGCCGAACTCGAACCAGCCCGTCCTGGCCCCCGGTATGTCAACGCTGGGCGATTCCGCGTACTTGCCGTCTGTGGAATCGTCGTCTTCGTCGTCGTTGATCCAAAAATGCAAAACTTTTCGCTGTTCAGCCTTGGTTTTGTCTCCGTTGCTTATCATGCCGTCACGGTCGTAGTCTGGGATAAGCTTCGGATCGTCAAGAACATACAGCGTGGCTGTCAAACCGCCGGCGACATTGCCGCCGCCGGAACTTCCGTCACTTTGAGTTGTACATTCGTGGACGTGCGATGTCAGCAATCCATCTTCGTTGTCCGCAATCCAGCCATTGCCCACCACGACTTCATGTCCCTCGCGGCGGGTGTTGGTGTAGCTTGAGAAAGTATAGCCTGACGGCAAGCCGTCCAACTGGGCCAACCAGCAATACCAGGGCGACCTGTCGTCGTTATGGCCGTCGCAGTTGAGCCAGCGCATGGAAAGCCTGTACGAGTTGCCTTTCCGCATCTTGAGAGTAGTCGTGTTCGCGGCATTGGGCCTGCCCATGCTTATCTTCCGTATGCGCGTGTCATCCGGGCCAAGCCCCTCTATCGTCATCTCCCAGGCCGCATAGTCGCCATTTATGTTGAACTCAATCTCCCTGAACTTGTCGACGGCAGGTGCCTGTCCGCCATCAGAAGCGTTATTTGGATCTGAGCCGTTGGCGACCTCAACGGCGTCCGATACTCCATCATTGTCGCTGTCTGGAAGATTAGGATTAGTTCCATTCAGATATTCATCAATGTTAGATAGACCGTCGTGGTCAGAATAATCGCCATCTGCACCATCATCTCCCGTGGCACTCTGCGGATCAAGCCCGTGGGCATTCTCCCATCCATCAGGCATCCCGTCTCTATCCATGTCAGGATCAAGCGGATCGTAGTTCGCATCCGTTTCCTGCTTGTCAGTCATCCCATCGCCATCCGTATCCGCCACAAGCGGATTTGTATGATGGGTCAGATACTCAGCCGAATCCGAAAGCCCGTCACCATCGCTGTCGGAATTTCTTGGATTACTTCCTGCTGTCTGCTCCTGCAAATTGGTAAGGCTATCCCCATCTGTATCAACGGCCGACTCGCCGCTGCCCGGCGTAGAGAGCGGATTGAAGCTATTGGCGACCTCCCAACCGTCCATAAGGCCGTCACCGTCGGAGTCAGGGTTGTTTAGGGCGGTTCCGAGAGAGGCCTCCTGCGCATCCGGCAATCCATCCGCATCAGTATCCGTTGACTTTGGATTACTCCCGTAGGTGTTCACCTCCACGCCATCCGATATTCCATCGTCGTCAGTATCTGCAACAAGCGGATCGGAACCGTAACCGACCATAAACGCCATGCTCATTCCGTCATAGATTTTGCCCTGCTCATAGCGGCAATAGGACACACGGTCATCAGCCCCAAAAGACTGGCAACCGACCGACGCACTTCTTCCATCCGTGTCATTCCCTATCCTGTTCGCATAACTCACACTAATCCTTTCCACTCTCCCTGTTGGTATCGCGACTTGGAAGGATATGGCGTTTGTCGAGGAATAGGGCTCGTAGTGATGCATATTGTCATATTCAACGACTATGTAGCCTCGGCCGGCATGTTCAGCCGTACCTATCTTAATTGCGGACGGTTCCTCTATGCCATAGAAATAAAGGCTTCGGCCGTATGGGACAACTGTAAAGCAGTTGGTATCTACTGCGTAGTTCTCAAGGTCAGATACATTATGCCACAATTCTGGATCGGCATATCCAGATCGATTGAGCAAGACTATTCCCTTCTTGTCGATGGTAATATTGGTAACGGTCTCGCACTGTACGTAGATCGGGGCGGGCAGATTCCAGCAGACGGCTTGGTTCCACCCATTCGTTATCTCGACAGTTACATTCGTCAATGTTGAGATTTCTAACCACGGCAGCGAGCCGGCAAAAGACACGCATACAACTTCCTTGCCGTCAGAAAGGCCGTCGTTGTCCGTGTCAGCAAGATTCGGATTTGTACCGAGTTCGTATTCTGCATAATTGTCCACTCCATCTCCGTCTGGATCGCCGGAGGCTCCGTCATCACCAATGGCCGAAAGAGGATCGAGGCTGTTCAGAACCTCCCAATTGTCCGGCAATTCGTCTCCGTCCGTGTCGGTCTTCGCGGGCGATGTTCCGATGTTCACCTCCATCCCATCGGACAGCCCGTCTTCATCGGTGTCGGACACGAGAGCATTGGAATTGGCTCCAAACAGGAATCCGAGACACAGATCTTCCCAGATTTTCCCAGCATCGTCATCGCAGTACGAATGTAGCCAACGGCTGTCGAAAGTCTGCATCCCTATGCTGGCGTAATCGCCGGTCATGTACTGTCCATACAAGTCTTTGTAGCGGACATACGCGCAGGTCGGATGATTGGTTGGAACCGAAACCTGGAAGGAAACTGCGTTCGTCTGCCAAGTTGACGTGTTACGGAACGCATTGTCAAATTCCACGAGGAGGTATCCTTCCCCGTTGTATGTTGACGTGCCAACCTTCACGGCAGTCTCGCACCCCGGAATGTCAGTGCGGAAATAAGTGTATTCAAGATATGGCGCGATCACGAGCGCATCGTCGTCAACCTCGTATCTGAAAGTTTCGCCAGAAGTCGAATCGCCCTGGTTCACATACCCCGCACGATTGAAGAACAGAATCCCGTTTGCGGAAATGGTCACGTTGGTCACAGTTTCTCCCTGCATCGCCATTGCCACTGGCGTAGGCCAATTCACGCAACGGCGATTCGCCGACGAAAGTGCCGCCGTGATGTCTTCGCTCTCATCGAACGTCATCCAAGGAACTGCATTGGTCACGAATATGCAACCCGTCTCGTCGGAGTCCAGCAATCCATCCGAATCTGTGTCAGGAGAGGATGGATCAGTCCCGTATGCGAGTTCCTTTGCGTTCGTGAGGTGGTCGCCGTCCGGATCGCCGTCAGTGCCATTGCCACCGGAGGGGGACAATGGGTCTATGCCATTCTGATACTCCCAGTAATCCGAGAGCCCGTCGTTGTCCGTATCCGCCGCCGCAGGTATTGTCCCAATCGCGACCTCGTCGCCATCTTCCAGCCCGTCTCCGTCCGTGTCTGCCATCAATAGGTTGGAACCCGTGCCGAAATGATAGGCAATCACCATGCCGTTCGAGACGGAACCCGACTCATTGTAGGCAACGGGGAAGTTGCAACCCTTCTTCGGGGATTGCGCTCCAATTGTCGCGCTGGAGCCGTTGAACCCCGAAGCGAGGCTGTCGTATGCGACATACACCGTGTTGGTTTCATTCGCCGGAATGACGACGCGGAACGTACCCATGTTTGATTCATCGTTTCTTATGCTGATGTTTTGGTACTTGATTACGCAGTACCTTTGCCCGTTTGCGTAGGCATCAGAGACTGACAGCTGCGCATTACGTCCTGAATATGCGTAAAGGTCGTCCCAATACGCCGCGATGAATCCGTGGTACTGACTACGTGCATTGGTTGTAAGATCCTGGTTGCTGTAGTCTGAAGATGTCGGCATCTCGCCTATGTCTGTAATGAGCCATACAAAGCCATTCACGCTCACCTTCGCTTTCGTCGCCCTGTATCCCGCAAACCGCACCTCGAAAGGAAGAGTAACAAGGAACATGTCATCGTCATAGCCTATGGACGAAGAAATGAGGTTGGTGACACTTGAGCAAGAAAAAGCCGGAAGCGTTGACGAATGCTCCCACCAGCCAAGCTCGTCCCTGTCCCCAATGCCGTCCTCGTCAGTATCCTCTTCGGCGGGGTTTGTTCCGGCAGCATATTCCGAATAATTGGACAGGCCGTCATTGTCGAGATCAAGTGCCGAATCGTCAACAAGAGGATTTAGTTCGTAGTACACTTCCCATCCATCAGGCATTCCATCCGCGTCCGTATCGACAGAATTCGGATCGGTGCCTATGGACACTTCAATGCCGTCTGGAATCCCGTCGCCGTCCGTGTCGGCAACGCGCGGATTTGTATTGTACAGCAAAGTCTCGTCCGAATCCGAAAGTCCATCGTCATCAGTATCTGTCTTGGTTGGGTCTGTGCATGTGCCTATTGAATACTTGATTGTCAAGCCATCTTGGGGGAAATCTCCGACAATCGGCCAGGAGAGGTTATAAAACCTTTCGCCCGACTTGTTCGATGGTATCCATCCGCATTGGATTCCTGCCGCGAAACTGACATCGCGGAAGGTGTTTGAAGCACAAAGATAGCTGACGTAGATGGTATTTGTCTCGTGATGCGGCAATATCAGCTGGCAGGTGATGAGTTCGTTCGTATCGTTATGGTCATACAGCCCCAAATTGCGGTATTCCACAACATCAAAAGCCCCGCCTTCCGAAACGAGGCTTCCATAGAGTATCTTACTGCCCCAATCAGAGGTACGAGCATAAAGGTTTGCGCCGCACAATGCCACCGTAAGGTGCGACGCCGACCATTGGGTGTTACTTAAATTGCTATTGTAGTAGTCATACCCTCCCGTAACATTAGTGGGACATAAAAGGTACACCGTCCCGTCCAGACACACGCGGGCGTTGGTGTAGCACGCGTTGTTGACTACGGTTTCAGAAGCAAGCGGTATCGGCCATGAGCCGCTGTTCAACGTCGAATAGCCAGAAAGCAGATCCGTGCCACTAGACATATCAAACCACATGAAGTTGGCTTCGGTCACTGCAGTCATCATGCCGAGTTCCTGTGCATCGGTAAGCTCATCTAGCTCTGAGTTTTCCCTGCGAGGATTGGAGCCTGACGCGACTTCATCGCCGTCGCCAACGCCGTCGCCATCTGTATCGTAGGCAAGCGGGTTTGTGGTCACTTGGTACGAAAGTTCCTGACCATCTGATAGACCGTCACCGTCCGTGTCGAACTTGTATGGGTCGGTAAATGTCCACAATCTCTCGATGTCATCGGCGACACCATCTCCGTCCGAGTCAATGTCCAATACGAACCGATAAAAACCTACGCCTCCAAACGAATCGAGAAACCAATGCCTCATGGACGGCATGACATCGCTTTGCGCAACCACAAACGAATGAACATTCGTATTGGCTGGCATTTGAATCATGCAAAGCGGCGTCCAGCGCCGCTCCAAAAGATTCGTGGACGAAAACAAATAGAGGTTGCGCGAGGCCGTGTGGTCAAAGAGATTCGTCGCACAGCGAGTCTCGAAGTAGGCCGTTTGGTTGATCTGGCTAATCGAGAACGCAGTTATCGCAAGCGCGTTAGTGGCAATCTCTTCTGGCAGGGAACGAGGCTGCACAGTCTCGACTACGCGCGACGGGGTTGGCGAGACATCGTCGTTTGCGATAGGAGATGAAGAGCCGCGCTCTTTGGCACCGCCCCACCAAGTGAAGAGACCCAACATCAGTATCACAGCTGATTTGCGGAATGGCGTAAGCCCGCAGAACCACTTTAGTTCCTTTGCAAGCGGCTTCTTTTCCCTTATGAGCAAGACAAGCCTCAGGAGAAAGAACCCTGCAGCCATGCCGACAAGCCACGGCGTTGCCGCATTGATCCCTTTCTGGATGCCATGAAGTATTGTTTCGATCATCTTCTCTCCTCAGAAGCACCTGTTTGCTATGTCGGTTGCCGTGTTCTGTGCGCCACGGCGGTCGGACAGGGTTTTCGAGATCGGGATGCGGACATTAGCGTAGTCGAGCTTCCAATGCTTGTTGCCGGAGACGCACTTGAAGCCTATCATCTCCAGCGCAGCTATTGTGCGGGCATCGACGAACGAGCCAGTGTCCTTGATAATCTGCTTCAGCACCCTGCGGCGGCGTTCGAGTTCAGATCCCGGCTTGTTCGCCGCAAGCACATCTTCCAGCACATTCGCCCGCCGCTCGCGCTCGGAACTCTGCGCCGCCTCCAGTCCCTCCGACAGCACGGCAAGTATGTGTTCCCGCACCTCGCCGGGAAACACCTCCTCCGTCGCTGGCGGAACGAGCAACCCTTGCACACGAATCTCACACACGGGTTCATCGACCCCCGTTACCCGGTCCCCATTACCCGTCCTGGGCGCAGTGAGGGCGTCCTCCAGATCGTTCCGAAGCCGCAGAACCTCGCCGCGAAGCCGGTCGCACTCGGTCTCCGCAGAAGCCCTCATCTGCCGCTCTACTGTCAACCGCTGCTCAAGATCGGCCGATTTGTACTCCGCTTCCGCATATACGCGGAATGAACCATTCACCGCTTTTAGCGAAAAAATTTGGTCGGGGCGAGAGGATTTGAACCTCCGACATTCTGCTCCCAAAGCAGACGCACTACCAGGCTGTGCAACGCCCCGAATCACTGGCCCGAAATTATACCACATTTTCCGCCTGCCGTGCGGAACAATGTTTAAACGCCTTTCGACCTTCTGGCGGTTACTGGACACTCACGCCTTTCAGCGTCCACTTTCCGCCGCCCATTCCCCACAAGTCGCACAGGAGAGTGAGTTCTCCTTTCTCATCAACAGTAAATGTCATCGTCAAATGGAATGTGCCACCGACCAGATAGGTGTGCACTCTAAAGACATTCGGTTCAACCCACGCACCGGACGAAGCCACATCCTGCCGTCCGACAATTGTCCCCGGTGCCTCGCTTGTAAAGTTCTCCAACTGGATGTCGCCGAACCGCCATTCCCCAAACCCGACGGGAATCACCTGCTGTCCGCACACCCCCGTCAGGAAGACCTTCCATCCATGCTCCTCACGCACAATGCGTACATCCTTGAACCCATAGCGATTCCCTTCACCCGAGAGCGAGAACGTCTTCCCGTCAAGCGATTGTTCACCCGATGCTTCATCCCTCCCCTTCACAACGGGAAGCACGAGCGAAGCGCACTTTGCCGCCAGGGCGGCAACATCCGTCGGATTCGCCGGGAGCGGTCGTTCCTCCAGAGCCGGCAAGAGGACATCCCAAATGGAATTGAGCTCCGCACCCATGTCACCAAGTGCCGCATGAAGGGAGACGACTAGATCCTTCTCGGGCACCACCACCGTATACTGACCGCCCCACCCGTCCGCACGGTAGGCATCGTGCCGACAACGCCAGAACTGGAAGCCATAGCCACGGTAGCCGTCGTTGTCCGCAAAGTCGTTCTTGCCGTCCCACCCGCTGCGCGTTTGCCGCGATGTCGCGAGCCGAATCCATTCTGGGCTGAGTAGCTGACGGTCTCCCCAACGACCTTCCTGAAGATAAAGCTGTCCAAACCGAGCGATTTCACGCGTCGTCATATTCATACCCCAGCCACCGCAAGCGGTTCCCGACGGCGAGGTCGTTGACCAGGCCTTTTCAATGCCCAGCGGCCCAAACAGACGCTCTCCGAGAAAGTCCATTAGGCGCTTGCCCGTCACCCGTTCAACGATAGACGCGAGCATATAAGTTGCCGAGGAGTCATACTGGAAGCGCGTACCCGGCTCAAAGTCAAAAGAATTGGCGAGAAAGAGACGCTCCCAATCCTCATCTATGCCCTTCTTGTAGCGATACTCTTTCCGTGCACCAGTATTCATCGTCAGAAGGTCACGGACGCGAAGGGACTTCAGATTCTCCGATGGATTCGCCGGAGCCTTGTCAGGAAAGAACTTCAGAACTCGATCGTCAAGATCGACCTTTCTCTCGTCCACCAAGAAACCGATTGCCGACGATGTGAAGCTCTTCGAATGGGAATAGAGCATGTGCGTACGGTCGGCCGAATAGGGTTTCCACCACCCTTCAGCGATAGTCTTGCCGTGACGGACAATCACAAAGCCGTGCAACGACTTGAGCGTCCGCTCGCAGACATCAATCCAGCGTAAGATGGCCTTGGATGACACGCCCTGCGATTCGGGTGTCGCCGAGTCCATTTCCCGTGGATAATTAGTCCGCAACCACTGCCCGTACTTCGTATAAAACGCACTCGTCACGCTGTGCGTCATGCCAATTCCCCCCTCAATTCCCTTATCCTGCGAAGGACACGCATTGTAGGCACTCCAGACGGATGCCGGTGGGCAGATTGTGTCGGAGAAACCAAAGGTAAAACGAACAGGAATATGAACCCTCGTCGCAAAATTCGCCGCATCGAAATAGGGTGCCCACTTTTCCGCCGCGGCCTTTGCCTCCGTCGTCGGCTGAGACTCAACCAGCCTCGGCCATCCGCTGCGCCGATTCCCCAGTCGGAAGCCCAGCAAATCCGAACCCGCCGGGACATGGAAGACCGCCCGCGTAAAATGGCTGTTCAACCCCGTCAGAATGAGCCCGAACATTCCGCCCTGTGAGGTCCCCTCGTACTGAAAACGGTTCAAGTCAACATCCGGACGGGATGCGACCCAGTCTACGACTCGGTCGATGCCAAGAATAACCGGATAATAGAAGTGCGATTCGCGTCCACCGGCGATCCCTGACCGCGAATACTCAATGGCGTTCCACTTCTTGCACAGCTCGGCCCGCATGGCATTGTACTTCTGGCTGGCCTTCGCGAGATCATTCCAACACGGCGCCCAGTCAAAGACGGTCATGAAGACCGTAATCTCTTTGTCCGAACCCGGCACATTCTGACTCCACGCACCACAGCCGGCTCCCGGGACCTGGAAATGGACGGGATACCGCTTCGTTGGCGAGGCATCCTTCGGAATGGACATGAGACCATAGACGCGGCGGCCGAAGGTCGCAAAGGAAATGTTGTAGAAGTCAAACTGCTCCGTGCACCGTTCGGGTATCTTTTCGATGCGCGGATCAAGCGGGACTTCCCGTGCAAGTTTGGCCCGCGCCTCGGACCAAAACGCGTCAAAATCCGCTGGGAGTTCCGCCCCCTTCTGAATGCGGTGCGGTGAATATCCGACGCTCCATTCGTAGCCACTGAGTTCCGTCCCCAGTGTCCTCTCCCCCTTCGCAGAACCCTCACTCCGAAGGAGGAGTCGCATGAATCCAGGCTCTGCGAGTTCACCCTTCACCTGAAATGTCGATGCCTTCGAAAGATCAAAACGCTGTTCTGAGATGACTCGCTCACCGAAATTATCGAGCCGCGCCGTCACGACACCCGATGTCGCCGCCCGTCCATCCTCAAGACAGGTGACCGTCAAAGTCGCTGGCTCCCCAAGGACATAGAGATTGTCCGCATGGTCCGCCGAGACCTTGAATGTCAGGTCAGCGGCAAAGAGTCCGCCAAGAGCAGGAAAGAGAATCGAAAGTAGAAAGAGAACTTGAGCCTTCGTATTTTTCATGCGGGTATTATACCACACTAAGGGCTCAAAGCGCACGGAAAATCACCGCCGCACAAAAGAAGCGACCTGCTTCGGACGACCCTTCAAGCAGTCAAGAACACCGCGAAGCGTCCCGGCAATGTACTGCCACGCAATATCGGGCCGCCCATTCCGAAAGGCCACAAAGCCATAGTATACGCATGATAGCGGGGCGAAGATAAGGGCAATGGAAAGAACCTGCGCCACGCCCATGTGACGACGGGCAAAACGCAGACGATTGCGGGCAAAGCAGTAGGTTCGAAATGGCTTCTCGATGCCAAGCTGACGAAGTTCAGGCACACATCCCGATTCCAAGAATCCGTAATGCCGCGTCCGCGCCGTTGTCAGGATGTAGCCCTCGTACCCAGCCCCCATAATCCGCCACCCGAAGTCAGACTCCTCAAAGATCTGGATGTAGGCCTCGTCAAAAACACCGACGCGGTCGAAGACCGTGCGCGGAACCATGAAGGCGTTCGGCGAATAGGTCGTCGGGTACAGCGTCACTCCCGCCGGCAACTCCTCCAACGGCAAATTGGGCAAATTATCCTTTGGCTGAGACGTCCAGCGATTGAAGTCGCTTCCAAGCGTCCAAATCAGATTCCGGCGGCCTTCGCGCTGATGGACGGACATCGGCGCAATGAGCCCAGCCTGTGGGTGAGACGAAAAGACCGCCATCAGCTCGTCGAAGATTGACTCCTCTACGCAATTGTCATCATCAAGAAAAAACAAGTAATCCCCCGTAGCACGCGCCGCGCCGACATTCCGCGAAACCGCCTGAAAGGAATTCCGCTCGTTGCGGATGTACTGGACGGACGGATTGTCGCCGAACTCTGAACGGATGGAAGCTCCCGTCTCGTCAGGCGAGCAGTCATCAACGACAATGATTTCCAAGTCGGGCCACTTCGTCGACAGAACGCTCCGTACGCACGAAACGACCATCTCGGCGCGGTTAAATGTCGGAATGATAACGGAAATCTTCGGCATCGAATCCGCCACGCGCCTAAGCCGCTCAGAAGAAAAGCTTCGCCACGGCCAGCATCCCCTGCTTCCAGGGAACACGATGCGAGACACCCGACTTTCCGGCGAACTCGGAAAGATGCTCGACATACCAGTCGTAGTTCCGAACAAGTGCCTGCTTATTTGAATAGCGCGGCTTGTAGTCCAGCAGTTTCTCCGCCTTCTCAATCGAGACAAACGAATCCGTCGATGCCGTCTCATAAACCCACGGATAGAGCGGCGAGAGGTGAAGTTTCTCAAGAATCCTCAAGATGAAAATCAGCGGTGCAACGGGCATACCCTTGATCTTCTTCCCGTGCCCAGCTCGGTCGAGAACTGCCTGATAGTCCTCCTTCATTGTCGTGAATTCCTTCGCACCGATATTAAACTCCGTCGCAACGACGGACTTCGGATAGGTCATCGCCGACCAAATCGCCTCATCGAGGTCATCGACATCCATCAGTTGGTAGCGGTTCTTCCCGCTGCCTATCATCGGGAAACCATGCCCCGTGTAAGCCCAATCGTAGAAAAGCGCAAAGACACCGAGACGCTCCGGCCCGACAAAACTCTTCGGACGAATGATGCTGACGCAAAAGCCATCCTTGATTGCCGCACGGCAAAGGTTCTCGGCCTCAATCTTGGCGTGACCGTATGGCCCGACACCAACGAGGGGATCCGTCTCGTAGATCGGATGCCGCTTCGGCACACCGTAGACGGCGGTCGAGGAAATTTGAATCATGCGGTCCAACTTAAACTTCCGTGCGGCCGCCAGCACATTTCGGCATCCATCAACTTCGGTCGTGCGAATATCTTCCGCACTGTATAGCGGAAGCGCCGCCGCGCAGTGGACAACCACATCGCACCCTTCCGTCACCTTCTCAACCGCCGCGACATCGCGCACATCCCCACGCGTGAACTTCAGCCACGGTTCATTCTTCTCAGGATAGTCGAAGTCGGCAATGTCAAGTACGCGGACTTCCTCCACGCCCTTGGCGCGGAGTTTACGGATCAGGTTAATCCCGAGAAAGCCCGAACCGCCAGTGACGAGGACTTTCATCGAATCCTCACTTAGCCGCAGGCTCGGCAGGAACGGCCGGCGCAGGCGCATCTGCACCCTCGGCGGGCGCAGCCGGCATCGCCGGGAGTTCCGGGGCCGTCATCGGCAACGCGGGCGCGGCAGTCTGCTGCACGGCAACCGGCTCCGACTCGGCCGCCATCAGGGACCGCGCATGGACAGTCGACGTCAAACGCGCCAACACCAGCGTATTCAGGAGGAAAATCGCACCAAGAACGGCCGTGGTCTTAATCAGCACATTGCCAGCATCCGCACCCAGCGAAGCCTCAAGCATCCCGCCGCCAATGGCACCGCCAAGACCACCTTCTTTCGGCTTCTGAAGCATGACAACCAGGGCCAGAAGCAAGCAGACAATCACTTCAACGACATACAGGAATCCAATGAAAATGTTCATTCGCTCTATTTACCTTTCGTGTTGGTGCGTATTATACCGAAATCGCCCGCCTTTCGTCAATGCCGATGTGCAAACGTGGCATTTTTGCCGTCCATATCGACCCACTACTTCTCCTTGACGCCAAGGTCTGAAAGCCGCATGGAGATGATGCGAGAGACACCCTTCTCCTGCTGGCTGACACCGTAGACGAGGTCGGAACCGGCAATCGTGTGCTGGTTGTGTGTGATGATGAGGAACTGGCTCTGCACAAGGAACTCCTTGAGCTGCTCGACGAAGCGACCGATGTTTGCATCGTCAAGCGCGGCATCCAGCTCGTCCAGCATACAGAATGGTGCCGGCTTGATCATGAAAATTGAGAACAGCAACGCAACGGCCGTCATGGTGCGTTCGCCGCCCGACAGAAGCGTTACGCTCTGGGGACGCTTGCCCGGAGGCCGCGCAATAATGTCAATGCCGCACTCCAGCGGATCCTCCGCATTCTCAAGCAGGACAAGCCGCGCCTCACCGCCTCCAAAGAGCTTCGTGAACATTGTCTGGAAGTTCTTGTTCGCCTGCTCGAAGGTCTTGCGGAACATGTCACCCGAAGTCGTGTTCAGGTTGGTGATGAGTTCGAGTATCTGCGCCTTCGCCGCGATCAGGTCCTCCTCCTGGGCCTTCTCGCGCGCATAGCGCTCCTCCAGTTCGCGGCACTCGTCGATAGCGACCATGTTCACGGGACCCAAGGCGGAAATCTCGGACTGCAACCGTGCGACCTGGGCTTCCAGCTCGTCCATCGGTGGAACGATTCCCTTCTTCCATTCGGGATCTGGCTCGCGCATGACGGCATCAGCAAAGAGACCGTACTCGTCTTGCAGATGCCCATAGACATTCTGGCGGCGCATGGTCGCCTCAGCGGCCTGGACTTCAAGTTTGCCACGGAAATCCCGCGCCTGGTCAAGCCCTGCACGCTTTTCCGCCGCGACCCGATCAGCAGCGGCAATCTTCTCCATCATCTCCGCACGTCGTCCACGCTCCGCATCCATCCGAACGGCAAAATCAGCCGCCTTCGCCTTGAGCTCATCCAAACTCGCCAACAGGTCGCCCGACTCCTCCGTCAGGCGGCGAATCGAGTCCTCATAGCCCTGGATGCCACTTTCGCGCCCCTCAATCGCCCGCTCAAGTTCCTCGCGCCGACGATTCGCCGCGTCATTCTGCTGCCCGACGAAGGAGAGCTCCTGCTCCATCTGGCTCGCGGCAATCCGACGCTCGGTCAGGGCCTGCGACTCGGAGACGTTGCGAGTCTCAAGTTCGCGCAACTCGCCCTCGCCCTGTGCAACGGCATCCATCAGCCCATCGCGCCGCGCAATCGCGTCCGCAAGTTTCTGCTGTAGCTCCTCACGCTTCGCTACGTCCTCGGCATTCGCCTGGAGAATCGTCTGAAGCTCAGCCGAAACCGCCGCGAGCCGCCCCTTCACGGACTCCACGTCACGACGGTAGGTTGACTCCTCGCCTTCCGTCTGCGCCGCCGCCCGCCGCGCCTCGGCAAGTTTCGACTCCGCCTCATCAAAGGCCGTCTTGAGCGCGGCGGATCGCTCCGCACCCGTTGCAAGGACTTCCCGCGCCTTCTCGATGCGGGCACGGAGGTCGGCGAGCGTATTCTCGGCTTCTGTAATCGGAGAATGGTGCCCGGACGAAGGAGCCATGGATGTGCTGGGACTCCAGACACCATCCTTACCGCCCACCAGAACGACATCACCAAGAAGCTGGTCGGCAATCTCCCGCTGCTCCTCGGCAAGCGCCAGGTGCTCGACGAGACGATCGCCCTCGTTCACAACAACACCTTCCCGCCCCGTCTCAACAACGGCGACCTTGACATCACCGTCGCCGCTCTCAAGAACCGTCTCAAGAACCGTCTTCGCCGCGGCGCCATCCTTCAGCATTTCGAGCTGAGCCTCTTTCGCCGCCGCATCCGCCTGCATCTCGCCAAGGTGCTCCCGCGCCTCCTCAATTTCGGCACGGAGCGTGTCGAGGTCGGACTTCGACTGGGCAAACGCCTCGGCGTAAGTGTGCTCCAATTCGCGGGCCGCATCCGCTCGGCTCGTAATCTCGGCCAGGTTTTGCTCGGCCGTTGCCACAGCTTCCTTCAACTGCTTCTCATCCGCGACCAGCCGCTCGTTGCGGATAATCGCCTCCCGGGCCTCGGCCTCCATCTTCGCAATTGTGTCGCGGCACTCGGTCGCCGTGCGGTCGCACCGCACGCTCTCGGCCCGCGCATTCTGAAGGGTCGTGCGAATTGTGTCAATCCGCGCCTGAGATGACTTGAATGTCTCTTCTGCCGCGCTCAGAGCCTCATGCGCCGCATCCAGCGAGTCGGAGAGCAAGCGCGTCTTCTGCGCGAGGGACTCCGCCTGCATCTTGACCTCTTCCAACTGGCGACGCGTCTCCGAAATCTCGCGCCCGTCCCGTTCGGCGAACTGCCGGTACTCGGCGATGCGCTGGGCATTCACGCCAATCACCTCGTTCGCCCGACGATAGGCCCCATCCGCCGCCGCCTGCTCGCCCGCCAGCGTCTGAAGCCGCTCTTCCAACTCGTGGACGGCCTGATGCTGCTCCTGTTGGGCGGCTTCCGCCGCCGCAACCTGCTCGGTCGCCTCGGCAATCGCCTTCTCAATCTCCTGCCGATTCGCCGCGTTCTGCTCCAAGATTCCGTCAAACTCATGGATGCGGTTCTTGGAGACGTAAATGTCAATTCCACGCAGGCTGTCGCGTAATTCCTTGTACTTCTGAGCCTTGCCGACCTGACGCTGCAGCGAACCAATCTGTCGCTTCATCTCGCGCAGAACATCGGCTTCGCGCAGGAGGTTCTGTTCGGTCTGCTCAATCTTCCGCAGGGCTTCCTTACGGTCGGCCTTGAACTTCGTGATGCCCGCCGCCTCCTCAAAGACGGCGCGGCGGTCCTCCGGCTTGGACGAGAGAATCGCGTCAATCTGCCCCTGGGCCATCACCGAGTAGGAGCTTGTGCCGATACCCGTACCCATGAAAAGGTGCTGGACATCCTTCAGTCGACAGGCCTGCTTGTTGATGAAATATTCGCCCGAACCGTCGCGGTAAACGCGGCGGGTAATCGTCACCTCATGATACTCGGTCCCCAGTTCCTTCTCACAGTCGGCGAACGTGATGGAGACCTCGGCAAGTCCCAGCGGCTTGCGCGTGTCCGTCCCATTAAAGACGACATCCACCAACTTTGAACAGCGCAGGGCCGTTGGACGCTGTTCGCCCAAAACCCAGCGAATCGCATCCGAAACATTGGACTTTCCGCATCCGTTCGGGCCGACAATGGCGATAAGGCCGGGGTCGAAAGTCAACCGCGTACGATCGGCAAAGCTCTTGAAACCGATGACATCTAACTGCTTGAGGTACATTGGCGGCATATTTTACCAAAACCATCGTCAACCTTCAACGCCCGCCAACGGCACTTCTGCCGCGCCGCATCGGTTGCGCCACCTGGGAAGATGCGCAGGACAGGACCGACTCGTGCGCACCCCAGGCTTCCGTCGTGCGCACCACCGACCGCTGCGATGCGCACCCCACAACGACAAGGACCGCATCGAACTCGTCCGTAGCCGTTCAGGGGGCTGAGCGGCTTATGTTTCTCCACCCTACTCCACAGTCACAGACTTCGCCAAATTGCGCGGCTGGTCAATCTCGCAACCGCGCAAGCGTGCCACATGGTAGGCGAAGAGTTGGAGTGCGACGGCCGTGACAACGGGTGCGCACACCACATCCGTGCGCGGCACAACGAGAGCGTCGTCGCAGTGCCGCGCCGCATCCGAGTCGCCCCGCGTGACAATGCCGATGACGGGTGCCTCGCGAGCGCGGCACTCCTGCACATTACCGACCGTCTTCTCCTTGCCTGGAACATCGTTCAGAAGCGCAACGACCGGCGTGGCACGAGAGAGCAGTGCAATCGGTCCGTGCTTGAGTTCCGCCGCCTGATAGCCCTCGGCGTGGACATACGAAATCTCCTTCATCTTGAGCGCACCTTCGAGTGCGGTTGGATAGAGGATGCCGCGTCCGAGGAAGAACATATCATTTGCCGCCGCATATTTCGTCGCAATTGCCGCAATGCGGTCATTTTCCTTCAAAACGTCCGCGACAAGATCCGGCAACGCGGCAATCCCGTCGCACAGACGCAACCCAGCCTCGCGTGAAAGACGCCGCGTGCGCCCCAATTTGAGCGCCATCATGAGAAGTACCGTGACTTGTGCCGTGAACGCCTTCGTTGAGGCGACGGAAATCTCCGGCCCTGCGTGCAGGTAGATGCCGCGCCCCGCCTCACGCGCAATCGTTGAGCCGACAACATTGCAGACCGCCGAGACGAGCGCACCCTTGCCGATTGACTCTCGCACCGCAGCAAGCGTGTCGGCCGTCTCGCCGGATTGCGAGAGTGCAATCGCCCAGTCATTCGGACCGATAATCGGGTTCTCGTAGCGGAACTCCGCCGCCTGCTCTGCGCTCGTCGGCAGGTCGGCGAGCGACTCGAAGAGGTACTTGCCGACCATGCCGGCATGAAGGGAGGTTCCACAGCCGATGACGACGGCCCGACGAACCGTCGCCAGTTCGCGCGGCGACAGGTTGAGGCCCGCGAGAACGGCTGTTCCGCCCGTTCGGTCAAGACGGCCACGAATCGTGTTCCGGAGCGTCTCAGGTTGCTCGAAGATCTCCTTGAGCATGAAGTGGGCATAGCCCCCCTTCTCGGCGGACGCGGCATCCCACTCAACCTGCTGGACATCACGTGCAACAGGCACATTATCAAGGGTAAAAACATCCGCACCCTCCGGGGTGACGCGGGCGATGTCACCATCATCAAGGTAAATGACTTGCCGTGTGTGCGAGACAATGGCCGAGACATCGCTTGCAACGACCGTCGATCCTTCGCCAATGCCGATGACGAGCGGGGAGCCCTTTCGTGCGACGATCATCTCGCCCGGATGCCGCCGGGAAATGACGGCAATGCCATATGTGCCCTCCACCTGCTTGAGAGCCTGGGAGACAGCCGCCATGAAGTCGTCGCCCTTGTCGAATGTCGCGATGAGATGGGCGAGAACTTCGGTATCCGTCTGCGAGACAAAGACACAGCCGCGTTTCTCCAGTTTGGCGCGGAGCGCGGCATAATTCTCAATGATGCCATTGTGGACGAGTGCCAGACGACCGCCGTCCGCGAGGTGCGGGTGCGCATTCGTCTCCGTCGGCAGGCCGTGCGTCGCCCAGCGCGTATGGGCGATGCCGAGCGTGTATTTCCCACGTTCGGACTCCGGCAACGCCTCTGAGAGGAATCGGTCCAGCGCGGCGACTTTCCCCGTCTTCTTGAAGACGCGCAGGTCGTCCGCCGACTCCAGAGCGATGCCGGCCGAGTCGTAGCCTCGGTACTCAAGGCGGCGAAGTCCGTTGACAAGCGGCCGACACGCACTCGCACTGTGGCTTGTAAATCCGACGATTCCGCACATGTCTCTCTCTCCCCCCTTAACTTACTTTTTCTTTTCGAATTTCTTCTGCTTCAATGCTGCCGCGACCAATCCCTTGAACAACGGATGCGGATCGGTTGGCCGGGACTTGAACTCCGGGTGGAACTGCCCCGCAATAAAGTAAGGATGCGTCGGCAATTCGACAATCTCGACAAGCTTACCGTCGGGAGAGGTCCCCGAGACCCGCAGGCCAGCCTTCTCAATTGCCTGCTGCATGGGCGTTCCCAGGGCAAATTCGTAGCGATGACGATGGCGTTCGGAAATCTCCTGAGCCTTGTAGAGTTTCGCCGCGAGGGAACCTTTTTTCAGAATACACGGATAGGCACCAAGGCGCATCGTACCACCCTTCGCCGTCACCTTCTTCTGCTCCTCCATGAGGTCGATGACTGGATGCGTCGTCTTCTCGTCGAACTCTGTTGAGTTCGCATCCTTCCAGCCGAGCACATCACGCGCATACTCAATGACCGTACACTGCATGCCAAGACAGATGCCCAGGAAGGGAACTCCCTTCTCGCGTGCCCACTTGATGGCCGCGACCTTACCCGGAACGCCGCGGCTACCGAACCCGCCCGGAACCAAGATGCCATCGGCCTTCGCAAGAAGCTTGGGGTTCTTCTCCACATCCTCCGCCTCAATGCAGTCCACGTGGACCTTCGCATTATGCGCCATTCCCGCGTGCTGGAGGGCCTCGTGAACGCTCTTGTAGGCATCCCGAATGGAGATGTACTTGCCGACGAGCGCGATTGTGCATTCGTACTTCGGCTGAGTCGCC
Organism: Verrucomicrobiota bacterium; assembly: GCA_050874585.1. Taxonomy (GTDB): domain Bacteria; phylum Verrucomicrobiota; class Kiritimatiellia; order RFP12; family UBA1067; genus UBA1067. Next base: position 23,521 of record JBNMKZ010000012.1, on the reverse strand, counting down.
TTCTTGACCAAGGTATCCCAAACGGTGTGCCGAATGGGCCAAATGTCGAGATGAAGCTGTTTCAGGACCTGCTCGTCAAGGTGCTGCTTGTGAAGTTCACGCGGCACAGCGTAAACGGAATCCGTCACATCCTTCTCCTCAATGACGCAATCGCGGCGCACATTGCAGAACATGGCCAGTTTCTCAAGGTGCTCACGAGGAATCGGCATTTCCGTGCGGCAGACGAGAATGTCCGGGATGATGCCAATGGCACGGAGCTGACCGACCGAATGCTGGGATGGCTTGGTCTTGAGTTCCCCTGCCGCCTTCAGATAGGGAACAAGCGTCAGGTGAACAAAGCATGTGTTCTCAGCCCCCTCCTCAAAGCGAAACTGCCGCGCCGCCTCCAGAAACGGCAGGGACTCAATGTCGCCCGACACACCACCGATTTCGCACAACACAATATCACAGTCATGCTCACCGGCCGAATGGATTGCCGCCTTGATTTCATTCGTAATGTGCGGCACGACCTGGACGGTGCCCCCAAGGTAGCCACCCGCACGCTCACGCGCCAAAACCGCCGAATAAATGCGTCCCGACGTATAATTGGATGCCTTTGAACAGGTCACGCCCGCAAAACGCTCATAATGCCCAAGGTCGAGATCCGTCTCTGCACCATCGTCCGTGACAAACACCTCTCCGTGCTGATAGGGGCTCATCGTCCCGGGGTCGACATTCAGGTAGGGGTCCAACTTCTGCATGAAGACCTTATAGCCACGGCTTTTCAGCAGGAGGGCGAGCGACGCGCTCGTAATGCCCTTACCGAGGCTGGAAACGACTCCGCCCGTAATGAATACGTATTTGACCTGTTTCTTCATTTGGTAAGCATCTTTCTAAAGGTGTCAAAGAGATAGTTGGAGTCGTGAGGGCCGGGGCAGGACTCGGGATGATACTGGACCGAGAACGCCGGCAGGGTCTTGTGCCGAACCCCTTCAATCGTATTGTCATTCAGATTGACGTGCGTCACCTCAAGGCAGTCGGGGAGAGATTCCGGCAGGACCGCAAAGTTGTGGTTCTGGCTCGTGACCTCAACATGTCCCGTTGCCAGGTTCTTGACGGGGTGGTTGCACCCATGATGCCCAAATTTGAGACGGCCCGTCTTCGCCCCACAGGCGAGCGAAAGGAGCTGATGACCAAGGCAAATGCCCATCACCGGCACTTTCCCGACAATCTCTCTGACATTCTCAATCGCATAGGTTACCGCCGCCGGATCCGCAGGACCATTGGAAAGGAAGACTCCATCCGGCTTCAGCGAAAGGACCTTCTCGGCAGGTGTCTGCGCGGGCACGACAAGAACATTGGCAAAAGAGGCCAGATTCCGAAGAATGTTCGTCTTGACGCCAAAATCATAGCAGACCACGTGGAGATTCGTCTTCGCCGTGGAATTGAACGCATACGGCTCGCGGCAGGTCACGCGTGCAGCGTAATCCTGTCCGTCAAGTCCCTCCCACTCACGCGCACGACGGACGGCCTCCTCTGTTGAGATCGGCTCATCGGAGACGTGCAGATAGGCCCGCTGACTGCCATAATCGCGCAAATGGAGTGTCAAAGCCCGCGTATCGACAGCGCGGATGCCCGGAATGTCATTGGCCTTCAGGTATTCATCGAGAGACAGGGTCGACCGATAATTCGAAGGTTCCGTCAAATCCCCAATCACCAGCCCGGACAGAAAAAGGCCCCGGGACTCGACATCCTCGGGGTTGATTCCGTAATTACCAATCTCAGCGGCCGTCAGCGTCACCAGCTGCCCCGCGTAGGAAGGGTCGGTCAGAATCTCCTGATAGCCGCACATACCCGTGTTGAAGACGGCTTCCCCCAGCCGATCACGCCGCGCACCGAACGCGACGCCCCTGAAAACCGTTCCGTCCGCAAGGGCGATGAACGCACGGCGTTCGCGCTCTGCCTGCCACTTTGCCTCAAATCCGTTATCCATAGGTCTATTTTACTCCACGCAGTTAAAGCAAATCGTGTGCCAAATGGACAAAGAAAGCCGTTTGGCCTTCTTTCGACGCGATTCCCCCTTCATCCAAGGGAAAACGAAACAAGGAATGTAATCCAATCTTTCGCGGAATTACATTCCTTGTCATGAAACGCTCACTCCCCGCCCAACTTGAGCCAGACGCGGAGAAGCTCGCTTGCGCTCCACGCCTGCGCCGTGCACCCCTTCTGTCGATGGGGGGCATCGCCGTCCGCAATCTCGCTCATGTGACAGAGGCAACCCGTGTTGATGTTCTCAACAGCCGAAGCGAGAACCTGAAGGGCCGTCGCCTTCGAGCACATACCGACGAGGGTTAACGCCTCCGCATACAGGGGGAATTGCCAGGCCCAAGCCGTCCCATTGTGATAGGCCGGCTTGCGGCTCGTATCCTCATCACCCGTATAAGTGCCTCGATAAAGCGGATGCTCGGCATTCAGCGAACGAATGCCGCCCGGAATGAGCAACCCTTCTGTCGCCCGCAAGATGTCGCAATCGCTGACGATGCCAAGCGTGATCAAGAGCAGCTGGTTCGGACGAATCGTATCTTCGGGAATGGCCTCGGCGGCGGACTCGCCATTCGGCGCGGCGAGGCAATCGCGGTAACCATGCCCCTTCCAGCGGAAATACCGCTCAAGGGAGGTCCGTGCCAGCGAAGCAAGCGTCGTCCGCCCCAAGAAGTCAAGTGCCGAAATCCAAAGTGCCTGAATCTCGACCGGATAACCGACGCGGGGCGTGCAGGCCGGATAGTTTGTATCCATCCACGTAAAATGCGAGGGCGACCAAATGAGGCCCGACGCCTGATCCATGTGGATGCCATTCGGCGTGCCACCGATGTAGTGGTCGACGATCGACTCACACGTCGCCCGAAGGTCGTCAAGCTTGAGTTCGGGGCGACTCTCAAGGATTTCCCGTACGCAGCGGATGAACCACAGCTGGGCATCCGTCGTGTCACGGTTGCCGGCCGTTCGTCCGTAGATGATGTTCGGCAGAGTCCCGTTCTCCTCAAACTCGGCAAATGCTCGGAGAATGGCGATGGATTCGTCAATCATGCCAGCCGCAATCATGCCCCGCATGAAGATGAAGGTGTCACGCCCCCAGTCCAGGAACCACGGGTAACCCGCGATGACGGTCTTCAAGTCATCGCGGCGGACAATGAACAGGTCGAGGGCCTGCCGCATGGCCTTGCCAATCGAAAGCGGCCCCGATGGGGCATCCGTCCGTCGGGCAGCCTTCCGTCCACGCGCCGCCTTTTCGGGTGGGTTCAACTCGCCGCGAAGGACGACCGACTCACCCTTCTTCAGGTCAGCCGAAATCCAGCCGGGACTGAACAGGTCGCCCGAACCATCCTGCCCACGTTCCGCTTCCTCGGGGTGTGCAATGCCATATTCCCACTGAGGTTCCGGGTGATACGCGCCACCTTCAACCGTCAGGACGAACTGCCCCTCATAGGGCGCGAAGGAAAAGCCCTGCCGCCCATCTGCCGCGTCCAAAGGCTTGCAGTGCGAGGCGAAAAACCCTTCCGGTCCCGTGTACGCCTTCGTCTTCTCATGGAAGCTACGCCACTCGATGTCGGGACGGAACACGAGACGGACCTGGTCGCCAACATCATCCGCGCCCGCGTCCGTCCGCGTCACGATGAGCCGTGCGGCATTGACACCCGCCTCCAGCGTCAGGACGACTGAAAACGCCGTCGTCCGCCCCATGCCACAGGGGATGCGGAAATTCCACCGTGCGAACCGACCGGCCGGATCGGCGGTGAAGTTCACAAGACTGCGCGCATCCATCTCACGAACATATCCCTCCCGTTGCAACCAGCAACGCGTCCGCGTCCAGAGATTGAGCCGATCCGACGGACACCGAGGATTCGGATTGGCGGCGAGAATCGCATCATACTGGCTGCGAATCAGCCCCCACCCAAGCCGAACCTGACTGGCGGCACCAGCCCCATTGGAAAGGATGGCCCGATAGTCGGGATGATGACGGACTTCCTCGCCCGACAAGGTCAACTTCACCCGCGCAACATCCGCCGGCGGCGGAATCAGGAACGCCGAATCCGTCCGCGTCGAAACCATGGGCGTGTAGACCACGGTCTGCAAGCGCAAGCGGCGGCACCGCGTACCGTCCCCCTCATACTCCGGGGCCGTCAACACAACGACATGATCCGACCCGTTCTTCCTCACCTGCGAACGGAAGACCCGAAGCGTCCGCCCATTGACTGGGTCGACCAGTCTCATGCGAAAGCGGAAAGGTGCCGACACCTCAACCTTCTCACCAGCGGGAACGCTGACTTCGCGATGCTCATCACGCGGGAAGACCCAGTGGAACACCACGCCCGATCCGTCCGTCATCGGCACCTCTTCCGCGACAAGTGCGGTGATTGGTGCCTGCGGATTCTGAAGGCAGAGGACCTCTCCAGGCGAAAGGGTGACGGGCCCAACCAGGCCAATCGTCCGATCCGTCAGAAGGTCAACCCCCTCCGCCGCCGGGAAAGCGCCGCGATCCCAGTCGATGCGCGTGGGGTGCTCGCAATCGAGATTGGCAAGGACGAGCACGTTCGAATCGCGCAGAACCGCAAGCGTATTGCCGTTCCCCCGCGTCACAACCCGCAGATGGCTCGCATTCCGAAACGCCGGATGGCTCGACAACAGCCGATTCAGGCGCGAAATGAGCGCCACCATGTTGTCCTTTGCCCCCCAGTTAAGTCCGTTCTTGCCATGGACATCAATCTTCTCCGTGCAAAACCATTCGACACCATTCGCGATTCCCCACGCACCCTGCCAGCTCAACAGGGCCGCGAGCTGCACCCGAAGGCGGGCGTAGGTCGTCCCCTTCTTGGCGAGACGATCGTTGTCGTGGGTCTCGGCGAAGTGTACAAGCGTCCCGTACTTCTCCGACCGCTCAATCGCCTGCGGCAAGTACCATTCAAAGGCCCCTCGGTCGTAGGTCTGAAAGATTTCGGAATACGCCCAGTCAAGATTGGCCTCCGCAAGGAGCGCATCCGTCACCTCAAGCTTGCCCCCAAGGCCCTCCAACATGAAAACCGTGTCAGGATATTCCTCGCGGACACGCGCCACAATGTATTCCCATGTCTTCAACGGTATCATGTAGCCGGCATCGCAGCGAAAGCCATCCACGCCATTGCGACACCAGAAAAGGAAGACATCCGCCATGTAGGCCCGCAGTTCGGCGTTCGAATAATCCAACTCGACGAGGTCCTTCCACGTGACGCCCCAGGCCCCCGGAGAGATGAAACGCCCGTCGGTCGCCCGATGGAACCAATCGGGATGATGCGTCTGCAGGGTAGAGGCCCACCCCGTATGATTGGCCGGCAAGTCAACCAGAAGAAGCCCCTGCCGCGCATGAACGGCATCAATCAGTTCCCGAAACTGATCCAGCGGTGTCGCACGCTCGTCGAACTCGGCCATGGCGGGGTCAACTGACAGGAAGTCCAGCGCGGCAAACGGGCAGCCATACTCCCCCATGACCGCATACGTCGTCGGCACGGGGAAAGGCGGCAGCGTCTGAATCAGGCGAAAGCCCATCTCGTCCATAATCACCGGCAGGCGGCGCACGACCTCACGGAAACTGCCAAACTGACGCGGGAAGACCGTGTAAATGGAATTGTTCTTGCGCGTCTCGGCACTTTCGACCTTGATGTGCAGATTGCGTCCCTCCGGCCATTCGGGCACGGTCGACCCCTCGGGGAAGAAGCACGCCTTGCCCGAGAACAGGCCGACCTCACCCAACTTGAAGTCCGAACGGAAGACTCCCGGCTCAACTTCGCTCAACGGTAAATCGGTCCACGCCTTTGCGAGGGGCGTTTCGCCGCGCTCGGTTTCCGCAATGATTTCCTCGCGTCGGATGTGGGCATGGCCCAGATTCGTACGAAAGGCCGCCCGGCCGCGCTGCGGACGGTCAAGCCGCAGGGTCACGGTCAGTGTATCGCCACACCACTTGAGAAGAAAGGACTCGGGACTCGGTGTCTGTGTCATAATTGGACATATTATACCATACTGCGGACAACCCAGCCGCTCGCCCCAGGCGAAGGTTTTTTTGGTATAATCGCGGAGGAATGAGCACCTATCATCCGAACTTGCCGCCCGACACCTGGATTGTCCTGCCGAGCGGAACAAATGCCTTTGACGCATCCATTCGCCAAGGGGCGCTTGAGTATGCCCGCGAACACGATTTCTGCCGCGTTCGTCTGGCCGATGAGGACACCCTGCGCATCATGCTCCACACGACGACCGTCTTCAAGGATAGGTCCATCGCCCTGATTGCCCACATACGGGATGCGGAACTCCTGAATGCCGTTCGGCACCATCGCCTCCATGCGATTCTGCTGGGCGAGGAGAACGTGCCGCTCTGGCGCAAGCGACTCGGCGGAGCCTGCACGGTCTGCTCAATCGACAACGAGGCCATCGGCATCCTCGCGGCAAACTACCTCTCCGAATTGCGGCGGTTTCGTTCCTATGTCTATGCGGACGGTCTCGCTAATGTCATTTGGAAGTGGTGGTGCGACCGGCGGTTCGAAGGATTCTCCCAAACGCTGACGTCCCTTGAACTGCCAGCCCCCTACCGCTGCAGTTTCATGAATCGGACGCCGACGGACGATGTCCGCGAATTCGCGGCACTTGTCAAATCGCTCCCCGGCCCCGTTGCCGTCTTTGCCTGCAACGACCAGATTGCCCGCGAAGTCATGACGGCCTGCACCTCCGCCAACCTTTCCGTACCGGCGGATGTTGCAATTCTTGGCGTTGACGACGACGCGGCACTTTGCGAAACGTCTCCTATCACGATTTCCTCCATCCGCGCCGACCAGGTTCGGCTGGGGCGTATCGCCATGGCCCTTCTCATGCGGCAAATCGAGGGCTGTGACGATCGGAACCGAACGATTCTCTGCCCGCCCCTCCGCATCGTCGAACGGATGTCAACCCGCCCCATCCACTCCTCAAACGAGGCGGTTGAGCGCGCCAGCAAGTTCATCGCCCAGGCCAAGCCGCGTTCCATCACGCTGGAGCAGGTGGTCACCGCCTCCGGTCGGTCGCGCAGCTACCTGCTCAAGCACTTTAAGCAGGTGACCGGGCAGACGGTGCTCAAGGCCATTCAGAACCACACGCTTGAAATCGTCCGTGCCCAACTTCTCGACACAAATCTCCCCAACACCGCCATCGCCCGACAGAACGGGTTCAGTTCCCTGGCGGTCCTCTGCGCACTCTTCCACCGCCGCTACGGCATCACAATGTCCGACTACCGGCGGAAGCACCAGTTCGCAACCACGCCAACGACCGAAGCGGACGAGCCTGACGCGGCGGACTCAGACTAACCCCGCGTCAGCGTCCGCGCCGCCGCATCGCCGCGCAGTTTGAGTTCCTCGTCCGACAGCGGGCGCAACCCCTTCGTCCGCAGGTAGCGCACGGCCTTTCGATAGGCAATCTGTTCGTCAATCCCCTCCGCACGGCGAAGCGCGGCCGCATTCTGCTGCGTCAGGAAGTCATTCTCCCAGCTGCCGTCCGCCCGCTGGGAATGCACAATCGCGGCAAGCGCCTCCTCCGTCGGGGCGTAGGCGACCGTATAGAGCTTCTGCCGCCCATCCAGTTGCGCCGGGAACGCCGTCGGACGATAGGTCAGCGACAACCCGAGAGAGATGAGAAGCGAGGCCGCAATCAGATAACCGGCCGTCCACCCGAGTACACGACCGGTGCGCGATTCCCGCGCCGTTTGGGCGGGCGGAACGAATGGGGACGGTGCGCGGTAGGCCGCCCGCAGGCGGTCAACGACCTCCCGATAGCCCGGCCCAAGTTCCGCCACGGTCCTTTCAAGATCTTTCGTCATCAAATATTTCCTTCAGTTTCTTCAGCGCATTCGACATCCGCGACTTGACCGTCCCGACCGGAATGCCGAGGATTTCCGAAACCTCCGCATACGGAAGCTCCTGAAAGACCCCAAGCTCAACGACATCCCGCAAGGGTTCGGACAGCTGCGATACCGCCCATCTGACATCTTCGCGCGTTTGCGTGGCGGGGGACTGCGTCTGCGGCTGTCCACGCCCCCACGACTCCTCTCGCGCTTCCCGACGAGTTTGCCTCTTCAGCGCATCGAGCCTCACCTGACGGGCCATCAGGAAGAGGAAGGTCGAGAGTTTCGCCGTTGGCTTGTACTCCTTTCGGTAGTTCCAGAGCCGCAGGTAGGTCTCCTGCACGAGATCCTCGCCTTCGAAGTATGAAACGCCCTGCCGCCAGAAAAAGTTCAGAAGATTCTTCTCGAACTTCCGCGCCTCGGCCATCAGTTCCTCATCCGACAAGGCCAATCACTCCCCTCAGAAAGACCGAATCGACGGAAACCAGTTCAAAGTACGTGAGCACCCACAGGACGGCGAGGGAGATTCCACCTCCCGAGACAAATGCGATGAGCGACCCGAAAATCGCATCCGCCGGCTGGGCGATCAGCCCATGCACGCACTTGCGGACAATGGCCCGGATAAGCCCAAAGGCCAGGAGCGTGAGGACCAGCGTCACAAGGCCCCGCGCCCACGGGGCCGAAAGGAAGTCCGCCGAGAAAGCCCAGCCGAAGCGGACGGCCAGAACCGAGGCGACCAACCCCGCCAAGAAGGCCATCGCCCCGGAGAACCCGATGAAGAGTCCCCAGACGGCACTGCCAACGGCCACAAAGAGCACCGCATAATCTGGGAACGTCAGGTTCATCTTCCGCCCGTCACTTCCGCCGCGAGGCGACCACGAAATCGCGATAGGCCTGATAGGCGGCGGCAATCTTGCGACGTCCGCCGACCTTGCCGAGCGAACGAATCAGCCCGTCAATGGCCGTCAAGTCCGCCGGATTCGCCGCGACGGCCCGCGAATAGGTCTCGACCGCCGTGGCATAGTTCGAGAGCTTGTAGGCGAGGTCGCCCGTCGTCACGAGCGTCTTGACGGCGCTGGCGTTCAGCGCACAGGCCGACCTGTAGATTTCAAGCGTCTTCTTCTGTCCGGAAAGCGACGCATCGGTTGCCGCCCACATCTCGGCAAGCCCCAACGCGGCCGGATAGGAAAGCGCGTCTGCGGCAACGGCCTGGGCGTACTCACGCTTCGCCGTGCGGTAGTCCTTCTTCTTCCGCGCCGCCGTGGCACGCGCCAACGCCGCCGCCGCCGCCGAACTGTCCCGTTGCGAGGCCCCGGGGCGATCCATCGCCTGGCGGGCAAGCGTCTCCTTGAGTTCGGGAATGATTGAACGCTGGGTGCGCACCACGCGCACGTCGGCATCCGTCTCAAGCCGAACGAAAATCTCGAACTGCTCAAGCGCGGCTTCCGTATACCCGAAGCCGTCCCGATAGAGGAGACCGAGGTGGTAACGCGCCGCCGCGTTGCGCCGATCCAGGCGAATGGCCTTCAGAAAGGCAATCCGCGCCGCATCATACTCGTTCCGCGTCATCTCGACGACACCCAGTCCCGCCAGGGCCTCCGCCTGAAGGCCCGCCGAAAGATTCCGATTGTCCGCAACCGCCGCGAACCGCTTGGCCGCCGCCTCATAGTCCTTCGAATGGTAGGCAATCTGCGCCCCGAGGAGTTCAATGTCGACATCCCCGCCTGAAAGGCCTTCCGCACGACCGAGGAAATCCGCCGCGGACGAAAGGTCGCCCAGTTCCAGTTTGACGCGGGCCGCCCAAATAAGCGCGTCGACATTGTCGCCGACGTACGACAGGCTCTTCGCCAGCAGCCTGTCGGCCTTGCCAAGGTCGCGCACACCGTACGCAACCTCAGCTTCGGCAAGTTCCTTCTTGCCGTCCCGCGCCCCGCACCCGACAAGCGTCAGGGCGACGAGCGCGGCAGAACTGAACTTAAGCGCGAATCTGAGCGAGGAATTCGTCACGCTTGGCCTCCATGATTTCCTTGGTCTTCCCTTCAAGGTTCAGGCGGACGAGAGGTTCGGTGTTGCTCATGCGGACATTCGCCCACCAGCCTTCCGTCTCCCACGCGTCAACCGAAACGCCATCCAGTTCAAAGACATGCGCCTTCTTCTCGTACGCGGCCTTGATCTTCGCCAGGACTTCCACCGGCGGAGTCGTCGTGCGCGAGTTGATTTCGCCGGACTGGTAGTACTTCCTCAGCGGGGCAATCAGCTCGGAGAGCGGCTTGTCGGAGGCGGAGACGATGTTGGCCAGCGCGAAAGTCGCCATCGAGGAGGACTCCGCCGTCGAGTTCGCCTTGAAGTAGTAGTGGCCCGAAAGTTCGCCCGCGAACACCGCGTCATTCTCGCGCATCTGGGCCTTGATGAAGGAGTGCCCGACGCGGGACATCATCGGCTTGCCACCGGCGGCGGCAATGACCTCCTCGCAGACCTTGGACGAACGCAAATCGTAGAAGCACGCCGCGCCCGGATTGGTCGCCAGCATGTCCTGCGCAATCAGCGCCGTCGTGAAGTCCATCGGGATCACCTCGCCCTTCTCGTCCACGAAACCCGCCCGGTCCGCATCGCCGTCAAAGGCGACGCCAAACGCGTACTTGCCGGGGTTCGCACGAATCAGGGCCTGAAGATCCTTCAGCGTCTCCACATGGAGCGGATTCGCGTCGTGGTTCGGGAAGTCGCCGTCATACTCGCCGTAGAGCGCATCGTAGGTGATCTGCGAACCGGCAAAGGCCACCGACTCGGCAATTCCCATGCCGTTGGCAAAGTCAAAGGCCAGGTGAAGCGGACGCTTCATGTGCGCAAACGCCTTCACGTGCGCCGCGTATTCCTTCGAGACGTCCACCTTCGTCACGCTGCCAACGCCCGCCGGCGGCTCAAAGCTCCCCATCGAAAGGACAATCTTCTCAATGTCCTTAATGCCCGTCGCACCCGAAATCGGCACGGCATTGGCGCGGCAAAGCTTGCACCCATTCCATTCCTTCGTGTTGTGCGAGGCCGTAATCATCACCGAACCGTCCGCCTTCAGCGTCGAATTGGCGAAATAGCTCATCGGTGTCGAGACGAGCCCGATGTCAACGACGTCCACGCCCTCGTCGACGAGTCCCTTGGCAAAGGCGGCGAAGAGCGAGTCGGACGACTTGCGGCAATCGCGCCCGACGACGACCTTTGACGGACGGATGAACTGCGCGTAGGCACGCGCAATCTTGTAGAAGATGTCCTCGGTCAGGTCCTGACCATAAATACCACGAATATCGTATGCTTTAAAGATGCCCATGTTCTGTAATCCTTTTGGCGGATATTTTACCATAAATAAGGGACACTCCGCCACATCCCGCGCAACAACATTTACTTTTCGTCGCGGCACATTCAACCGAAAAGCCGCGTACGCCTGGGAAACGAGAGGCAAGAACGACCTTCCCTCCCCTGCACAGCCACCCAGAAACCGCCTCCGCGGCAGAGTGAATGCGCCGCGAAAGGCACTGGAGCGGCGCGGCGGTTGGCGGGGTTCGGGGCCAAACGAGCAGGCAGAGGCCCCGTCCGTCGACCGCATGCCACCGCACGCTCCTACCCGGACGATTCGTGCGCCGAGCGCAGGCTTTCGACGAACGAGCGGCATCGCGGCGGATTGCTTGTGGGGGTTCGGGGCGCAGTCCCCGTCCTTCGCCGCGCCTCCCGTGCCCATCGGGCGGAGACTTACTATGCAGTAAATCAAAACTTACTGGGCAGTAAGTCTAAAGTTACTGGGCAGTAAGTTTTCTTCCGATGGGCATCGGAAATTGCCGCGATGCGCACGCGGCGCATTTCCCCTGCGCACGACGGGAAATTCGGATGCGCACGGGAGGTCCTTCCCGATCGCACGCCCAGGCACTTCCTTCGGCACAAGATAGGTCGCCAACAGGCTCATCCAAGAAGAGGGAGGCCGCAGAAAACCGCCGCACACCGAAGGACCAGACGGTCGCCCCCCCCTCTCACCTCTTCCTTACGTCAAGGCGACCAGTGCCCGGGCACACGCGTAAAGGCGATGCCGACAGCAGGCATAGAGCAGACGCTGAATCGGATTCAGTCCAATCGGCTTGAAGCCGTGCTCGCGCTCCATCTCACCAAAGAAGTCCGACGCCTTCAAGAAGAATTCCCGGCGACTCCGCGCATCGCGGTTCTTCTTCAGGTTCTTGCGGATGCACATCCGATAGGCATCCTTCGCCAGTTCGCGGCAAAAGTCTTTCCGCTTCTCATCCGGAATGCGCCCGGCCTCAAGGAACTCGCCGACCGAGAGCCGAATGCGCGTCATGGCCGACTGGAAGTACCGCTCCGCGTGCAGTGAATTTGTCGCGGAACTCGGATTGTACCGATAGGTGTAGAACTTGCCCGGGACAAGGACCTTGCGCCGAATGCGTGCGTTGATTTCATAGTTGAAGAAGAAGTCCTCTTCAAACGCCAGTTCCTCACGGAAGCGAATCGCACCGACGGCCGAGCGGCGATAGAGCTTGTTCCAGCAGTTAATCCAGCCGCCGATTGCCGTCCGCCGCAACAGGAAGATGGACATATCGTCAATGACGCAACCGCCGGGTGGCCCACCCATCTCGGCAACGTCGGCATTCGTGCGCACGAGCGCCTCCGCAAGTGCCGCGTAGGCCTCGGGCGCAATGTAGTCGTCCGCATCGAGAAAGGCAAAGGCCTCGACATCCGCCGGCAGTTCGTCCATCAGTCGGTTGCGCGTCGCCGAAACGCCGCGATTCGCCTGAGCCGACACGTGAATGTTCGAATGGTGCGCGGCATAGTCGGCGAGAATCTGCCGCGTACCGTCCGTCGAGCCGTCATCGCAGCAGAAGATTTCAAGGCCGGACTGCGTCTGCCGCAAGACGGAATCAAGGCATTCCGAAAGATAGCGTTCCGCATTGTAGCAGGGAATCAGAACGCCAATCTTCATCCGACAATCTCCAGCACGTTCTGGGCAATCGCACGCGCATCCTCGGTCGGCAGGCCATAGTAGGTCGGGAGCGTCAGCACGCGCGAGGCCGCATCCTCGGCGATGGGGCAAGTCCCCTTCGCGTCGGCATACGGCGCAAAGTCCGTCAGAAGCGGATAGAAGTAGCGGCGCGAGAAGACGTTGCACCGTTCCTTCAGTTCCGTATAGACCTTCTCACGCACAGCCGCCGACTCAAACAGCACGGGGCAATACGCGGCGTTCGCACTCTTGCCGACGAACTGAACCTTCGTGCCGGCGAAGACCTCGGCATACGCCCCGGCAATGGCCTTGCGCCACGCGAGCAGATCGTCAATCTTTTCGAGGCACTTCAAGCCCATCAGAGCCTGCAGTTCGTTCATCTTTGCATTCGACCCGACCGCCTCGCACTCCGTCTCGCTGACGATGGCGAAGTTGCGCAAGTTGAAGAGCTTCTTCTGCAGCGCGGCATCGTGGAAGACCAGGCACCCGCCCTCGCAGGAATGAAAGAGCTTCGTCGGATGGAACGAGAACATCGACATCGCCCCCTGCTTCTCGATGTCCCGGATGCCAAAGGCGTGCGCCGCGTCATAGACGACGGGGATGCCGTACTTCTTCGACAGCCGGTCAAAGCCCTCAAGATCGCAGATGTTGCCGTAGACGTGCACGGGGACGATGGCCTTCGTCACGCCGGGCTTGATCAGCTTCTCGACCTGGACCGGGTCGAGGCACAGGGTCCCAGGGTCAATGTCGGCGAAGACGGGCTTCGCCCCTGCGCGAACAAGCGCATGGGAAGTCGCGACAAACGTAAAGGGCGTCGTGATGACTTCGCCACCTTCAAAGCCCATGGCCTGATAGCCGAGTTCCAGGGCGAGCGTCCCATTGCAGAAGAGTGCCAGGTTCGTTTCCGGCACATTCAGGTACTTCGCAAGTGCCGCGTGGAAGCGGCCCAGCATCGGCCCGTCATTCGTGAGCCAACGGTTCGCCCAGATTTCCTCGCAGCCCGACTTGAACTCCTCAAGCGGCGGCAGATAGGGCCGCGTCACCAGTATCGGCTTGTCAAAACGCTTCATGCTTACCTCACCCGTCCCTCTTCAACCAGTGCCTTGCTGTAGGTCTCAAGATTCGGCCGCCAGCTGTCATCCTTGCGCTCATGCCCGAAGACCCCCGTCTCGCAGACGGCGATTCGGAAATGCTGCTTGCGCCACCACCGGCAGTTCAGGATGTACTCCAGGTTCTGAAGCCCCAGAATCGTCCGATGGCGCGGATGCTTCTCGGCCCAGCCTGAAAGCCGATTGTAGAACGCCCGCGACGTCATGAACGGCGACTCGGAGAAGTTGAGAATCGCCGAGTCGACAATCAGAAAGTCGCCCTCGCGGCGAATGTACTTCGGCAGGATGCGCTCGGGGTGCTTCTCAAGGTAGAGCGCACTAATCGAACGGCGCAGGGTCTTGCCCGGGAACAGGAAGCGCCGAATCTTGCGCAAAAGCGTGTCGTGGTCGTAGTCCGCCGGAATATCCGCCGCGCTCTTCACATAGTCCGCAAAGGTGGGGTTCAGCTCGTGCACGTAGTAGTAGCGGAACGGCTTCCGCCCAAAGCCATAGGCACGGCCCAGAAGATTCCTGTTCCGAAGCTGAACCATGTCGGCCTTCCCGCTTCGGATCAATTCAACCGCCCCCTCGATCCAGTGCCGCGTTTCCTCGGGCGTTGTCACGGCGGGGTGGTCGTTCTCCAAGAAGAGGACAATGTCGTTCTTCGCCGTCTCAAGAATCTTCTTCTGCCCGCCCCAGTTCCCGAGGTTCTCGGGCCCGCCGCACGTGCGAACGCCCATTTCCTCGCCAAGGGCCTTGTCGGCATCCGAATACTGGTTGTAGTAAATGAAGAATTCGTCGCAGCAGTCGTAGAGTTTCGCCTTTTCGTAGGTCTCAAGCGAATGACGCGTCGTGACGGGTGACTTCCAGCCGAGAATGGCAATTGAGAGATTGGTGCTCATGCGCCGCATATTATACCATACTTCTCCCGCATTCCCTTGAGGTGCAGAATCGACTTGCGCAGAAGGTTCTGCCGCCGGACGAGCGGCACCCACTCGGCAATCGGCAGGAACTTCTTGTCGACCGGCTCGAAATCTATCATGCGCACCCGAACCGACCCGTCCGCCTGAATCTGTGCATCGAAATTGTCCGGCTCGAAGAATGGAGCCGAACAGGCGATGAGTTCCCCCAACAGGGTGCTGATCTGGTAGTAGCACGAAACCCTGAACGAGCGGTCCGTGCGCCGCGCCATTTCCGACGTGGCACGATCGATGGATGAGCCGTCCGCATTCGTCAGATAGGACATCAAGACACCGTAGCCTCGGTGCTCGTCGAAGACGACCTCGACGACTTCAGGCAGGGCGGCCGCGACCGCCGGACCGGCCACATGCCGATACTTCTCCATCGCCTCGGCCTCAAGGCAGTTGATGTTCAGCCGCCGGTCAAAGCGGCCATTCTTCAGCATCCGCGCAAATCGCCAGCCAATCTTCCGTCCCGACCGCGTGTCGGACGGGTCGCGCATGAACTTGACGCAGAACCCCGTCTCGCCAATCCGATAACAGACGCGCCGCGCACCCTGGCCGATTTCCGTCAGCGGATGCTCCTTCAGGAGGTGCTCGTGCGGCGAGCGGCGGTGGACGATTCGGTCCCACTCGTCCCGAAGGAACAGGATCGCCCAGTGCAGCAAAAGGCAGTGCCCGAAGACCACCATCATCCCCTGGGCCAGCATCCGCAAGTCCTGCCGATGGACGAGCGACGGGGCGAAGAACCCCCACTGGTGCTTATCCTTCGCCAGGTTCGACAGGACGGAGACGAACAGCAGTCCCCAGACGAGAAGAAGAAGCCACCGATTCCTCATGACCTCCCCAAAGGCCGCCCGTGTCGACCCCCTCCACCGAATGATGCAGGACACGCCCAGCACAAGGGAGATGCCAATCGGTATCAGTTCCGGCTCGTCAAGTCCAAAGTCTGGCAAGTTCCGCAGTAGCGGATCCAATGCCGTGACCGCCACTCCAAAGATGACGAAGCCCATGGCGCAAAGTCCGCCGCGCCATTCCCGCCGCCGCCATCCGACCAGAAAGAGGGACAGCGACACCCCTGACATCAGAAAAAAGAGAAGAATATGCAGTGCAATCAGCATTCGGCTCAACCTCTCGTCCTGGACTTCCCGAGTGCCCCCTTCGCCTCGCGCTTGGCAAGTTCCTGAAGGACCTCTTCGGTGACAGGTTCGCGATAGTAGTTGTAGTTCAGCACCCAGCAGGACGGATGGCGACGAATCACGCGCTCAAGGTCGTGGGCGCACCGCTGGGTCGTCCCCCACATATCCCGCGCCTCATCCGGTTGAATGATGTCGATGACCTCGCAGCGATACCGACCGCCCCTGAGCGGACGCGACCAGGCGACGGCAATCGGCACGCGAGCCTTGGCCGAGAAGAACGCCGGCGCGGCGGAAACGGGCAAGGGCCGCCCCATGAAGCGAATCCAGACGCCCCCGTTCTCGGGGTCGACCTTCTGGTCAACGAGAAGCCCGAGCGACCGCCCTTCCCGAATCCCCTTCATGAGCGGACGGAAGGCCCCGTCCGCCGAGACAATCTCCTGTCCAATGGACTTGCGCGCCTTCATCAGCATCCGCGTCATGCCATCCGTCCCGATGCGCTTGGCGACGGACATCATCTGATGACCTTCAAGATAGGCGAGCTGCGAGAGAATCTCCCAGCATCCCAGGTGTGCCGAGACCGTGACCGCCGGATGGTTCGCCCGAAGGAACGCCCTCCCCTCCTCGGACATTTCGCCAACGCTCGCGGTGCGTTCCTTCGCCTTTCGGCACGTCCAGAAGATGTGGCCGATTGTCCGCGCCATGTTCCGATAGGACCGCCGGATGATGAGTCGCTCCTGCCGCGACGGCAGGTACTTCGCACGGTCCGGATCAAAGGCCGTTGTCCCCTCCGTCCCCGTGCACGTGCCGCGAACAATTCGAAGGTTCTCAAGGGAGCGACACCGCCCCCGATGGTCAAAGACGTACATCACGGCGGACATGAAGTCGCACAGCCCCATCAGTGCCCGATGCGGCAGATTCGTCAGGATGAGCCAGCCTAAGCCGATGCCTATCCACTCAAACGGACGAATCAGCACCCGCCGACACTTGCGCCACTGTCCCTTGTCAAATCGTTTCATTTCTTCAAATCCATTTATTTCGCTCCGTATTATAGCAGTTCGCGATACATACGGTCAACCGCCTGCTCGTGGGCTTGCGCGGGCGGTGGCTATCACTGGCTGCGGACAAAGCAACTCCTACGACTGCGAGTCGCACCGCACCTCTCGTACGACCGCCGCGCTCACCCCCTCGCCCGAGGCGAAGGACAGGCCGGCCACAGGCTGGAACGCGGCAAAAGGTCTTGCCGCGGCTGCCGACCAGCAGGCCTCGCCCATTCAAACTGCCGCGCCCACGCCTACACAACGCCTGCGCGGCGGGGGCCTTCCGCCGCCCTCCTTCTCCCCGCCGCTCCCAAGCGGGAATTCGGGGCTCGGCCCCGTCCCTTCGCCGTTTTGCCGCGCCTGCCGCCCACGAAGTGGAACACCTCACGCGGCAGTTCCGCATTCATAAATATGCCAACGCGGCAACTACAAATTACCGCGTTGGCAGGGCGAGGACTCCCCTCGCCAGATTCTATTTGCCCGTCTCTTACTTGCTCATCTGCTGCAAGGTCTGCATATCCTGCTTGATCTCGCGATCGAGCTTATTCTCCTCCCTTGACAAAAGGATGTAAATCACAATGCAGGCGATCAAGCCGACAATGGTCAACACCAGTTTCACCTTGCCCATGGGTTTCTTTTCAGCGCTCATTTCAGTTTCCTTTCTTTTTATTTGGGTTAAGCTTTCGTTATCTTTTTACCGAACGGCAGGAATGCATAAGCAAAGATCTTGTCGAGCTGCTTATCGCCAGGCATAAACAACATTGACGCCCAGAACAGCACGAACAAAATCACCACCATCCATCCATTCAACACAAGCCAGAGAACATTGCCGAGCACTGCCAAGCCACCGGCATCTTCCTTCTTGACCACAACCTTGTTGAATGGCCAGAAAGCAAGATAAACAATCTTGAACCAGCAAATCCCAAATGGAATCATGATTAGGGAAATACATTCAAAAATCCCCATGATAGTGCCAATGAGACTAATCCAAGACCCCGCCAAAATGGGATATGCCACCTTCGATATCGCCACTGCCACATTGAAATCATTAGTCTTGTCCGACATTTTACTTCTCCTTGTATTACTGTTTCTTTTCTGTTGTGCTGGGGTTCGCCTTGCCCGAACCAATCTTCAAGTCAAAAATGCGCGGCCATATCTTGTGGTAGATGTGGTCTTCCCCCTCCTTTCGAGGGAACATAATCTCGCATTCTTCACCTTCCTTAAGGCAAACGGATTTCGACAAAACGGGCTTATCATTCACAAAAGCACCGATAACACTGAAACTGAACGGTTCAGGTGTGTCATTGTGAATGAAGAAATGCGTTTTTCCCGCAAAGCCAGCCGATATTTTGGTAATGCCCAGAACATCGTCCCCATCTCGTGTCGCCCGCGACAATTCCGCATTTAGCTTCTCGATCACATCCGACTCTTCAAGGATATACAAGATTGTTCGATCCCTGCTGATCGCCATGTTCAGCGGCGGAATGTTAGGAAACTTCTGGGGATTGGCAAAATTGTAAATCGGGACCTTCAATTCGGCCAAGATGCCATCCTTGAAATCCCCTTTCGTTATTCTTACTCTTCCGCCTTTCCCGACATACTTCTGCGCAATCCTTTTGCAATTTTCGAGCTTCGCCTTATCATCTTCGTCATCCTTGTCCATGCCCAATGTGGAGTACTCAATCTTTGCTTGCGCATACGCCGCCTCCCCATTGTAGGCCTTGACGATGTCCGAGACATCCATCGTCACCGAAACCTCATCAGGATCACAGCCACATAAGGCAAGTGCCATCGTTGCACTTGCCGCAACCAGACTAATCGTCAGCCTCATTTTCACAAATCTTTCTATTTAATTGAAAAGATTCTGAAGGCCCATAAGTCTCAAGACCTGCTTCGGATCTTTGACACCAGCCTCTATTTCATCGCTTTCGGTATTGTACTTGAACTGATAGGAAAGAGTCTCTACCTTACCAGTCTTCTTATTTTTCAACTCCACGTCCACCGTCCCCTGACGGATTCCATTGGCTTCTGGCGAGATAGTAAAGTTCACACACTCACCGATATCGTACAACTTGACGAGTTCCTCTTGTTCTTGCACGTGTTCACGCACCATTCCGTTGACTTCCGACTTTATCAGCGAATCCTCAAGTCCACACCCGGCAAAGCCAAGCATCGACCCGACACCGACAACAGTCAATACCATTTTAACCAATTTGTTCATCGTATCTTTCCTTTTTCCTTTGTCTTTAATTCGGCAAGCATCCAAAGGTAAACACTTGCCGAGTGAAAGTGCATCAATTCCCACTATGATTCACAGGACATTCCTCCCAACTGCTCCTCTTTCAACTTCCTCTCGTTTCTTTAGTGTCCTACTTTCAAGAATGGCCTTCGCCTCTTCAATGGGGACGTCAAAGCAATAGGCAACCAACTCCAGCTCCGCATCCGTTGGGATGCGGGCAGGATCAAGTCCACACTTCTTGCAGGCTGAATCTTTCATATCCGCTACCCTATATTCCATGCGCGAAGGGAAAATATGACGCGGAAAGTGAAAAAATCTGAAAATAATCTTGTCACCACACACAATTGCATAGGCAAGATGCGACTTTACTCCCCCGCTCCACATCCCCGATACTGCGCCGACATTAGACGAACTCGGAGAGTTCGCACGGAACAAGCCCCTAAATAGCCTGCGCGTGCTTCGGCGGCCTACCCTGGGGGGGGGTGGTAAGCAAGAATCGCACAGAACGCACACTACAGCGCGCCTGCGCATCATCTCCCGGGGAGACACTCTAACCTCAACGCACATACCAACCCATCTTACCCTTTCGGCGGCATATTGTGTCATAACTTCGCTGGCTCAGGGTAAAGAAAATGAGAATTATGAGGGCGAATGGGGCGGCGACAGGGGGCGGAATCGCGTCCGGAAAAGGTGGCGGCGCGGTACTTTTCCCCGTCTCGCGACAAGCCCTGTGCATCTCCGAGGGGCGTTGATGGCATCATTTTGCCGCGTCCCGGCACAAAAAAAGGACCGACCGGGAGGGAGTCCCGGTCGGTCCTGCGACTGTCTCCTCCGCCGCGGGCGGGGACGGGACCGCCCTCCCCGACGCAAGCCCGACGGACAGGGCGAGCACGGCCATCAGCCCCCACCGTCCGCACCTCGCCCCCGTTGACATCGTCCTCATCCTTTCCTATCCTTTCATTGCCAGGCGAACCACAAACCCGACGGCGACACCCCTCAGTCCCAAAGGCAGGCCTTCATCTCGTCGAGGTAGTCCCTGTAGGACGACCCGTCGAGAATCCTTTCGTAGTACGTCCTCCGCCTCGGTTCGACGCGCATGAGCTTGTGCACGATGTTCGTGACGAACGGCTCGCGATAGCGGATGCGCAGGATGTTGGTCAGCCGGGAGTTGTAGTTCAGCACGGTGTACCAGCGGATCTCGTCCGCCGTCACGCGCCCCCCAAGGGCGAGGTCGGCCAGCTCGTCCAGGCATGACAGGTAGAACTTCTCGCCGAACTGCCAGCCCGCGGCGAACACGAACAGACGCTCCATCTCATTCGTGGCAATCGTCCCGACGTTGGCGAAGACGTTCCGGTAGTCGTTAGACACGAGTGCCGCGAACCTCCTGTATTCGTCGTTCACGCCCACCCCGCTTTCCTCGACACCCCCGAGAGTACTTCTGCTTCCTCTGGGGCTTTTGACGTATGCATCCAAGGCACGGCGAATCTCCTCCGCCCCCTTCATGTCCGACACCCCCCGCCCCCGACTCACGGATGCCAGAGAGAAGACGGCGAGTGCAATCCCGACAATAAGCAGCGTTCTCATGCGACTATTCCTTTCTCCTGTATGTTGAAGATCCATCCAGCCAGTCCTCGTACTTGCGATTCACGATTTTCTTCCCCGCCGCGATGCCGACCCCGTCGAAGTCGACGATACCGACGTGCCCCGACCCGAGCGAATTCGGGTGGGCGATGACCCAGCCAAACGACGAATCCACTCAAAGCCCCCTCAAGTCCTCAATCTCCACGAGTGCCTGTGCCGACTCCCTGAGTCGATTGGTTACAGACACCCAGCGAGACACCAGATCGGGATCCAAGTGGGGTGTCGCCAGCCAGTCCACGATGGTCTCCAATCTGTTTGAACTCCACTCATAGCCCGGAATCTCCTGGATAAGCAAGTCATCCAGTACGATGCCTGCTTCAGGATTTCCCGGACATGCCCTGTAGGCCAGGTGAACGGCGTTGGTATAGGGGAGGTCGCATCCAAATCTCCGCCGATGCCGCCCGATTGCACCTGCGATGCCAAGACAGGCCTCAATCCTGTCCTGGCCCGTTGCCCATATCGCATTAGTGAGGATCGTTCCCATCGTCCGAAGAAAATCCTCTCCAAGCACAGCCCAAGCACTGTAAAGGGATATTGCATCCATGCGGAAGTCAGCCACCGGGTTGACGGCCCAGTTGCGCACGATGGGCAGGGCGTTGGTATGGTTCAAGTCCCGAAGTTCGCACAGGGCGATGCGCAACAAGTCGCGCTCCTCGGCCCCAAGCCGGGAGAAATCGTTCGTCGACCAATCCAGCAAAAAAGAGCAAAGGGAAGACTCCTTCGCCCGCCGTGACCACCCGGGACAGGACGCACCATCCAGCAAACCGTTCCAATCCGTATAGCGCACGGGGTATTCCCTGTCCGCCTCGATTTCATGCTCCACGTCCATTGCCGCATACGATAGGATTGCAAGTGCAACCTCATTTGACTCCGAAGGTGTGTGCGAAGGCTCCCCATGCGCAAAGGCGCAGGCGATCGTCATACAGAAAAGCACAGATAATCTTCTCATTGCGAAAGTAACTCCTTGTCATTTTCCTTAATATAGTCCGCGCCAATGGCACTTCGTTGCGTCCCAAATTCATCCGTTGCATACTTTCTGAGGGACAAGACATCTGCGGATGGTATGTCAACCCCACCCCTACCGTCGACCCCATACATCAGAAAATTGTAAATCACCCGCTCACGACTATCCGTCCGCTCGGTGAATCCCCGCCCCGTTTCAGCCCCAAAATCACGAGGCCTTCGCATGAACTCATCGTCGATAGGTTCATCATGGCGATTAAGCCAAACGAGTTCTCCCCCTGGCTGTCGCCGCTGGACATAGCAATCCTGAAGGCCCAGGCAGTGGCCTATCTCATGTGCAACCACATGATCCGTCGCACGATTTGAGACAATGATTCCCTGTTTCGTCCGAAAGGCTACAGCTTTTCCATTGACAATTTGATTAACGAAATAAATTTCAAGACAATCTCCAGCTTTATATGTGTCCATTATTCTCATCGCCTGTTGAGACAAGCACTTTCGAACCTGGCCAAAATTGTTAGTCCTTGTATCAAAAACAGACACGATGAAATCCGAGTCAAGACCAATATGATTTTGCACTCCCATCAACGTTAATTTGATACCGACTTGAGAATAGATACTATTCGCGTAATCAATTTTCCCCAAGATGGAGGACCTGCTAACATAATTTGAGCTTACGACAAACGCTCTCACGGGAAGAACCCTCGCGCTCACGATTGGCAGAACAAACCGGGGCTGGACGGGCGAGTCGGACCCGAACGCCGCCTCCACGACCACCTCGCCCGACGATGCCGTCGGCTCGACCGCAGCCGCCCACCCGTCCATCGCCGCGATCACGCCCGGACCGGAGACGATACGCCAGACGACATCCGAAGGTTCGTAGTCGCCCCTCACCCCGACCTTCAGCCACGACCGGGCCCCGGCGACGAGTCGCGACGGATTGTAGTAGCCGCCGCCGGGGGCTCTCTCCGTGGACACCAGTTTCCTCAGCGGCTCGACGACCCGGTAGACCCCGGCCGTCGACTGGATCTCCCCGCCCTCAAGTGTGCAGTCCGCCAGGAACGACCCCACCCCAATTCTCTCACATGCATAGTAGAAATGATAGCCGTCCGTCCCCCCGCTGGACGACACATGAAGCCGGACGTTGGTTGGCGAGAAGAGATGCGCCCCGATGGGATCCGTGGCGAATCGCACTCCCGTCGCCCCCGTGTGCCCGATGGCGACCGTCGCGTTCGTCTCCACGGGGCTCGCAAGCGACATGGAGACGCGGTACCACCTGGTCGTTCGCCCGTCGTCGTTCAGGAAGATGACCTCGGGTGTCCGCATCGAAAACTGCGCCTGCGGCACGCCGACCGTCCCCCTGTCCAGGTTGATCCGGGACACGAGCGGACCGCAGTCGAGGTCGGCGCGGACGGACATTGCAAGGCTCCCCCTGCCCGGCAGGGGTCCGCCCTCCACCCGCGTCGTGCGCGCATTCGGCGTGGTGAAGCGGACGGCCGAATCCGAGGCCCACCAGCTGAACGAGGGCGTCCCGCCCCCGCAGTAGTCCGAGAGGACGGCCTCGAACGCGTCGGGAAACGGCCCCGGGC
>JBNMKZ010000011.1:0-48776 GCA_050874585.1 Verrucomicrobiota bacterium | reverse complement strand
GCCATGGTGGCTTCCTTTCCTTTGTGTCGCGACGCGAAGGATGCCATTTTCCGCCCGCAAGGGAAAGTGGGCATGCGCCCCTGCACGACTAAGTGGACAGCTTTCTCCGCCGCCCCTGTCCACTTACCTTTTCAATCGACAAGTAGCAAAATGGCGATGGCAAATCCAGTCGGAGTATTTACAGCCCGAACGAAGATGTGGTATAATTGTAACGAACAAGGCATTTTAACTGAAAGGTATGGAAATCATGAAGACAAATCGTAGGGATTTTCTCAAGGGAACCGCTTGGATGGGGGCGACGGCCGCCCTCGCAGGGTGCGTCTCGTCGGCGGCCAAGTTGTGCAATGGGGCGATGTCCGGTTTCGCCGCGCCCGCTTTGAAGAAGATTCGGATTGGTCATGTCGGGCTCGGTATGCGCGGTCCCGCGGCGGTTCAGCGCATGTCGGCCATTCCGGGCGTTGAAGTCGCGGCACTTTGCGACCTCTACGAGGAGCGGACGGGTCGCCTGCAGAAGTGGCTGAAGGAGCACGGCAAGCCGGCCGCCAAGGAATATGTCGGGCCGGAGGCCTATAAGGCCTTGTGCGAGAGCGACATCGACCTCGTCTACATCACGTCCCCGTGGGCCCTGCATACTCCAATTGCGCTTTACGCCATGGAGCACGGCAAGCACGTCGCAATCGAGGTTCCAAGTGCGATGACCATCGACGAGTGCTGGGCGCTTGTCGAGACGTCCGAGCGGACGCAGCGTCACTGCATGCAGCTGGAGAACTGCTGCTACGGTGAGATTGAGATGCTGACGCTGAACCTTGTCCGTCAGGGCAAGCTTGGTGAACTCGTCCATGCCGAGGGTGCCTACATCCACGACTTGCGTAAACTCAACTACAAGGACCCGGCCGAGGGCGGCTATCAGGGCTATTGGCGGCTGAAATGGAACACCGAGCACACGGGCAATCCCTACGCGACGCACGGTCTTGTGCCGCTCATGCAGTCGATGAACATCAACCGCGGCGACCAGTTCGACTACCTGACGAGCGTCTCGACGCGGCAGATTGGCATGGATGCCTATGCGAAGGAGACGTTTGGTGCGGACAGCTGGCAGGCTCGCCTGCATCCGCGGCTTGGCGATATGTCGACGACGGTCATCCGCACGATGAACGGCAAGACGATTATGATTCAGCACGACGTGACGAGTGCGCGGCCCTATTCGCGCATCAACCTCGTGTCGGGTACGCAGGGCATTCTGAACGACTATCCGTTCCGCATTGCCCTTGCGGACAAGCCGGGTGCGCCGGCCCACGAATGGTTTGATGAGAAGCGGACGGCGGAAATCCGCGAGACCTACAAGCATCCGCTCTGGAAGAAGGCGGGTGAGCTTGCGAAGAAGATTGGCGGGCATGGCGGCATGGACTTCCTGATGGACCTGCGGCTTTGCTACTGCCTGCAGAACGGCCTGCCGCTTGACATGGATGTCTACGACCTCGCCGCCAGCTGCTCGCTTGCGGAACTGACCGAGCGTTCGGCGACGCATCGCGGCGCTTCGCAGGATATCCCGGACTTCACGCGCGGCGGGTGGAAGACGGCGAAGCCGCTTGGCATCGAAGACATCGATCTGAGCAAGCTTGGGGCGATTGACTCAACGCGCAGCGATGCCCAGTTGAATGTCTGAGACGCTGCAGAGAATCCTGTCGCATGACTCCGGTCCGTTCTGGCAGTTCGCCAAGTACGGTGTGGTCGGGGTCGTGTCGACGGGCATTCAGGTGTGCGTCTTTTACCTCTTGGCGACGACCTGCCTTGCCTGCCTCGCGGCGGACGACTGGGCTGTGCGGCTCCTGGGCTTCCCGGCGGTGGATGTCTCGGATGGCGTCCGCAGTCTTCGGTTTGCGGTGGCGACGGGCATCGGCTTTACGCTGGCGAATGTTTTCTGCTGGCTGATGAACCGTTGGCTCGTCTTTCGTGCGGGTAAGTTTCGGTGGTTCGTCGAGTTCTGTCTTTTCTTTGGTGTGGCGGCCCTTGCGATGCTCATTGCCCTTGCCGTCAGCGGACTGCTGATTCACTGGGCGGGGCTGATGACGACAATCGCCGTGTGCGTGGAAGTGGCGGTGTCGTTTCTGCTCAACTTCGTTATGCGCAAATTCGTCATTTTCAGGGGGTGAAGGAGTCGGTATGAAGAGTCTTCAGGTGAATCGCATGGGGAAGTTCCTGAGCATTGTCGTGAGCCTACCTTTTCTGTTGGCGGGTGGGCCCTGTCGCGGCGAATCCGAGAAGACGCATGAGACGATTGCGGAGGAACCCGTGGTCGGTGAGACGGCTGGTACGGATCCCGTCACCGACGATCCCCTTGTCGCCGATCCCAAGCCGCAGGCGGAACCGGCCGCCGTCGTGACGGCGGTGGAGACGAATGCGCCGCCGGTCGTCGACACGGTTGCGGCGGCGGGGGCTGCCGTTAAGACGGAGATTGAGGCGGCGGGGACGAACGCGGCGGATGTTGCGGCGATTGCACTGGCCGTGGCGAAGGCGAAGGCTGTTGAGGAGGCGCGGCTTGAGGCGGAGGCGCGTGCACGTGCCGAAGAGGCGAAGGCGAAGCTTGAGGCGGAGGCGCGTGAGGACGAGAAGCTTGGCCGTCGTCGAATGTCCACGCGTGTCTTTCGGCTTGTCCACGCGAATGCGGAGGAGGTTGCCGAGCGATTCAATGCGACGTGGAGCGGCGATTTCGGGGTCTCGTGGAAGGTCTCCCAGATTGCCCATGCCTTCCCCGAGGCGAATGCCGTGATGGTGACGGCTCCGGCGATGATTCTCGATGCCTGCCAGAAGGTCATTGACGAGATTGACCGCGAGGCCCAGCAGGTCTACATCGAGGCCCGGTTTGTCGAACTTGGTAATACGGCGTCGCACAAGCTTGGCATCGACTGGTCAATGCTGGGCGGCATGACGGGCAGTGTTCAGCTGGGCGGCGGCATCCAGTCCACGCGTGTTGGAGCGGGCGTGACAGAGTATACGCGTGAACTTTCGGGAAAGAACGAGAAGACGACCTACAAGGTTTCGGGGGGCGGCGGAAACGATGGCGATGTTTCCTATTTCAATGGGACACTGGACTTCTCCGAGATGTCCCTGACGCTCAAGGCCCTGGACTCCACGGATGACGTGAAGGTCTTTTCGAATCCGAAGATTATCGTCTCGTCGGGCAAGAAGGCGACGGTCGACATGACGACCAAGTATCCGAATGTGCAGGTGGCGGCCAAGAAGACCTTCAACACATCCGGTGAGTCGGTTGACCTCGACATGAAGATGGCGGCGATTCCTGGTGAGGACAAGATGCTGTTTGCGAAGGAGGCGTTCTTCAGCTGGGGCATTTCGCTGGACGTTACGCCGCGTGTCAGCACGAATGGTCTCATCAATGTGGTCATCGTGCCGACCATCAGTTCGCTTGGCTCGGACATCGGGCAGTTCGTGACGGTTGGCGGCGACTCGAAGTCTGAGACAACCTATTCGTCCAAGTACCCGATTATCGAGGTTCAGCGGCTCATCACCGAGTTCAATATGGCGAGCGGGTCGACAGCGGTCATCGGCGGACTTTCACGGACGACAGAGAAGCAGGTCGACAATGGCATTCCGCTCTTGCGGAGCATCCCCTGGCTTGGACCGCGGCTCTTTGGCAGCATGGAGCGTGTCAAGGAGCAGAAGGAAATCATCGTCTTCGTGACGGTTGGACTTGTCGACCCCAAGCGTATGGAGAAGGACGCGGGCTTACCGAAGAATGCCGTTCTTGGACGGCAGTACACGAAGGGGCAGAAGCTTGAGCCAGGGGATCGTCCCGAGAAGAGCATGGAGGGGATGGATTCGCTGGATATGCGGCCGCTTGAGGAGCAGGCGCGGGATCCGCTCGCGCAGGGCGCGGACGAATCATTTGATTTCAGAAGTTTCATTCCGTTTACCGGAAGTTCAAGTAAGTGAGGAATAGGATGCATATAATGAGAGGTGTGAAGTTTGTCCTGTTGGGCATCGCGGCGATTTCGGCGGGTGTTTCCTTTGCCGACAAAGTCGTGCTAAAGTCAGGTTCGTTTCTGACAGGCACGGCGAGTGCGGCCAAGAACGGTATCGTCAAGTTTAACTCGGATGATTTGGGCGAGGTTGAAATCAAGGTCGAGAACATCGTCAGCCTTGAGAATGCGGGTTCGCATGTCATTCAGTACCAGGACGGGCACTTGGAGACGTGGACGCTTTCGGTGGAGAAGGGTGTCTATCTCGCCGATACGCAGCCGCTTGACATGGCTTTGGTCAAGGCCATTGATCCTGTTGCCGAAACCTGGCATGGCTCAGTTAACGCGACGTTTCAGGCGGATCGCGGCAATACATACGGGAATTCGGCGAGTCTGTTGGCGAATGTAAACCGTCGGTGGGAGTCCGATCGCGTCAATGGTGATTTTGGGTATTACTATTCAAAGACGGGGACGTCGAAGGATGACTGGGAGAAGTCGAAGGATCGTGTGGAAGCCGAGGGGCAGTACGACCACTTCTGGCTGACGAAACTCTACTCCTATCTGAACGCTCGCTATGAGCGCGATGCGATTGCCGGATTGGATCGCCGCATTCGCTTCGGCGCGGGCCTTGGCTACCAGTGGTTGGAGAAATACGATTTTGAAATGACCGGGCGGTGGAGCTTCAACCAGGAACTGGGTGCCGCGTGGGTCAAGGACAAGTATGAGGAGCCCGATCCGAGCCGGAACGACGACTATGCCTCGCTCCGCTATGCCCATCATCTGAACTATACGCCGAAATGGGCGGCGGGGCTCGACTTCTTTCACAACTTCGAGTACCTTCCCGAGGTTGACGACTGGACCATCTATCTTGTCAAGGCCGATGCCGGGTTCACGACCATGCTCTTCTGGAACATCGACCTCTTGGCCAAGATTGAGTGGGACTACAACTCCAAGCCGAGCGCGGATCGCAAGAAGAGCGACTTGCGCTATATCGTCGGTCTCGGCTATAAGTGGTAAGCATGAGGGTCGCGATCTGCTATCCGCCGCTGAAGAGTGAGAAGGGGGTAGCCCTTCTTACGCAGAATCGACAGTTCCAGTGGTTTTCTCGTCCGACCTACATTTTTCCCGTTGTGCCAGCGACGGCGGCGACGATGCTGAAGAAGGCGGGGCATAACGTTCTCTTCTTGGATGGCATTGCAGCCGAACTGACGGCGGAGGAATTTCAGGCGAAGCTCTCCGCCTTTCGTCCAGACTATGTTGTCCTTGAGACGAAAACGCCCGTCGTCAAGCGGCATTGGAAGTGGATTGCCGACTTTGCAAAGGAGACCTCGGGGAGCGTCAAGACGATTTTGGTCGGTGACCATGTGACGGCCCTGCCTGAGGAGTCCATGGAGAAATGTCCCGTCGACTATATCCTGACGGGTGGGGACTGGGACTTTCTGCTGATGAACCTGATTTCATCGGACGGCGACGAACGGAAGTTCGAGCCAGGGATCTGGTATCGGGCGAATGGTGAGGTTCGGAATACGGGGTGCTTTCGTATGGATCATGATCTCAATTCAGCCCCGTGGATTGACCGCGAACTGGTTCATTGGGAACTTTACGCCATCAAGAACGGCAATTTCCGTCGAACGCCGGGGACTTATGTGATGGCAGGACGGGACTGCTGGCATGCGAAATGCACATTCTGCAGCTGGACGACACTATACCCGACCTATCGGACGCGAAACCCGATTGACGTCGTGGATGAGATTGAGATGCTGGTGACGAGGTTCGGGGTAAAGGAGATTATGGATGACTCTGGCTCCTTCCCCGTGGGTGCGTGGCTGACGACATTCTGCAATGAGATGATTCGCCGTGGCCTGTCGAAGAGGGTTCGCATTGATTGCAATATGCGCTTCGGTCGCCTTCAGCCCGAGGATTATCGGCTGATGCGCCGAGCGGGCTTTCGCCTCGTCCTGTTCGGGGTTGAATCGGCCAACCAGGCGACATTGGATCGTTTTGCCAAGGCCCTACGGGTTGAGGATGTCGAGAAGGGAGCGAAATGGGCTTCCGCAGCCGGACTTGATGTTCATCTGACCTTCATGTTTGGCCATGCCTGGGAGGGGCCGGCCGAGGTCGCCAACACCGTTCGCTTCGCCCGCCGACTTCTGGCCAACGGATATGCGTCGACGCTTCAGTGCACCCTGACGATACCTTATCCAGGGACCCCGCTTTTCAGGGAACTGAAGGCCCAGGATGCGCTGACGACGCTTGATTGGGACGAGTATGACATGCGCCGCGCCATCACGAAAACGCCTCTTGTGAGCGAGGATGAGATTAAGTGCGCGATTCGGTCGGTTTATCGCGGTTTTCTGCAGCCGATGGCACTCTTTCATCGGCTTACGACGACGCGGACGCTTTTTGACTTTGCCTTCTACTATCGCGGCATTCGGTCGCTCCTCGGGCATCTGTTGGACTTCGGTGGATAATGGGGCTCACTGGGCTTTGACGCTTGGACGCCCGGCCAATAATGGCTCAAAAGGAATATAAAGTAAAGAATTTCAACTGATTTCTTGCCTTGGCGGTTGACTGGACGGGCGAAAAATGGTATCTTATGCGTGATTTTTCGGCGGTTCAGGTGAATCGGTCCGAGGGTCGCGTGTTGATTTTTGACAAGGCAAGGAGCGATAGAATGGCTATGAACAACCAGTTGCTGGCGGTCGTCCAGCACATTGAGAACGAGCGCGGTGTGAGCCGTGAGATCGTCATTACGGCGATTGAACAGGCGATCAATCAGGCCGCTCGCCGGAATCAGAATGTCACGAACGATCTCCGGGTTGTGATTGACCGAGCCGATCTTTCGCTCCATGTCTACGACACGCTGGTCGTCTCCAGTACAGAACAGGGGCCTGGCTTCATTACGCCAGCGCGTGCCACGCGGTTCAACCACGGCACCGTGCCGGAAGAGGGGTCGTCAATTGAAGTTGAGATGCCAGCCTCGAAGCTCGGACGCATTGTCGCCGCAACGTCGCGCCAGGTGATTATGCAGAAGATTCGCGAGGCCGAGCGGACCAATACGTTCAGCGAATATCGCGACCGAATCGACGACATTGTTTCGGGGACGGTCTCGGCAATTGCGCATCACGACACGTATGTCACGGTTGGAAAGACTGAGATGATTCTTCCTGGAAAGGAGCGGATTCCGACGGAGGAGTATCAGGTGGGCGACCCCATCCGTGCGATTGTCCTGCGTGTGGATCCCGAGGCCAAGGGTCCGAGCGTGATTCTGAGCCGCGCGAATGGAAAGTTCATTGAGGCACTCTTCCGCCTTGAGGTGTCCGAAATCGCCGATGGCGTTGTCCAGATCATGAGCGTTGCGCGTGACCCAGGATACCGAGCGAAGATTTCCGTGCGGACGGCGAATGAGAACATTGACCCCGTTGGCGCATGCGTCGGTCAGCGTGGTAGCCGGGTGAAGACAATTGTCAGCGAACTGCACGGTGAGAAGATTGACATCATTCGTTGGAATGAGGACATTCGCCAGTACGTGACGCAGGCGCTCTCTCCTGCGAAGCTGGAATCGGTTGAGGTCGACCCCGTGTCGCCGAATACTGTGCACGTAGTCGTCGCGGCGGATCAATACTCGTTGGCGATTGGCAAGCGCGGGCAGAATGTGCGCTTGACATCAAAACTGACCGGGTGGCACATTGAAGTGCGCAAGTCGTTGGCGACGGCGACCTTCGAGGATCAGAAGGCGGAGGCCATCAAGGACCTGGCCGAGACATTCAGCATCTCCACGGCCGTGGCCACTCAGATTGCCGATGCCGGCTACCTGACGATTGACGGCATCGTCGCGGAGGATGAGGCGAGCTTCATCGCATCGACCGGGCTTGATGAGGTGACGGCGAAGGGCGTCTATGCGGCGGCGAAGGCCGTTGCGGAACTGACGGCGTCGATGGACGATGACGGTTCACCTGTTGTCGAGTGATTACGGACGATTAGAGATCGGAAACTGATTGGCGGTTACAATGAGAGTTTACGAAATAGCGAAAGAAGCGGGAATCTCAAGTGCAGAGGTTCTGATTGCGGCCGAGAAGTCGGGCGTTGAGGTGACAAACGCGATTAGTTCAATTGACGCGGAGGATGTGGCGAAGATTCGCCAGGCGATTTCCGATTGCAAGCCGGGTGACATTGAGGCGGCCCGTTCGGCCAAGATCAAGAAGGCGCACGCACAGGGTCAAGCCCGTCAAGATGCCGATCGGGAGTCGCTCCAGCGGCATCTGACGATTGCAAAGGATGCGGCAGCCGGCAAGAAGGTTGAGACGAAGACTGAGGTTCACACCAAGGTCGAGTCGCCCAAGCCGCCCGTGTCGACTGGGAAAGTCCCCGTTGAGCCGAAGCCGATGATTCGTGTGGCCCCCGCCACCAAGCCGAAGCCCATTCCGACGATTTCGCTGACGGGACTGACGGCGGCAGGCTTCAAGCCGTTGCAAAAGGCGAAGCCGGCGGCGGCAATTACGATTACGGTTGCCGATGTGCACAAGCCGAAACCTCCGAAGATTGAGGTGAGTCGTCCTCGGAATGGTGACCGCCGCGGCGGTACGGAGCAGGGCACGTTCGATCGGCGTTCGCCGCGAATCGCCTCTGCCGCGCCACAGCAACCGGGTAGTCGCATTTCAGTCAATGAGGATGCGAAGGAGATTTCGATTCGTGGAGCCGTTATTGTCAAGGATCTGGCGGCCAAGCTTGGCATCAAGCCGAACCGACTGATCGCCGATCTGATGATGCTCAAGGTTCTCGCGTCCATTAATCAGCGGGTTGAGCCGGATGTCGCGACCAAGGTTGCCGAGAAGTATGGGTTCAAGGTGACGATTGAGCATGCACGCGACAAGGCGGCGGCGAAACCCGTCCTGAAGGCGATTGATGCGGACGACCTCATTCCTGAGGATGCGCCCGAGACCCTGCGTCCCCGCGCTCCTGTCGTGACGTTCCTCGGGCATGTCGACCACGGCAAGACGACGCTGATGGACTGGATTCGCAAGGAGCATGTCGCCGCTGGCGAGGCGGGCGGCATTACCCAGCAGATTAGTGCCTATCAGGTTGAAATCGCAGGAAAGAAGATTACCTTCCTCGATACGCCGGGCCATGCGGCCTTCAGCGCGATGCGTGCTCGTGGTGCGCAGATTACCGATATCGCAGTTTTGATTATCGCGGCCGATGACGGCATTATGCCGCAGACGGAGGAGTGCATCCGCGTTGCGCGGCAAACGGGCGTTCAGATTATGGTCGCCATCACGAAGTGCGACAAGCCGACGGCTAACGTTGACCGCGTGAAGCAGCAGCTGCAGAAGCGTGGCCTGACCCCTGAGGACTGGGGTGGCGACATCATTTGCTGCCCGGTTTCGGGCGTGACGGGTGAGGGTGTCGACTCGCTGCTTGAGAATATCCTCGTTCAGGCGGAGGTGCTTGAACTTCAGGCCAACCCGAATCGTCGTGCGAACGGCTATGTGATTGAGTCCGAGCTTCAGCAGGGTCTTGGTCCGTGTGCCACGTTGCTTGTGATGGGCGGCACGCTGAAGGTTGGCGATGCCATTCTTATCGGCGAGCATTTCGGCAAGGTCCGGGCGTTGATTGATGACCATGGTCGTCGCGTTAAAGAGGCGCCGCCTGCAATGCCCGTGAAGTGTACGGGTCTTTCGGGTGTGCCGGAAGCGGGTGCTGAGTTCCGCGTCATGCTGGATGAGAAGCGGGCACGGACGCTGGCCGAGCAGACGGCGCAGGAGCGCAAGGAGCAGGAGCTTTCGAACTCGAAGGCGGCGACGCTTGATGCGCTCATGAGTCGTATGGCCGCTGAGGGTAAGCGCGAACTGAATGTCATTGTGAAGTCCGATACTCAGGGTTCGCTTGAAGCGATTGTCGAGGCTCTCAACCAGATCAAGAGCGAGAAAGTCGGCCTCAATGTCATCGGCACGGGAACGGGTAATGTTTCCATGACGGATGTCAAATCCGCCGCGGCCGGCAAGGCCGTCATCGTCGGCTTTGACATTGGCAACGATGCGGGCGTTCAACAGCAGGCTCGTCATGATGGTGTGCGCATCAATTCTTTCCGTATCATCTATGAACTGTTGGACCACGTTAAGCAGTGCATGCTCGACTTGCTCCCGCCCGAGTACAAGGAGGTTGTCAAGGGGCATGCGGAGATCAAGGCGATTTACGACATCGGCAAGCTCGGAAAGATTGCCGGTTCCCAGATGTTGGACGGTTCGCTTGTCGCGAAGGAGCGTTTCAGGATTCTGCGCAACAAGCAGCAGGTCTGGGACGGCAAGGTTCAGACGCTTCGCCATTTCAAGGACGAGGTGAAAGAAGTTTCCGGCCAGCAGGAGTGCGGTGTTTGCTTTGCGAACTACGAGGGCTTCCAGGTCGGGGATTTCATCGAATGCTATCTGCTTGAAGAATTGCCGAGGAGCCTGTGAGCGTCAATCGTTTAGATCGTGTCAACAGTTTGTTGAAGCGCGTTATCGCCGATGCAATGCATTCGGTGATGCAGGGGGATTCGGTCGCCCCGGGGCTGATTACGGTGACTGGCGTTTCGTGTGGAAAGGATCTGCGCGATGCGACGGTTGGTATTTCGGTCTTCGGTGACGATGAGTTGAAGAAGACGGCCATTCAGCATCTGCAGCACAATGCGCGGCGCTTTCAGGCTGTCATCAACCGGGAGATTCGGCTGAAGTTTACGCCGCGGCTACTTTTCCAGCTTGACCGTTCGATTGAAAAGGGCGATGAGGTCCTTTCAATCCTCAGTCATCTTCCACCTGCCTGAGTCAAACCATTTCGTACGAATTGAAAGGAGTATAGAAAATGAGACCTGTCGTTTTGATTATTCGTGACGGTTGGGGCATCAACCCCCGTCAGGATGGAAACTCCGTCTATGGGGCCAAGACACCCGTTATTGACCAGATCCGTGCCCGCTATCCGCATTGTCTTCTGGATTGCTGCGGCGAGGCCGTCGGGTTGCCTGACGGCTATCAGGGCAGTTCCGAGGTTGGTCACCTCAACATGGGCGCGGGGCGCATCGTTGTTCAGGAACTGAAGCGCATTGACGACGGGCTTTCGTCTGGCGAGCTCTTCAAGTCCCCGAAATGGGCGAACCTCATTGAGAACTGGAAGAAAAACAATTCGCAGTTCCATTTCTTCGGGCTCCTTCAGGACGAGGGCGTTCACGCGCATCAGGAGCATCTTTTCAAGTTGATGCGTCGTGCTCGCCAGGAGTTTCCCGAGGGGCGGATCGTCGTTCACCCTTTCCTTGATGGTCGTGACACGCCGCCGCGTTCGACGCTTGAGTACATCGCCCGCCTGAAACAGGAACTCGCCGCCGTCGGGAATGCGACGATTGGTACGGCCATGGGTCGTTACTATGGAATGGATCGCGTCAAGAACTGGACGCTGACGAGTGAGGCCTATGATTGCATCGTCAGCTGCAAGGGCAAGAAGTCCGCGACCGTCGAAGAGGCCGTCAAGGCCGAGTACGAAGGTGGCAAGACGCCTGATGGCGCCCCCATGACCGATGAGTACATTCCCTGCTATGTGATTGGCAACTACCAGGGCGTGAAGGATGGCGATGTCATTATGCATACGAACTATCGTCAGGATCGTGCGATTCAGCTGACCCAGGCGTTCGTGTGCGATGACTATCCGGGCGAGCGCAGTGCGCGTCCGAAGGTGACGTTCCTTGGCTTCACACGCTATTGGGATGAGTTTACGGACTATCTGCTTGGCGCGATGGGCGCGGGCGGCGGTATGGACAATCTTCTGGGCGAGGTCGTCTCGAAGGCCGGGATTCGTCAGCTGCGGCTGGCCGAGACTCAGAAGTTCCGTCATGTGACGAGTTTCTTCAATGGCAAGTCCACGACGCCGTCGGAGGGTGAGGATCAGGTGGAAGTGAAGTCGCGCTTTGATCCGGCGACCTTTGCTTCGCATCCTGAAATGGATGCCTACAATGTGACGGATGAGTTGCTCCGCCGCTTGGAGAACAATCCTTATGGTTTCATCGTCGTCAACTACGCGAACTGCGACATGGTCGGACACACGGGTGACCTGAAGGCGGCGACGCGGGCCGTTGAGGTGACGGATGAATGCATTGGAAAGATTCTTCCGCGCCTTCTGGAATTGGATGCCCATGTGCTCATTTACGCCGACCACGGCAATGCCGAGCAGATGGTGGACTACAAGACCGGCTTGACGAAGACTTCGCACACGCTGAATCTTGTGGATTGCTTCTATGTGGCGAATGATGCCGCAGGTGTCCGTCTGACTCCGCTTGCGAAGTTGTCCGCAATCGCTCCGACGGCTCTCCAGCTGCTCGGTCTCCCCGTTCCGCAGGAGATGACGACCCCCTCGCTTCTGGCCGGGAAGGAACCCTGGAGCAAGACGGCCCTCAACATTTGATGGATTGCTACGGAAAATCTGACCATGAGTGAAAAGATTACCATGCAGGGCGGAAAGCTCTGCGTTCCCGAGAATCCCGTCATCCCTTTCATTGAAGGGGATGGCACGGGACCGGATATCACCCGTGCGGCGATGACCGTGTGGAACGCCGCCGTTGAAAAAGCGTACGGTGGCGCTCGTAAAATCGAGTGGAAGGAAGTACTTGCCGGCGAGAAGGCTTTCAAGGCGACGGGCGAGTGGTTGCCGAAAGCGACCTTGGACGCGTGCCGCGACTGCTTGGTTTCGATCAAGGGACCGCTGACGACACCGGTTGGCGGGGGCATTCGGTCCATTAACGTGGCGATGCGCCAGGAGTTGGACCTTTATGTCTGCCTTCGTCCGGTGCGTTGGTTCAAGGGTGTTCCCTCTCCCGTCAAGCATCCGGAACTGACGGATATGGTTATCTTCCGTGAGAATACGGAAGACATCTATGCCGGCATTGAATGGATGAATGGCACGCCGGAGGTTGAGAAGGTAAAGGCGTTTCTTCTCAACGAAATGGGCGTGAAGAAGATTCGCTTCCCGAAGACGGCGTCCATCGGCATCAAGCCGGTCTCGCTGGAGGGAACGGAGCGGCTTGTCCGTGCTGCGCTTGACTACGCGATTGCCAACGACCGCCGCTCAGTAACGCTTGTCCACAAGGGCAACATCCAGAAGTTCACCGAAGGAGCGTTCCGGGATTGGGGCTATGCGCTCGCCAAGCGTGAGTATGGTGCCCAACTGATTGAGAAGGGTCCGTGGTGTCAGTTCAAGAATCCTCGGACGGGGCGTGAAATCGTGGTCAAGGACTGCATCTGCGATGCCTTCCTCCAGCAGATTCTGACGCGTCCAGCTGAGTATGATGTGATTGCGACCCTGAACCTGAATGGCGACTATGTTTCCGATGCGCTTGCCGCGACGGTTGGTGGCATTGGCATTGCGCCCGGGGCAAACATCAACTACCAGACGGGCGTTGCCGTGTTTGAGGCGACGCACGGCACGGCTCCGAAGTATGCGGGGCTTGACAAGGTGAATCCCGGTTCTCTGATTCTGTCGGGTGAGATGATGCTCCGCTACATGGGGTGGAACGAGGCCGCCGACAAGATTATTGCCGCGATGGACAAGGTTATTGCCGCGAAGACGGTCACTTATGACTTTGCGCGCCAGATGGAGGGTGCGACAGAGGTCAAGTGTTCGGCGTTCGGCAATGCGCTTGCCGCCGCGATGGACTAATAAAGTCTACCGATGCCTGCTCGGTCCAGAGCCCGCCTTCTTCTGCTGACACCGCCGCTGCTACAGCCCAATACGCCGTATCCAGCGACGATGCATCTGACCGGGTTCTTGGAGGAGCAGGGATTCGACGTTCACCAGCGCGACCTTTCAATTAAGGTCGTGCTGGATGTTCTTCGCAAGTATGGCGATGAACAGACGGACGAGCTCCTTGAGTTCTTGCAAGGCCCTGCGCCAGAGGAGGCGAAGCGTGAGGCAAGCGAAGTCATCGAGCGTCTGGCGCTTTGGATTCGTGATCATGTGGACGCCGATTTCGGCTTCTCGCGTTATGCGGAGCACTTGGGCGCGGCAGTTTCGGATTTCGGGGAGGTCGAAAAGAAGGTTCGGCGACGGGGTGTCATCGATGCGCCGCTGATTCATCACCTCAAGCTCGCGCTTGAGGAAGTCCGTCCAACGGTGGTTGGCGTGACGTGCTCGTTCCCGGGAACGCTGGTGGGTGCCTTCAAGATTGCCCGCTACATCAAGCGGAATTATCCGAATGTGAAGGTCGTGTTGGGCGGGGGATATGTCTCGACGGAATTGCGCATGATGACCGATCGCCGTCCCTACAAGTATTTCGACCAGTTTCTTTTTGATGAGGGCTATGTGGCCGTCGCGGCACTTTTGAGTCCGCGCAAGGCATCGCGCTTGAAGATTCCGCCTTTTGTCAGGCCGAGTTATCGTGGGATTGACTGGTCTGAGTACTTTGATGTTGTCGAGACGGACAATCCCGTTGTCAATCTCTGGAATTCTGGCCGCTGGGTGAAACTTCAGATGGCGCGGGGCTGCTACTGGCATCGGTGTGCATTTTGCGATGTGAAACTGCCCTACATCGGGTGCTTTGAGATGCCGCGACCGGCGGAGGTCGTGGATGCCATGCAGGCACTTGGGCAACGCTTTCACTTTGTTGACGAGGCGATGCCGCCCGCACTGGTGCGCGGAATCTGCGAAGAAATCCAGCGGCGGAAGTTTGTCTGCGAGTGGTGGGGGAATGTTCGGTTCGATGCCGCGTTTACCGACGAGCTTGCCGACTTGATGGCGAAATCGGGTTGCATCGCTGTGACGGGCGGCCTTGAGTGTGCAAACGATCGCCTTCTGAAACTAATGAACAAGGGCATTACCCTTGCATCCGCCAAGCGGACGCTTCGGGCGTTCAGCCGTGCCGGAATTTTCGTCCACTCCTACCTGATGTATGCCTTTCCAACGGAGACGAAGGACGAGGCCTTGGGGGCGCTTGACTATGTTCGCGGACTCTTTAAGGCGAACTTGATTCAGAGCGCCTTTTGGCATCGCTTCGCCTTGACGGTTCATTCGCCGATTGCTCGGGAACCCGAGAAATTCGGGATTCGAATTCTTCCTTTTGAGGGAGATGCCGCGCACCGCTTTGCCTGCAACGAAATATTCTTTGAAGAATCGGGATCCCCCGACTGGGAGCGCATCGGTTCCGCCTTGCATCTCGCCACCTACAATTATATGCGCGGGCAGGGACTGGATCGGCCTATTTCATTTTGGATGCGGCGGCGCGGCAAATCCGCATCCGGCGGGAAGGGGGCGTGAGTAGATGAGGAGGAAGTCGGTTCACGTGCTGTTGCTCATCGCGGGGTTCGTCCTTTCTGCACTGACTCCGCAGAGTTCTGTTCGGGCTGAGGAGGCGTGGCAGAGTTTTCTGACAGTTTCGCCGCGAGGGGGTGAGTCGTCGTCGAACAAGCGCGGCGGCGGTTTGATGCGCACAAGCAGCCTTTCGCGGAGCTCTTCCAAGACGGTGACGCAGAATATGAAATGGTTGGCGGAGGTTCGCTATCGTGGGAAGACGCGTCCGCAGAAGGCCGAACTGCATGTCTTTTACGTCGGCTACCGGGGCGAATCGACGAAGCCCTTCATCCTGAAGTCCGAGACCCATGTCATCGAACTCTCTGAAGGCGGTAAGGCGAGCCTGGAACTCGTCTCGCCGACGACGCGCCTGACGAAGAACCGCACCCGGACGACGGGGAGCGGTTCGCGAGGGTTCACGAAAAGCAAGTCGACCGTCCGCGGCGAACGTGTCGTCGGTTGCGTCGTCCAGCTCCTTTCGGACGGCACGGTCGAACGGGTCTGGACATCGAATTCATCGTGGGCGAAAGTCGCCTGGGAGAATCCCCTGACGGACGCGGCACTTTCGCGCAAGCCGAAGAACGCGCTGAACTGAGGCGAGAAGCCTTGATTTATGATATAATTCAAACCCAATGCGAGAAAACAGAGAAAATTACATTGCCGTTCGAAAGTGCATTGAAGGTGCAAAGCGCATTCTCATCTCCGGCCATTTGAGCCCGGATGGGGACTCGCTCGGGTCCATGATTGCGCTTTCGCGTCTCCTGTGCAATGCGGGATATCAGGCTTTTGCCACGGCCGATGTAAACGCATTGGGGAAGCCGGGTTTCTTGACGGGCGTTGAGAATCTCATACCCGTTCGCAAATTGCGGCGGCAGAAGTTCGATCTCTTCATTGCCGTGGACTGCGGCGGAGTCGATCGGTTGCCACCTGAGGTCCGTCCCTTTGCGGAAAAGTTGCCAGTGGTCTGCATCGACCATCATGTGACGAACGACGGGAGCTTTGGCCGAGCCTCAATTGTTGATGCCACGGCATCAAGTGCGGGCGAACTCGTCTGGCGGTTTGCCAAGTGGATGGAGTGGAAGCTTGATACGGCAATTGCCGAGGCGCTTTGGGTTGCGATGATTACGGATTCAGGCCGCTTCGCCTACGACTCAACCCGTCCGAGCACGATGCGGGCGGCCGGCGACATCCTCAAGTACAAGGTTCGCACCGCCTACATCAACGATTTGCTCTATGGCAATTTTTCGCGCAAGGCGATTGAACTTAAGCGGTTGGCGTGGCGATCGCTACACATCTGGAAGAACCGGAAGGTGGCGGAGGTGACGCTGACGAGGGACGACTTCCGTTCCGTGCGCGGCACAAAGGCGGAAGCTGAGGACATCATCGAGATTCCGCGTTCCGTGACGCGCAATGAGATTGCGTTGTTCTTCTACCAGATTCCCGACCGAACGCATGAAACGCGTTGCTCAATCCGCACACGAGGTGACTGGGATGCGACGATTTTGGCCGGCAAGTTCGGCGGCGGTGGACATCGGCGGGCCTCCGGCTGCACGATTAAGGCGGGGATGGGTCCAGCCAAGCGCATGATGCGTGCGGCGGTCAAGGACTTGCTCAAGAGCCAGTGCCGCAAGACGATTCGCATGGCCGACCTCAATCTGAAAACTGCCATGGAGAAGAAATGAAGGGTAAGATTCTGATTCTGACGGATGGCAAGGCGGGGCACGAAAACCAGTCGAAGGCGTTCGCCCGTGCGCTTGGGTTTGACTTTGATCTCGTTGAAATCCATTTTCGGAGCGGATTTGCGAAGGCGCTTTCCTATCTCTTCGACAATCTGAACATCTGCACGACCGGCTTGGTTCGGGTCACGAAGGGGACGCTCCCCTGGGAGCGCGGCACTTATGCGGCCGTCATCGGCACGGGGTCGGGTACATTCTACATGGCGAAAGTCCTTGCGCGGCGGTTGGGCGTCAAGTGCGGTGTCGTCCTCTATCCACGCGGCTACCGCATCGCCACCTTCGACTGCATTATGGTCCCCGCATTCGATCGCCCGAAGGCGGCGGCGAATGTCATTGAAATTCCGGCGAACCTCGTCGCGAATGACGCGGCCTTCTACAATGCGGGTGAGCAGGCCTTTCGCGAGCGCCATGCGGCGATGAAGGCGAATGCCTCGGCTGTTGCCGTCATCGTCGGGGGACCCAACAAGTGCTCAAGCCTGACCGCCGACTGGATGAAGGCGCGGTTGGACGAGATTTTCGCGGCAAATCGGCAGGAAGGGCGACCGGTCGAGTTCTGGGTGACGACGTCTCGCCGTACGCCGCCGGACGTTGAAGCGGTTGTCGATGCCTATCCGTGGGACTACAAGCTTCTCTACTCGCGGGATCATTTCAATCCGATTCCGGCGTTCGTCAAGTTGGCGAGCCGCCTTTACGTGACGGCTGAGTCCACGGGTATGCTCTCCGAGGCCTGCACATGCGGGAGCGCGGAGGTCGTCGCCCTCGACAACCTGCGGCCTGGCCCACATAAGTTCCGCCGTTTCGTGGAGGGTCTGGTCGCCGGTGGATATGTCAATGGCAACCGAAAGGTGGACCTGACGAACGAGTTCCAGAGGGCGAAGAAACTCATTTTCGTGTCATGAGAGGTCGTCGGCTAATTGCTAATTGCCTCCTCCTCTGTCTTCCGGCCGTGCTACTGTGCATCGCCGGAGTTTATTTTCTGCGCGAGATTGCGCCGCGAATCATCCGAAACCAACGGGCGGAAATTACCCAAGCCTACCGTCAGACGGCAAAGAAGATTCTGACGATGGACGAGCGTCGCCTCGACTACTGTGCTCCCCGGGAGCGGAAGGGCTGGCGCGTCATCGGGCGAATTGAGGGCGTACGGTGGGGCGTTTCGGATCGGAATCGGGTCAAGTTGGTTTGGATTGAACGCGAGGGAATGGTTCGCGGCGTCCTTGTTCCGCCCGTCGACGAGATGGACTACGAGCAGTTGTTCTTCATTGGCGTACCGTTGGTTCTCGGCGTACTTGTTTTCATGACGTTCTCGTGCCTGCGGTTCCTTGTGCGCGATGCCAAGATGCGCGACGACTTTCTTGCGGCCGCCGCGCACGACCTGTCAACGCCCCTGGTCGGCATGCGCTACCTCATCGGACGGGACGATCGGACCGTTCGGACGCTCAACGAGCGGATGATTCACATCGTCGATAACATTCGGGACTTCGTCAAGGGCGGCGGGTGCGCACGAAAGCCGGCTCCGACGGCCTTCGTCTTCGAAAAGGCCTACCATGAGGCCTATGCACTCTTTCGCGAGGACTATCGGGACCAGTTCGACGGAAAGGACATCGCGTTCGACAATGGCGGCACGGAGCACACCGTCTGGGCCGATGAGACGATGGTCGTGCAGATTCTCTGGAATCTCCTCGGCAATGACCTCAAATATGCCGCGCCGCACGGACGCGTTTCAGCGACGGTCACAACCCAGGGGAAGCGCGTCGTCTTTTCGCTTGTCGATGAAGGGCCGGGCATGACGGTCTTTCAGCGGTGGCGGGCCTTCAATCGGTATTACCGCGCCCGATCGGTGCTGACGACGGGGAAGGGGGGCTTTGGCATCGGGCTCTGCACGGCCCGTGAGTTTGCCCAGAGCATGGGCGGCGACCTCGTCGTCCGCCCGAACGCCCCTCGGGGATGCCGGTTTGTGCTCACCCTGCCTGCGGCGGAAGGCCATTATGGTATAATATGCGCAAACAGCAGATAAGCAAGAGGATTGTATGGAACTGACAGCGATTGTTCGTGAGGGTTTTGAAAAGGCGTTTCCCGGTGAGGATTTCTCGTCCGTCAAGGTCGTGCCGACGACCGATCCGCGTTTCGGCGACTACCAGTGCAACGACGCGCTCAAGGTGGCGAAGCGCGTGGGACTGAAGCCGCGTGATGCCGCGCAGATGGTTGCGAAGAACATCGACGGTGCGCTGAAGGTCGAAGTGGCGGGCCCGGGCTTCCTGAACCTGACGGTCTCGACCGACTGGCTGGACGGCCAGCTCGATGGCCTCGCGGCAAAACCCGCCTGCGGCATCCCGCAGTCCGGCAAGGGCAAGCGCATCGTCATTGACTACTCGTCGCCGAACGCGGCAAAGCAGATGCACATCGGGCACATCCGGTCGACGGTCATCGGCAACGCCATTGACCGAATCTTCCGCTCGCTTGGCTATGAGGTCATCGCCGACAACCATCTTGGGGACTGGGGAACCCAGTTTGGCATCCTTATCATGGGGTATCGCCAGTGTCTGACGCAGGACGAGCGCGACAACCTGACCGTCGCGAACCTTGAGAAGTGCTATGTGCTGTCGGCGGCGAAGGCGAAGGAGAGCGAGGACTGGAAGAACGCCTGCCGCGAGGAACTGGTGCGGCTCCAGCAGGGCAACGCCGAGAACCTGGCCCTCTGGAAGAAGTTTATCGAGATTTCGATTGGCGAGTTCGAACGCATGTACGCGAAACTCGGCGTCAAGTTTGACACCTATCGCGGCGAGTCCTACTACAACTCGATGATGCCGGGCATTGTCGCCAAGTTGCAGGCGATGGGGCTGGCGAAGGAGTCCGAAGGTGCGCTCATCGTCGACCTGTCAGCGGAAAAACTCGGCGTCGCCATCGTGCGCAAGTCGGATGGCGGCTACAATTACACCACGAGCGATCTCGCCTGCGTCGAGAGCCGTCTTGCGGACTATCAGCCCGAGCGCATCATTTACGTGACGGACGATCGCCAGCAGCTTCATTTCAAGCAGTTCTTCTCGATTTCGGAGAAACTGGGCTTTAAGGCGAAACTTGTCCATGTCCCGTTTGGGCTGATGAGCTATCAGGGCAAGGCCATTTCGACGCGTGAGGGCAACCTGATTCGGCTGGACGACCTGCTGGCGGAAGCCAAGCGCCGCGCCTTTGAGATCGTCCGCGAACGCGGCGGAGACGAGAAACTCGCCGAGCAGATTGGCTATGGCGCGGTCAAGTACGCGGACCTCTCGCACGACCCGGCGACGGCGATTGACTTCAACTGGGATAAGGCCCTCGCCCTGGAGGGAAATTCGGGTCCCTACCTGCAGTATGCCTATGCGCGTGTCTGCTCGCTCCTTGAAAAGGCCGGTGTTGACGAGTCGTCCCTCGCATCCTTTGGCTTCCGTGTTGAAACACCTTCCGAAAAGAAGTTGGCGCTTCAGCTTCTGGAGTTCCCCGGGGCCGTCGTTCGTGCCGCCGAGGCTTACAAGCCGAGCGTTCTCGCCGATTATCTTTTCCAGACGGCGCAGCTGTATTCGAGCTTCTACCAGAATTCGCCCATTCTCAAGAGCGAGGAATCCGTTCGCAATGCCCGCCTGAAGCTGTGCGCCCTCTTCGGGAACGTCCTTCGCACGGGACTCGGACTCCTCGGCATTGAAACGCCGCGGCACATCTGATTCTCGTCCGGATTCCGACCCATGGCGGATGTCATTCTGGCCCCGTTGCGAGGCGTGACGATTCGGTGCTTTCGTCATGTCTTTGCGAGTGCCTTGAGGGAGTGCGGGTTTACGGAGGCGGTAACGCCTTTCATCACGGCCAATGTGGGCTTTGACCCGTTGAAGGATCGTGAGTTGCGGCGTGGCGAAAATGACGCGGCGGGCGAACCCCTGCGCCTGACACCCCAGTTCATCGGCAAGGATCCTCGGGCGCTGCGCACGTGCCTTGAGCGCATTCGGTCGGCAGGCTACGAGACAGCCGACCTGAATTGCGGCTGTCCATTCCCCATGGTGCGCAACAAGGGACGCGGCAGTGGCATTTTGCGGATGCCGGATGTCCTGCGGCAGATGATGGAAGTCGGCTGCGAGGTCATGGGCGAGGGCAAGTTCTCCATCAAGGCCCGGCTGGGGATTGAACGGACGGATGAACTTTTGGCACTGATGCCGCTGATCAATGTCTTTCCACTCCGCTTTCTGACGGTTCACGCCCGAACGGCGCGGCAGATGTATGAGGGCGCGTGCGATTGGGCGGCGTTTGACGAAATTGTAAAAGTGAGTCAGATTCCCGTGGTACGGAATGGAGATGTCCGGCTCGGGGAGACCGAGGGGGCAACGCCCGTCATGGTTGGACGCGATTT
This sequence comes from Verrucomicrobiota bacterium, assembly GCA_050874585.1. Lineage (GTDB taxonomy): Bacteria > Verrucomicrobiota > Kiritimatiellia > RFP12 > UBA1067 > UBA1067. Next base: position 27,387 of record JBNMKZ010000011.1, on the reverse strand, counting down.
CATCCGTTCCCTTGGGAATCGACCGAACATCGTGTCGGATCTTGAACGATATGCGCAGGCCTCGCAGAAGGAATTAAGCGGCGACACATCTGTGCTCGGACGGCTAAAGGAACTCGTCGCCTACTGGAAGGATTCGCCGCGTTGGCATCGGGCGTGGGAGGTCGCCAAGCTCGCCCGAAGCGTCTCTGAATTTATGCTGGCGGCACGACTGGCGGAGAACGAAAAAGTTGCCTGATTTGGGACCTGGGATAGGTGGGTTCTGCCCCTCCAGTGTTCGGGGAAGACCGCCGTATCGCGGTGTTTTCGCCCGCTGAAGGGGGCAAACGCCGCGCCGATTCGCGTTTCGTGCGTGGTTTCCGCAGTCAAATCCGCCGCGTTTCGGAGGGGGGGGGCTGCTGGGAGCGACGCGAAATTGAGGGCAATTTGGCCTCGTCCATTTTCCGAAAAAAATGATATAATAGTCGTCGATGGCCAAGATAAAACTAACGAAGACCGAGTTAAAGGCGCAGACGGATGCGCTGAAGCGATTCCAGCGCTTCCTGCCGATGCTGCAGCTGAAAAAGCAGCAGTTGCAGGGCGAAATCGCCGGCATTTCCGCCAAGGCGGATGCGACCAGCGCGAAGGAACGCGCCGTCCGGGCGAACCTGAACGGATGGGTCGGCCTGTTCGCGACGGACGAGGCCCTGCTGGCGGGTCTTGTGAAGGTGACGGGGGTGCATACCGGGCACGCCAATATCGCCGGGGTGGCGATACCGACCTTCGAGTCGATTGAGACGGTTGTGAAGGATGTTGACCCGTGGGCGACGCCGGCCTGGGTGGACGCGGCGGTCGAGACGACGACGCAGATTCTCTCGCTCCAGTGCGAACGGGCCATTTATGAGGAGCAGCGTCGCCTTGTCACGGAGGAACTCCAGAAGACCTCGCAGCGCGTGAACCTCTTTGAGAAGGTGAAGATACCGGCCTGCAAGGAGGCGATTCGCGTCATCAAGATTGCCATTGGCGATGAGCAGACGGCGGCGGTCACACGCGGCAAAATCGCGAAGAGCCGTACGCCAAAGGAGGATGCGGCATGATCGTAAGGATGAAACACCTCGACCTCATCTGCGTGGCATCGGAAGGCGAGGCGACGCTGGAGCGTCTGCGCGCCTTGGGCATTGTGCATCTTGACCTGTCCGCCGCGCAGGGTGAGGGCGTTGCGCAGGCGCAGGGCGCGGCAGCCGATGCCGAGCGGGCCGTCCGCCTGATTCGCAAGGCGCGGGAGACCGTGCCAGACGCGGCAGTTCGGTCCATGTCCGTTGCGGATGTCCTCGCCCTTGACAAGAGTCGGGACGAGAAGAAGACGGCGGCGGACGAACTCCGCCGGACGATTCGGGCGTATGAGCCGTATGGGGACTTCGATCCTGAACTGGTGAAGAAGATTCGTGCGGCGGGCGTGGACCTTTCGGGTGTTGTTGAGTTGCCCGAGCGGTTGCCCGAGATGCGCCTTGGGGCGATGCGCGAGAAGTACGCCCAGTTGGAGGCGGGCATCCGTCGCGACACGGCGAGCATCGCCGCCGGTGACGATCGGGCAATCTTGGCCGACTATCCGGTTCTGGCCGATCGCATCGCCTTTGAGGAGGCGCGGGAATTGCTGTCGAACAAGGGGGCGGTGTCGCTAATTTCCGGCTGGTTGCCCATCTCGCTCGTGCCTCGGCTGAAAGACGAAGTCGCGAAGGCCGGGTGGGGCGTTCTCCTGCGCGACCCCGAGGCGGGCGAGATTCCGCCGACGCTCATTGAGCCGCCGAAACTGTTCCGCCCCGTGAAGGCCCTGTTCGACGGGCTGGGCGTCGTGCCGGCGTACACCGAGGCGGACGTCTCGGTTCCGTTCATGTGCTATTTCTCCCTCTTTTTCGCGATGCTCGTCGGCGACGGCGGGTATGGTGCAATCTTCCTCGCGGCGACCATCTGGGCGTGGCGGAAGTTCGGGCGGAACTCCTGGGTCATCCTCATGACCGTGTTTTCCAGTGCGACGATTCTCTGGGGACTGTTGAGCAACACCTGGTTCGGCGCGGGCATCCCGTGGTGTGCGCATTGGCCGACGGTGGAGTGGCTGGCCGACCCGAGCTATCGGAACATGATGTTCCTCTGCTTCACGATTGGCGTTTCGCACCTGATGCTGGCGCGCATCTGGAATGGCGTGTGCAAGCTGAACGACACCTCGTGTCTGGCGGAATTCGGCTGGGCGGGCATCCTGCTCTTCATGTATTTCGTGACGAACTCGATTGTCGGGGTCTTTACGGCGATACCGACGGCCATTTTCTGGGTGTTCGGCGTTTCGCTCGTGCTGGTCTTCGGCTTTACGCTGAAGCCGTCCGAACTGAAGACGCGTGGTGCGGAACTCGGGATGCTGCCGCTGAACATCATGTCGGCGCTCGGTGACATCATCTCCTACGTGCGTCTGTTTGCGGTCGGGCTTGCGTCCGTCAAGGTCGCGGAGAACTTCAACTCGATGGCGACGGGGCTGGTCGCGGGCGAACACGCCTGGTGGGTGACGGCGCTCTACGCGGTCGGCATGGTGGCGATTCTTCTCTTCGGGCACGTCCTCAACCTGCTGATGGCTGGGCTGTCGATTCTGGTCCATGCCGTGCGTCTCAACACGCTTGAGTTCTCGAACCACAAGGGCGTGTCGTGGTCGGGGTATGCGTTCCGACCCTTCCGGCGGCGGGCGAAGTGATTTACAAAGCAAGCAAAACACCTGTATACAAATAAGGAGTAAAGAAAATGAGTGATGCAGCAATGATTGTGGCGGGCGCAATTGCCTGCTTGGGTCTGTCGGGCGCGGGCAGTGCGCTGGGCACGGGATTCGCGGCGGCGGCGGCTGTCGGGTCGTGGAAAAAGTGCTATGCGGCCGGAAAGCCGGCTCCGTTCCTTCTGCTCTCGTTCGTCGGTGCGCCGATTACCCAGACGCTGTACGGAATGATTCTGATGTTCGTGATGCTCGGCAAGGTCGGCACCGTGGCCGCCGGTTCGGGCGTTCCGGTTCTCGTGGCGGGCATCTTCGCGGGCATTGCGATTGGCCTTTCTGCGGTGTTCCAGGGCCGTGCGGGCGCGGCGGCTTGCGATGCGCAGGCCGAGACGAACCAGGGCTTCACGAACTATCTCGCCGCGCTGGGCATCATTGAGACGGTGGCCATCTTCGCGATGGTGTTCGCACTGATTGCGCTCGGCAAGGTCGCCTAATCCGTCCGGCTATGCGGATGCGCACGAAATACGCGTGGTTCGCCGCCTTTACCGTCCTCTATGCGGTATTGGCGGCGTTCGTCTTCTGGGGGACGTGGTCGCTTTCGGTGGCCCCGGTCATGCCCGACTGCCCGATTACGCATCCGCTCGACTACACCGCACGCCTGACGCGCTGGGCGGCACGGTGGCTTGAGACGGGCAAGTTCATCCCCGGCGACCTGACGGTCTTCGTCGGCTCGCCCTATTTCTGGCAGGAGCTCCAGTACGCCGTCGCCGCGTATTTTGCCGCGCTGGGGATGGTCTACTTCCTGCGCGGGCGGGGGCTTTCGCGGCTGGCCGCCTACGGCGGGGGACTTCTCCTCGCCTTTTCGGGATACTGGTTCTCGCTCTTCTCGGCCGGGCATCTCGGCTGGTTCCAGTGGATGACCTACGGGGTCTTCGCGTTCGGACTCGCCGATCGGGCCGTGCGCAAGGGGCGGGCGCGGCATTGGCTGCTCTTGGGGGCCTGCCTCGCCTGGGGCAGTTTCTACCAGCCCGACCTCTGGTTGCTCTTCTCGGTCTTGACGGGAGTCTATTTCGTTTGGTGCTGCATCCGGGAGCGTCGCCTGCCCGGCTGGAAGGGGATGGGCCTTGCGCTCGCGGCGTTTGTCCTGATTGGCGCGGTCAGCTTCCGTTCGGCCCTGACGGGCGACTTGGCGGGACGCGACCGCCAGATTGCCGAGTCCAAGGGGACGGCGATGGGCGGCGGCGCGGCAAAAAGCGATGACGAGGCGCGGTGGATTTTCACGACGAACTGGTCCATGCCGCCGGAGGATACGAAGGAGTTCTTCATCCCCCGCATTCAGGGTGACACGAGCTGTCCGATGACGCTGTCGTTCGGCCGCCGGGCCGGGCGGGACGTCCGCCCCTACGAGGGACGGCTCGGGCGGCCGTTGGGTGCGCCGTCGGGGAACTATCGGCAGCATTCGCTTTACGTCGGCTGGGTGACGTGCCTACTGGCTCTTCTCGGGGTCGTTTTCATCGGCATTCGCCGTCCGTCGATGACGGAGAGCCGTTCGCCCATGCGGTCGGACGCGGCGTTTTTTGCTGTCGCGGCTATCGTCTTCTGGCTCTTTTCGATGGGGCGGTACTGCGAAAGCGTCTATCGTCTCGTCTACGCCCTGCCGTTTGGCGACTATCTCCGTGCGCCCGTCAAGTGGCATCACCTGACGGAGTTCTGCCTTGTCGTCCTGGCGGCATATGGGATTGACCGGCTCGGGCGGATGGACGCTCTCAAGGGGCGCGTCGCCCAGATGGCCCTCGCGGCACTTGTGGTCTTCGGCGCGGCGGATTTGGCCCGCGTGGACCGGCTTTACTGTGCGCCAATCGACATTTCCCTCGTGCGGGCGAAGAATCCCGCGGCGGATGAAATCATCCGGCTGGGCAAGGGGCGCGTCCTCGACTGCGTGGAGGGCGGAAACGGACTCGTCGCCTGGAGTTTCACCGAGCGCGGCATTCCGCTGACGGGCGACGCGGCGGATGCGGATATTCGCTACCTGTGGGCGAGCCTCAGTCAGCTGAAGACGGATCGTGCGCTTGGCGAGTGGGTGAAGGCGCATCGGGCGCGTCCCGTCGGGACCTATCGACTGACGCAGGAGGGCATCCGCTCGGCGGCGATGAACGAGTCGAACATGGCGCTTTTCATCGTGGATTCGGGGCGTGTGGTCACGGAAGGGGAGCCCCTGCCGAAACCGCAGCCGCTGACCGTCGCCCTTGGCATTCTCTCGTTGGTTGGAACGCTCTCCGTTGCGGGCATCTGCCTTCTGCTGGTGCGGCGGCGGATGTGAAGGCGGTTCGAAAGGAATGTATCGGTGAACACGTTTGAGCAGTCGGTTGCGGATGTCCTTGAAGTCGAGTCCGTCTCGTTGGAAACGGACTTCCGGAGCGTCGATGGCTGGTGCTCGCTGAAGGCCTTTGGCCTGCTCGTCATGATGGAGAACGACTGGGGAACGCCGTTGACGATTGACCGCTTTCAGGGGCTTTCGACCGTGCGCGACCTCTATCGGGAGGCCTTCGGCACCTTCGCCGCCCGAATCTTCGGCGTTTCGCGTGAGAAACTGGACGGAACGACCGCTTATGCGTCGATTCCCGAGTGGGACAGCATCAATCACCTGCGCTTAGTGATGGAGGCGGAGAAGCGTTTTGGGACGCATTATCCGCTTGAGCGCATTCCCGAACTCAAGGTTCTGGACGACTTTTTAATCGGCTGAGGGCGCGGCGCGGGCCGCCTCTTTCGTCCCAACTGGACAGGAGTGGTATAATATGCGCCCGTATGTTGACAGAGAAATCGAGTGGACGGCTTGTGTTTGACCGTCGGCGGCGTGCGCTTTTGTTCGCCTTTGGTGTGGTTGTCGCAGGGTTCGGGGTGGCCCTTTCGACGCAGGCGGGGCTTGGTGCGACTCCCATTTCAAGCGTTCCCTGGGTCTTGACGACGGTCACGCCGCTTTCGTACGGGACGCTGACCTTGCTGATGAACATTCTCTTTGTGGCACTTCAGTTTGGTATCTTGCGGAAGCGATTCAGTCCTTTCCAGTTCCTTCAGATTCCGGCGACGTTTCTTTTCGGGCTGTGCATTGATCTTGGAATGTGGCTGACGCGTCCGCTTGTGACGGACTGCTATCCGCTGCAGGTGCTGATGCTGGTTTGTGGCGCGGTGCTGTTGGCGGTTGGCATCGGTTGCCAAATCCATTCGGACTACCTGTGCGTACCGGGTGACGCGCTCGTCAAGACGATTTCGGCGGAGTTCGGGGTGCGATTGCCACGGGTGAAGATTTCCTTTGACGCCTTCCTGACCGTTTCGGCGCTCATCCTTTCGTGGATCTTCCTCGGGCGGATTGAGGGTGTTCGCGAGGGCACGTTCATCAGCGTCTTCCTCGTTGGCCTGTTCGTCGGGTTGGCTTTGCCGCGCCTGCGGGGGCTTCGGCGCGGCTGCTACCGCTGGGTCGCCGTCTGACCACCACACGAACTATGGTATAATACGCGCCCATGGAACCGCTGAAGAAGCAGCTCAAGAAGTTGACCATCCCCATTTTCATGGAGATTGCGCTGGTCATGCTCGTCGGCTTCGTCGACACGCTGATGCTTTCGCGCTACAGCGACAATGCGGTTGCCGCCGTCGGACTGGACAACCAGATTATTGCACTCGTCTTTCTCGTCTACCAGTTCGTTTCGATGGGCGCGGCGATTGTTTGTGCGCAATACCACGGCGCGGGGTTGCGCAAGCGGCTCGTTCAGGTCGTGGGCATCGCGTTGGTCATGAATGCCGTCGTCGGGCTTGTGGCGAGTGCCGTCCTGTACTTCCACGCCGAGGACATCGTCCGCATGATGGGTCTCCGGGAGGAACTGGTCGCCGATGGGGCCGCTTATCTCAAGATTACGGGCGCGCTGTCGTTCTTCCAGTCCCTGGCCTTCGCCTTCAGTGCCTCCCTTCGGAGCGTGGATCGCGTGAAGGGCCCGATGATTGTGACGGCCCTGGCGAATGCCGTGAACGCCGTGGGCGACTACGTGCTGATATTCGGGCACTGGGGTTTCCCGGCGTTGGGCGTGACGGGGGCCGCGTGGGCCACGGCGGTCAGTCGAATCGTCGTCTTCGTGCTCATCGCCGCGATTCACTTCAAGACGCACATCCCCAAGTTTCCGCTGGCCTGGTTCCGTCCCTTCCCCTGGGGCGAGGTTCGGAACATTCTCAAGATTGGCTTTCCGGCGATGGGGGAGGAACTGTCCTACTGCCTTTCACAGGTGACGATTACCTACTTCGTGAACAAGATCAGCACGAATGCGCTCGTCGTGCGCACCTACGCGGTGAACTGCATCATGTTCGTCTACCTCTTCTGCGCGAGCATTACGCAGGGCGGTGACATTCTCGTCGGGCACCTCGTTGGGCGCTCGCGCTATACGCCCGCCTATCTGATGGGGAATTATTTCCTCGGCCGCAGTATGGTCATCACCCTGACGTGCAGCGTCCTTCTCGCGCTTTCGGGCCCCTGGCTGTTCGCCGCGCTGACGAAGAATCCCGAAATCATCCATCTCGGTGTCATCATCCTGTGGATTGACTGCGTGTTGGAGGTCGGCCGCGTCAGGAACATCTTTGCGTGTGGGACGCTTCGTGCGACCGGCGATGCCGTGTATCCGCTTGTCGTCGGGCTGATTTTCCAGTGGGGCCGTGGGGCTTGGCTGGCTGTTCGCCATTCCCTTTGGGTGGGGACTGGTCGGTGCGTGGATTGCCTTCATGCTGGACGAGAACTTGCGCGGCATCGTCCTTTCGCGCCGTTGGCACGCCAAGAAGTGGGTCGGGCGCAGCTTCGCCGCCGGGCTTCAGAAGTCCTGAGCGGCGAATCGCGGCGCGTTTCATTTCGCCCGAAGGGGCGACGATATGGTATAATGCCGTCCACGAAAGGAAACGGGCGGTTATGCACATGAAACGAATGCTGGCGGTTGGGCTTGCGGTGAGCCTCTTGGGCGGATTTGCCTCGGGAGGCGTGGCCCGAACGGGCTTTTACGGTTCGGTCGCGCTTGAGCCGTCCGGCATTGAACTGAGTCCCCAGATATTTCTCCCGGGATGGAAGCGGGCCGCCGCGACGAAGGATGCCGCATCCTGGACGAATGCCGCCACGCTGTGCTTCAACTTGGGAGAGACGGCGCGTGCCGCGTGTCGTGCGGTGTTTGAGCGCACGGCGACGGGGGGCGTTTCGGCACGGTGGACGGTGTCCGTCAACGAGGCGGTTCGTGTCGAACAGCTCTTCATCGGGCTGTCGAAGATTCCGGCTTCCGTTCTGGTCGGAGGCTCGTATGTTCAGGATGGAGTCGAGAGTCCGTTCCCGGCGAAGGGCGCAACCTCGACCTTCGGATGGAAGAATGACACGCGGCATCTCGAACTGAAGGATGCCGAAGGGCGCGTGTGCCTGTCGCTTGCGTTTGACCGTCCGACCAGGGTTTTCTTCCAGGATGGGGCGAAGTTCGGCGGACGCGTGGAGTTGCGGATGCTCGCCCCCGAACGGGACCTGAAGCCCGGGGAGAGGATTGAACTGGGCGTGACGCTCGCCGAAAGCGAGCCCCTCCAGCTCGTCGTTTCGCAACCCGTGACCCTGCGGGCGGACAAGGACTGGATTCCCCTGTCCGTCAGCCGAGGAATCCTCCCGGGAAGTGCGCTCGACTTTACACGCGTGAGTGGGGTGGATGCGCCGGCCGGCAAGTTTGGCCGCGTGGTGGTGCGGAACGGTCATTTCGAGTTCGAGAACGCCCCGGGCATTCCGCGGCGCTTTTATGGCGTGAATCTCTGCTTTGACGCGAATTACGGCCAGACGCTTGAGTCGGCGGATGCCTTCGCGGCGGAATTGGCCCGCCGTGGCTACAACACGGTCCGCATCCACCACCATGACGGACGGCTCGTCGAAGGCACGGGGGATTCCACCGTCCCCAATGCGTCGCGCCTGCGAGAGCTGGATGCCTTGGCGGCGGCCTGCATCCGCCACGGCATCTACATCAGCACGGATCTCTTCGTCTCGCGCCCCGTGCCGTGGAAGGACCTCGGTGTCGATCGGCCCGGGTGCGTCAATCGGGATGAGTTCAAGATGATGGTGCGCGAGGATGAGGCGGCCTATTCAAACCTCTGTGCCTTTGCGAAGAACTGGCTGACGCACGTGAACGCCTTCACGGGACGGCGTTGGGCGGACGAGCCGGGCGTCGCCTGGATCTCGCTGGTGAACGAGAACTGCCCCGACAATTACCGAAAGAATCTCGACAAGGAGGGCCTGGCGAAGTACGTCGGGCTTGAGAGCCGCTTCTACGCCCGGATGACGAAGTTCCTGCGGGAGGAAGTCGGAGCGCGGCAGATTTTCTCGGACCTGAACGGCTGGAGTTCGAACAAGGCCTGGTCGTCCTGCCGCGAGGCGTTCGACTACGTGGATATGCACTTCTATGTCGATCACCCGAACTTTCTCGGGAAGGGCTGGCAGTTGCCGAGCCGATGCGAGAACGTGATCCCCTTTGAAGGCAACGCCGTCAAGGGGGTGCGGTGGGCGGGGCTCTTTCGGTTGCCGGGAAAGCCCTTTACGCTCACCGAGTGGAATTTCGCCGCGCCGGGTATCTACCGTGGTGTGGGAGGCATCGCCACGGGGGCGTGGGCGGCCCGCGAGGGCTGGGACGGGCTGTGGCGTTTCGCCTGGACGCATACGCAGCGGGGTGTCCGCAACCCGGGCGGACAGGCCATGACCTACTTCGATATGTCGGGCGACCCCCTGTCATGTGCCGGCGAGCGGGCGGCGTTTTGTCTCTTCTTGCGCGGCGACTTGTCAGTCGGTGACCAGGCGGCCCTGCAGGTGGACGAGAAGTCCGCCGTCTTGCGGCTCGACACGCGCCGAACCGTGGGCGGATTCGCCAAGCGCGGCGGTTTTTCGGTGGGCATTCTGGATGTGGCGGACACGGGGGATGTGCCGACCACGCTGTGGGCGAGTTCGCTTGAGGAGGCACCGCTTGAAGGCGCCTCGCGCATCCTTCTCACGCATCTGACGGACGTGCAGAATACGGGGGCGCGGTTCGCGGACTCGGCCATGACGGTCCTGCTGGATTGGGGTGGACTGCCGCACCTGATGCGGCGCGGGCGGGCGGAGGTCTCGCTGGCGCTTCGCCCGGGGACGTTCACGGTGTACGTGCTCAATGAGGATGGTTCGCGGCGGGAGGTCGTGCCGTCACGATATGAGAAGGGGCGGCTCACCTTTGTGACCGACACGGCGCGAAACGCCCAGAAGGCGTCCTATCTCTACGAGATTGTGCGCACGCGCTGAGGCGCGGCCAACGAAGAATCGGGGTTTTTTGGTATAATATGCGGCAATGAGAGTTGTATTTATGGGTTCGAGTGCGGCGAGTGCAACTTGTCTCCGGGCTATCCTGCGTGAGCCGGAGCTGCAGGTCGTCGGCGTCGTGACACAGCCCGACCGGCCGGTCGGGCGCGGCAAGGTCGTCACCCCTTGCCCGTGCAAGGCGTTTGCCGTTGAACAGGGTCTTCGTGAGATTATCACTCCCGAAAGCGTGAATTCTGAGGACGCGATGGCGCAGCTTCGGGCCTGGGCTCCCGACGTCATCGCCGTGGTGGCGTTCGGGCAGTTCCTCAAGAAGCCGCTCCTGGAGTTGCCGCCCCACGGGTGCATCAACTGCCACTTTTCGCTTCTTCCGAAATATCGCGGCGCTTCGCCCGTGGTCGCCGCGCTCGCGGCGGGTGACCGCCTGACGGGTGTGAGCGTCATCCGAATGGGCATCGGGATGGACGACGGCCCGATTCTCCTGCAGAGCTACGAGCCAATCTATTCGGATGCGACGGGTGGGAGCCTGATGGATGGCCTTGCCGTGACGGGGGGCGTCACGCTGGCAAAGGCCCTGCGGCTGATGTCCGAGGGCAAGTTGCCGCCCGAGATTCCCCAGGTGAATGCGGATGCGACGTTCGCCCACAAGCTGAAGAAGACGGACGGCCTCATCGATTGGCGGAGTCCCGTTCTCACGATTGAGCGCAACATCCGCGCCTATTCTCCCTGGCCCGGATGCTACACCTTCCTGCCGGAACGCTTCCGCCGCAAGGGCAACAGCGGACGCGTCGTCATCACCCAGGCGAAGCTTCCGCCGAAGATGGAGGAGTCGTGGAAGTCCGCAGAGCCGGGGACGGTCGTGAAGATCATTCCCAATCGCGTCAAGGGGGATGCGACTGTCGTTCCCGGACCCATCGTCAAGTGCGGCGACACGGCCCTCCTTTTGACGCAGCTGAAACCCGAGGGCAGTTCGCTCATGGACGGGGGTGCGTTCCTGCGCGGACGGCCTTTGGAAGTCGGCGACAAGCTTCTTTCGTTCTGATGAGAAAAGACTACACATTTCCTGGATTCGTGGATGTCCACGTCCACTTTCGCGACCCCGGGATGCCGCGTGCGGAAACGCGGGCGACGGGTGCGCGGGCGGCCTTTCGCGGCGGATTCGCCGCCGTGGTCACCATGCCGAATACGGAACCGGCGGGGGACAGCGTGCCGTGGATTCGTGAGCAGATAGAGGATGAGACGCTTCCAATTCGGATTTTCCCGTCCGCCTGCATGACCCGAGGACGGAAGGGGCGGGAGGTTGCGGACTTGGAACGGCTCGCCGAGGCGGGCGCGGCGTTTTTCACGGATGATGGGAGTTATGTCGCCGATGACCATGTGATGGAGTCGGTGATGAAACGAAGTGCCGCGCTGGGGCTCGCCGTCTGCCAGCACGCGATGGACCCGGTCGTGCAGATGGGGGGTGTCATTCGGGACTGTCCCCTGGCGCGGCGACTGAACTTGCCGATTATCCCGGTCGAGACCGAGACGAAGGCCATCCGCCGCGACCTTTCGCTTTGCCGCGAGACGGGGTGCCGTCTGCATATCCAGCACATTTCAACGGCGGAAGGGGTCGAGCTCGTCCGTGCCGCCCAGCGGGAGGGCCTGCCGGTGACGGCGGAGGCGACGCCCCATCACCTCCTGCTTTCCTGTGAGGATCTGGTGGCCGACGATGCCAACTACAAGATGGCTCCGCCGCTGGGGAACCACGAGGATCGGGCGGAACTCCGGAGGGCCGTCAAGGATGGTGTCCTGATGTTTGCCACGGATCATGCGCCGCATCCGGCGGAACGAAAGTCGCTCGGCTTTGCCGCGAGTGCCAATGGCATCATTGGACTTGAGGCGGCCGTGCCAATCACCTATGCGGTGATGGTGGAGGGCGAGGGAATGCCGATTGAGGCCTGGGCGCGGGCGTGGCACGATTTGCCGGCGCGGCTCTTCCCGGCGCGGTATTCGGCTGCGCTTCAGGCCTTGCGCCCGACCGTCGTCACGGTGGGCGAGCCGCGTCGGGTGGACATCGGGTCGTTTGCAAGTCTTTCGCGCAATTGCCCGTATGACGGGTTGCCGTTCACCTGCTGGCCAAAAGAGGAGGGGTCAAGATGAATCGAAAGTTCTTTGATGCGGCGGTCGCCTGTTTTCCCGAAATCTGCTTCCGGCAGGTGCCGGACCTGGGCATTATGCTCGGGAGTGGTTGGGGTGATGCCCTTGAAATGGACGAGGCTCTCGTTCGTATTCCCTATTCGGCTATTCAGGGGCTGGGCGCGTCAACGGTTCAGGGCCATTCGGGAGAATTCATCCTCTACCGCCGATGCGGGCGGTTGGTGGCGGCCTGGTGCGGGCGGCGGCATTTCTATGAGGGCGTGGGATGGGAACCGGTGGTTCTGCCGGTCGATATTCTGCGGCGAATGGGCTGTCGGAATCTCCTCCTGACGAATGCGGCCGGTGGCATCAACGCCGCGCTTCGCCCGGGTGATTTCGTGATCCTTCACGATCATATCAATTTGCTGGGGATGAGTCCGCTCATCGGACCCCACGATTCGGACTGGGGTCCGCGCTTTCCCGACATGACCGAGGTCTATTCGCGTTCGCTGGCGGCGACGCTTCATGCCTGTGCGGCCCGCCTGGGCCTGCGGATTCAGGAAGGTGTCTACGCCTTTTCGGCCGGTCCGGCCTATGAGACACCGGCGGAGATTCGCGCCTATCGGACGCTGGGTGCCGATGTCGTCGGTATGTCCACCGTGCCGGAGGCTGTCTTCGCCCGGGCGTGCGGACTGAATGTCGCCGGCGTTTCACTCGTCACCAATCTCGCGGCGGGAATTTCGCCCCAGCTGCTTGCGCACGCGGAAGTCATTGCCGCCGGCGAGGCGGCCAAGCCCCGGATGCGCGCATTGGTTGGCGAGTTTCTCGGTCGTCTGCCGTCGGGATTGTGATGCTGGCGGATGACATAGACGATTACATTGCCGCGCTGGAACTTGAGCGTGGCATGGCACGAAACACGTGCGAGGCCTATGCGAGCGACTTGCGTTTCTTCGCCGACTACCTGAAGAAGCGCGGCATCGACGCTTCGCGGGATGTGACACGAGAGGCGATTGCCGACTTCCTTGGCGAGGAGCGTTCGGAAGGACTCAAGGGTTCGACGCGGGCGCGGCGAGCCATTGCCATTCGGACGTGGCTCCATTACCTCCGCGAGCGGCGGCTCATTCGGCACAATCCGGCGGAACTGATGGATCCGCCGCGCCGCGAGCAGGCCCTGCCGAAGATTCTCAGCGAGAGCGAAGTCGCCGCGCTCATTGACAAGGTGAGTGGAACGACCCCTCGCGAATTGCGCGACCGTGCCATGCTGGAGGTCCTTTATGGCTGTGGGTTGCGCGTCTCCGAACTCTGTGATCTGAAGATGGATGATATTGTGGCAGATGGGGAGCTTCTGCGTGTTTTGGGGAAGGGCTCGAAGGAACGCATCGTCCCAATCGGCGGTTCCGCCGGGCGGGCAATCAACGCCTACCTTGCGTCCGCCCGCGCAACCTTTACCCACGGAGACCTTTCGGAAACACACGTCTTCGTCACGCGGCGGAGCGGACCCTTTACGCGGCAGGGTGTTTTCAAAATCATCAAGCAGCGGGCGGCGGCGGTCGGTATTGACCTTGCGCGGATTTCGCCGCACGTCCTTCGGCACAGTTTCGCCTCCCACATGCTTGCCCACGGCGCGGACATCCGGGCCATTCAGGAATTGCTCGGGCACGCCGACATTGGCACGACGCAGATTTACACGCACGTGGATGCGGGGCGCTTTGCCGAGATTCATCGCCTCCATCCGCGTCATTGACCTTCTCACTTGCGCAGAGGGCGCGGCAGGTTTTTGGGTCCTCCCTCGTGCATGTCTATATATAAGGAGTAGGCGCGCGGGAGATTGGGCTTGGTTGTGTGCATGGTTTCCTTTCGGGGTTGGCTGTTTTGGTCGTATCTTGGCGGTCGAGGAGACCACCGTGTCAGAAGTCGCGGCGGACCGTGAAAGCGTTACCTCCGTCGGATTTCAGTCCGTTGGGGACGACAGGCCCGTCTAATGGGCATTGGAGTACTTTTTAATGCCCATCAGAAATTTTTCCGACGGGCATTAGAATTCCGTCCGATGGGCATCGGAATTCCACAGCCTTCCTGTCTGTCGTCAGACGGTTCCTCCTCTCGGACATGGTTCCTGCCGGTTTCGCCGCCCCGCCCCGTCGAATCCAACTGGGGGCACTTGAAGGAGTTGGTGTGAATATGATATAATACGCACTCAACAATTTGAGCAGAAAGGAACGAATATCATGAAGATGACATGGCAGCCGTCGAAGATCAAGCGGAAAAGGAAAATCGGTTATCGCGCCCGCAAGGCGACGAAGGGCGGACGCAAGGTTCTCGCGGCCCGTCGTGCGAAGGGTCGCAAGCGCTTGACCCAGGTTTGAGGTAAGGCATAAAAGATGTCCACCCGACTCCCCGGCGCGAGATACAAGCGTATCTTCGACCGGGGGCGTCCCGTCAAGGGGCGTCTCCTCGTCGGGTGGCGTTTGATGTCCCCCGACGCCGACCGTTTGGCCGGCGTCGTCGTTTCCAAGAAGACCTTCCACGATGCGGTTCCCCGCAATCGGGCCAAGCGGCTGATGCGTGAAGCCTTCCGCCTGCTGGTGAAGGAAGGGGCCGTTCCTGAACGGACGGAGTGGATTTTCATTGCGAAGCGCACCATTGGCGGCCGAACTTGTGCCGAGGTCATGGCGGAGATGCGGGAGTTATGCGCTCAATCCTGATATTTCTGGTTCGCGGTTACCAGGTTGCGCTTTCACCCCTGATGGGTGGGGCGTGTCGGTTTGTGCCGTCGTGCTCGAATTACATGATTGAGGCACTGTCGGTGCATGGGGCTTTGAAGGGCACGCTTCTCGGGCTTTGGCGGATTCTTCGGTGTCATCCGTTTGGACGCCATGGGTACGATCCGGTGCCGGCGAAGGGGAGATGGCGGTGCGAGCGGCCCGCCGCCGTGTCGCGGTAGGCGCGGCAGATAAGGATGCTTTTATAAAGAGGAAGGATGGTTGACTGAGAAATGAACAAGACGGAAAAGATTATTTGCCTGCTGCTTGGTGCAGTGCTGGCTTGGTACATCTTTACTGAAATTCCCAAGCAGAAGAAGGCGGCGGCCGCTGCTGAACAGGCCCGTCTTGCCGAGACGGCGAACACGACGACGAACGGTGCGCCTTTTGTGACATTGCCTGCGCCCCCGCCGCCAGAGGCGAAGCCGGTCGTTACGCAGGTTCCCGTCGTTGAGACCCCGTCCGTTCCTGAAAAGACCCTGACTCTTGAGAACGACCAGCTCAAGCTGGAACTCAGTTCGTGGGGTGCCGTCGTCAAGAAGGCTACGCTGAAGCAGTACGCCCATCGCCTGGGTACGGTCAGTGACGATAATCCGCCCGTCGTTCTTGACTTCACGGATTCGCCGCTTGGTGCGTTGGATGGCGTGGAGGGCCTTGCCCCGAATGCCGCGTACGAGGTGCGCTCGGTTTCATCCAATGAGATTGTGTTCGTCAATGCGAAAGTGACGCGCAAGGTCTCGCTCGGGGCGGATTACCAGGTTGCATACGAGGAGACATTCCATGCGGCGCCTGGGGCGAACACCTCGCTTTCGCTCGGTGTGATGCAGATGGGGGTCTCGAAGAATGACCTTCTCTCGATTGACAGTTTCGTTGACGGTCCGAAGGGCGGCGAGGCGGTCCACCATGCGGATGAGGAGCCGTTGAAGGACTACCTCGTCGGCGGAATCTCCGGTGGTTGCAGCGGTTCGAAGAGTGCGGCCGGGTTGCCGGCCAAGATGGACGTGCCCTGCCCGGGGGCACGGTCGTGGGTCGCCGTCAAGAACCGCTTCTTTGTGACCGCCCTTGCGCGGTCGACGGAGGCAAATGCCGGGTTCGTCGCGACGGTTGCCCGTGACGTTCGTGCGGCGAACTACCGTCCCGAGAGCGTCGCGGCGAAAGTGACTTTCCCGACGGTCGGTTCCACGCGCACGAGCGTTTTCTATGTCGGGCCGAAGAAGCAGTCCCTCCTGTGGGATCTTGGGATGCGCGACGTGATGGATTTCGGCATGTGGCGGTGGATTTGCTATCCGCTTGTCTGGATTCTCAATGTGTTCAATGCCTGGATTCCGAATTACGGTATTGCCATCATCCTGTTGACGATTCTCGTTCGCATCCTCTTCTGGCCGCTGACGCACAAGTCTACGGTCGGCATGAAGAAGATGCAGGAAATCCAGCCCCTGATGAAGGAGATTCAGAAGAAGTACAAGGACAATCCGCAGCGGCTTCAGCAGGAGACGTGGGCACTCTACAAGAACCACAAGGTCAACCCGATGAGCTCGTGCCTGCCGATGCTCATCCAGATTCCGGTCTTCATTGCGCTCTTCAATGTGTTGCGCAGTGCGGTTGAACTTCGCTACGCGCCGTTCCTGTGGATTGCTGACCTGTCGGAACCGGAAGGGCTCTTCGCGAGCTGGTTCCCGTTCGGCGGGCTGAACATCCTGCCGATTCTGATGGCGCTGACAATGGCCCTTCAGAGTGCCCTGACCCCCTCAACGGGTGACAAGAGCCAGCAGCGGATGATGATGATCTTCATGCCCGTCATGATGCTCGTGATGTTCTATTCGTTCCCGTCCGCGCTCTCGCTCTACTGGACGCTGAGCCAGGTGTTCTCGATTGTCCAGATGTGGCTCATTCGGCGGAAGACGTCCGCGAAGTCGGATGTCCTGACTCCCGAGGTGATTGATCCGCCGATGACGCGGCAGATGCGTCGTCACGGGAAGGTCTGATATGGAACGCTTTGAACTTGACCCGAAGCTGGCGGAGGAAATCCGCTCCCGCGTCCTTGGCGAGGGCTTCATGCGGATTTCGCAGTCCGTTCGCCGCAACGGCCAGACGTTTCGGATTGCCATTCGGCCCGTTGAGATCGGCGGCGAACGCAAGTTCCAGGCCGAGATGACGGACGATGGTCAGGTTCATGTGCGGAACTTCGACACGAATGGCATTGTCAGTGGGCTTGACGACTTGATAGCCCAGAAGGGTGCTCGCGACCTGCACCTGATGACGGCAAAGGGCGACCTTCATGTGCGCGTCACGCGCAAGGGGCATGTGCTTGTTTCGCGTTCGGCCGAAATGAATCGGGAGGTTGTCGTTCAGCCGCATGACCGCGTGAAGAAACTTCCCCTGACGAGTTTCGAATCGGGGGCCTACCTTCGTGTGGTTGGACTGGCGGATGGCGAGGGCCGCATTCGGGCCTCCATGCGAGGCAAGTACGATCAGGTCAATGAGTTTCTCAAGGTCGTCGGCGAGACGGTGAAAGTCGAGCCGAAACCGGAGGATGGCAGGCCGTTGGTTGACTTCACGGTCGTTGACTGCGGATGCGGCAAGGCGTACTTGACCATTGCACTCTACTATTATCTTTCGCAGGTTCTGCGCATTCCGGCCGTCAAGGTCATTGGCATCGACCGTCGGAGCGATGTGATTTCGTCTGCACGGAAAATGGTCGAAAGCCTTGGCGTTGCCGACCGCGTCACTTTTATTGAGAGCGATCTGGGGGCGGTGAGCCTTGAGCGGGCGGATATGGTTGTCTCGCTCCATCTCCATGCGTGTGACACGGCGACTGACGAGGCTTTGGCGCGAGGTGTCGAATGGAAGGCGCGGTACATCCTAAGTGCACCCTGCTGCCAGCATGAACTTCAGAAGACGCTTGACGACAAGGGGGCTTTCGCCGGTCTTATGCGCCAGTCAATTCTGCGCGAGCGTCTGTGTGACATTCTGACGGACTCGTTCCGTGCGATGATTATGCGTATTCTTGGTTTTCGGACGCAGGTCATCGAGTTCGTCTCCAGCGAGGCGACGGCGCGGAACATCCTCCTGAAGTGCGAGTACGGTGTGAAGCCGGGGCAGAACGGCCCCATTGGGGAATACCTGAACCTGCGCGACTACTGGCATGTCACGCCGTGGCTTGAGACGCGGCTTGAGAAATACCTTTCGAAGTATTTCGAACGCTACGCCTAATGATTCGCCATTGACGCGGAAAGTAAGTCGTGGTAAACTATTCGGCGTGATGATGAAGAACACAGTTCAACAGGTCGTTTCGTTCTCCGGTGTGCTGGAGGTCGTCCACTCGATTCGCGGGCGTCTGCGCCTGAGCATCCCTTCCCTCAAGGGGCGGGCACGGGGTCTTGCGGACTTTGCCGCGACGGTCAAGCGGCTGGAGGGCATCCACGAGGTGACGGTCAATCCGATTCTCGGCACGGCACTTGTCACTTATGACGCGGAGAAGCTGACGCCTTCGCTGGTGGTGGCCGCCGCGACGCACGGGTTCGACTTTGAGACGGCGTTTCGCGCCCATCGGTCGGTGCTTGGCGGGGAACTGCGGGCCATTCACTATGCGCTCAACCAGGCTCTGTTGCGCCGTTCGCATGGGCTTCTCGACCTGCCGGCACTGATGACATTCGTGCTGGTCATCACGTTCATTCGTGGCCTGATGGGGCGCGGCGGTGCGAAGTTCTCGCCACTGGCCGTCCTCTGGTGGCTTCAGCAGTCCCTCACGAAATAAGAGGACGCGGCGCGTCTGTAAGAAAGGGAAAGGTTATGAATCCACTCATTCAGGCCTACTTGAAGTGCGTTGGCAAGATTCGCATCGTTCACTCGTTGCCGGGTCGCGTTCGCGTGAACATCAACGGTGTTCGGCAGTATCCCGACCTTGCGCAAAAGTTCTCGGGGATTTTCATACAGCGGCTTCAGAAATTGCCGGGGATTGAAACGGCCGAACTGTGCCTGATGACGGGGAATCTCCTGATTCGCTACGATGTGGCGAAGACGTGCGAGGCCGAGATTATGGCGTGGCTCGATTCCGCTTGGAATGCCTTCATCCTCTTCCTCAATGGCCTTGGTGACATTGACGCAATGGATGAGGCGGGTGTCGCGGCGGCCGTCTCACGATTCGTTTCGACTTTGTAGTTTAGTCCTTTAAGTAAGAAGGAGGCGTTGGATGTCGTTTCGTTCTTCACAACCGCCATTGCTCAAGTGCCAATTTGCGCACCGCCTGCCAGGCCGTGTGCGCATTGTCTGCCGGGCGGTGAAGTACCTGTCGGCCGAGCAGACCGACCTTGAGAATCATTTTTCACAGTTGCGCGGCGTTTTGTCGCAGCGGATGAATTGCGCCGCGTCAAGCGTCATCTTGACCTACAATCCGGATGTGACGGGCGATGAGGAACTGCTTGAGTCGGTTGAGAGTCTCATCCAGATTCATTCGCTGAGTGCGCTTCGCAAGGAGCGTGAGGAGCGTAACCACCTGCTTGTCCAGGAGCGCGACCTGCATGAGGAGACGCTGCCGACCATGCTGACGCGTGCGGGAATCGCGGGTGCCTTGCTTGTCGGCTCGTGGATTTTCAAGCGGGCGGTTCCTACGACGGTTCTCGGACGGATGCTCACGCCGACGGGCTTTGGTGCACTCGCCCTTGCGGGGCCGATCTTTCGCAGTGGTATCGGTGTCTTGGCGCGAACGTTTCTGCCGAATGCCGACACGCTGAGTGCGCTGGCGGTCGTTTCGAGCGTGGCAACCGGGCGCGCCGGTTCGGCTCTGACCGTGTTGTTGCTGCATGATTTGGCGGAGTCGCTGACGGCATATACGATGGACCAGACGCGCAATGCCATTCGCGATATGCTGTCAGTGGATGGCGAAGAGGCGTGGCTTTCGTCCGATGGTGAGCCGGGTACGCCGCTTGAGCGAGTCCCCGTGAAGGCCCTGCGCAAGGGGGACTTCATCGTCGTCCACACGGGCGAGAAGATTTGCGCCGACGGCGAGGTCGTCGCCGGCCATGTCTTCGTCGACCAGTCATCGATTACTGGCGAGTTCGGTCCCGTGCCGAGGGAGGTGGGCGGTAAGGTCTATGCCGGTACGCTTGCGGTTGACGGCACGGCGACCATTCGCGTTGAGTCCGTTGGCGAAGGGACGGCCGTTTCGCGCATCATTCGCATGGTGGAGGATGCCGAGGGCAAGAAAGCGGAGATCCAGACGTATGCGGATCGCTTTTCCGCCGCTCTCGTGCCCGTGAACATTACGCTCGCACTGGCGGTCTTTTTGGCGACGAAGGACGTGAACCGGGCGCTCAATATGCTGGTCATCGACTATTCGTGTGGCATTCGCCTGTCGACGGCCGCGGCACTTTCGGCGGCGATTTCGACGGCGGCACGCAATGGTGTGCTGATTAAGGGCGGAGGATCCCTCCAGTCTCTGACCGAAGCCGATACACTCATTTTGGACAAGACGGGGACGCTGACGGAAGGTAAGCCACGCGTCACGTCGATTGCCACCGTCTCGGGTGAGTATTCACGCGAGGAAGTGCTTGCGCTCGCGGCGGCGGCGGAGGAGACAAGCCGTCACCCGATGGCGAATGCGATTCTCTCGCAGCTCCAACGCGTGGGCGGAAAGATTCCGCGCCATAAGGAAATCCACACGGTCGTCGGACGCGGCGTTTGGACGGAGGTCGGGCGCAAGGTCGTGCGTGTTGGTTCGAAACGCTTCTTGAACGAGGCGGGCATCCATACGCATCCGATGCGCGATCAGGCATCCCGTCTCTTCGCGAACGGCGAGAGTGTCATCTATGTTGCGCGTGGCGAGGAGATCGTCGGCTTGATCGGCATTCGCGATCCGCTTCGCGAGAACATGAAGAAGGCTCTCAATCGCCTGCGGCTTTCGGGTGTGGATGACATTTTGCTTCTGACGGGCGACCAGGAACAGCAGGCGGATGTCGTGGCGCGTCGCCTTGGGCTGGATGGGTTTGAGTCCGAACTGATGCCGGAGGACAAGGCGAAGGTCATCCTGCGTCTTCAGGCGGGCGGAAACGGCGTCGTGATGGTCGGCGACGGCATCAACGATGCACCAGGTCTTGCCTATGCCGACGTGGGCATTGCGCTCGGCAAGACGCGCACGGATGTCGCGATGGAGGCGGCGGACATCACGATTGCGGGTGACAATGCGATGCTCCTGCCGGCGACATACGGTCTCGCCCGGCATACGATGGACGTGATTCGACAGAACTTCTTCGTGTCGGTTGGCGTGAATACGGTCGGACTCCTGTTGGGCGGTTTGGGACTCATCCCCGTGATAGTGGGTGCGGTCATGCACAACGCGAGCACGATTCTGGTCGTCGGCAATTCGCTTCGCATCTTCTTCTACGATATGCACGACACGAAAAAATGATATAATAATGGCTAACCTCTTAAAGGAAAGGAAATAGTTATGGCAATTACAGCAAATCATCTCGTCGGTGCCGCCGTTGGTGTTGGCGTTGCCGCTGCGGGTTTCTATCTTTACAAGAAGAATCAGGACAAGGTGGATCAGTTTCTCCGCGACCATGGGATGAACATCCCCGTTCGCAAGGGCAAGCCTGTCGCCACGATGAGCGTCGAAGAACTGGCGAAGCTGAAAGAGGAGATTGAGGACGTCCTCGCGGAGCGCGAAGCTGCCGCGAAGGCCGCCGCGGCCGCGGCGCAGGCACCCGAAGTCTCCAAGTAAGGCGCGAACGGCGTGCGGGTGAACCGTGCGCGACAAAGGGGCGGCGAAAGACTTGCGCCGCCCGCTTTTTTTTCATATGCCCATGCCATCGCTCCCAACTTATATGGTATAATAGCGGCATCGTATGTTTCGTCGGTTGTCAATATCCAGTTGGCGGTTCTTTCTGGCCGGGAAAGGACTCTCTTTTCGAACGGGCAAGTACTTTGGCGAGTCCATTCTCGTCGGGTTTGCCGTCGGCTTTGTCGTC
This sequence comes from Verrucomicrobiota bacterium, assembly GCA_050874585.1. GTDB lineage: Bacteria > Verrucomicrobiota > Kiritimatiellia > RFP12 > UBA1067 > UBA1067. The sequence goes on along the minus strand of JBNMKZ010000011.1, from coordinate 5,487 downwards.
GTTGGATTCCGCTATCTGATTCGCCTTGGCAACGAGTGGATTCTGGAGGGCATCGGGCATCACCAGTCCCTGTCGCGGCTTTCGGATGGCTCGGCATTCGTTCGGAAGTTTCTCTCGTGGGAACTCTTTTCCGATCCGCATCGGTGGATTCTCCTGTTTCTCCCGGCGGTTGGGGCCTGGCTTGGCTACCTGCTGATTCGTCGCTTTTCGAAACTTGAACATGCGCGGGGGACGGATAGTGCCATTCGCGCCTATCACCTGAGGGATGGCTACATTACGGGGGCGGTCATTCCCGTGAAGTCCGTGGCCTCCGTCCTGACGGTTGCCTCGGGCGGATCGGCTGGTTATGAGGGGCCGGTGACCCTGATTGGCGCCGCCTGCGGCAGTGTCATCGGACGGTTCCTGAATCTGACGCTTCGTGCGCGGCGGATTCTGATGGCGGCGGGACTTGCCGCCGGCATTGGTGCGCTCTTCCAGGCACCTTTGGCCGGTGCGCTCTTCGGCTTCGAGATTTTCTATTCCTCAAGCGACGTGGAGTACGAAACGCTCTTGCCGAGTTTTATCGCATCAGCCGTTAGCTATACGATTTACGCCTGCTTCTTCGGCTGGGATTCGCTTTTTGTCATGCCGCCGGACTGCAGTTATACGAACGGGTTGCGGCTTTTCCCGTATTTTGTCCTGGCCATTGTCGTCGTCTTTGGTGTCAGGTTCTACATTAGCTTCTTTCGAGCGACGGAAGCTCGCTTCGGCGAGTTGCGCATCTCGGGGGCGCTCAAGGTTGTGATTGGCGGATTGCTGACGGGTCTGATCGGTTTCTTCGTGCCGGATGTCTTGGGGACGAGTTACTCGATTATCCAGGCGAGTTTCACGGCCGGGCGCAGTGAACTGTTTGCCAATTTCGGACCGCTGACGATTGCCGGTTTCGTCTGCTTCTTCTTCATGAAGGCGATTGCAACAGCGTTCACGGTCGGCTCGGGTGGTTCGGGCGGCGTTTTTGCTCCGGCACTCGTCTGTGGGGGAACATTGGGCGCGGCGGTTGGGCTTTTCTTTGCGCACATCCTCCCTGCCTCGTTTGGAATCAACCCGGCGGCGTTTGCACTCGTTGGTATGGCAGGCTTTCTTGCAAGTGCCGTGCGCATTCCGATGACGGCCATTGTCATCGTGGCTGAGATTTCGGGCAATCATTCACTTCTTTTGCCGGCCATGTGGGTCTGTGGAATCGCCTTTTGGCTGAACAACGGCTGGTCGCTTTATCGCAGTCAACCACACTGCCGCGAGTCCTCGCCCCTTCACGCCTATTGACCAAGGCCAATTAAAAACGCTCTTCACCTCGTTGAATGAACGCTGCTCAAGGCGGTTGAATTCCCCAATCCGCCGCGCACTAACCGTTTCTGCCTGTTAGTTTCCCCTGCGATGGGGAGGACTGGCTCGGTTCGTGGGTATTGTTCTTCCTTCGGATGCTTATCGGAGTTTCTTGTCGTGCGCAGGGGAAATGTGCCGCGTGCGCATCACAGGAATTTCCCGTGCCCATCGGAAGAAAACTTACTCGGGAGTAACTTTAGACTTACTCAGGAGTAAGTTTTGATTTACTGCGCAGTAAGTCTGCCGCCGATGGGCACGGGCGGCGCGGCGGTTGCCTTTGCCGCGTCGGGGGCGTGTCCGTCGGCATCCGCCGCGAAGCCGTTTGTTTGCCGAAATCTTGCGTTCGGCGCACGAATTGTTCGGTTATGAGCGTGCGGAGGCATGCGCTCGTCGGCTCGGGTATCTCCGCGTGCGCGTTTCGCCCCGAACCCCGACAACCGCCGCGTCGCTCGCATGCCTTTCGCGCGTCATTCAATCTGCCGCGAGGGTATTTTCCATGGCGGCGGCGCGGCAGTCAGGATGGGCGGGGCCTGCCGGACGGCAGGCCGGCAAAACCTTCTGCCGCGTTCCAGTCTGTGGACGGCCTGGCCCTCGTCTCGCGCGAGCCCCGAGCAGGTGATTTGCCCCTGAGCAGGCGAATTTATGATATAATTCTCGCGTTTTCCCGCAAAAGGCACACAAGTGCCGTGATGCGAGGGAACAGATAGAGTTCGGGAACTGATTCGGGATGTCCAGCGCAGCCTGTGCACCGACGACCGTTTCCACCCCCGAATACCGAAAGTCAATTTGCAACTGCAAAGCGATCGTCGCGAGAAACGTAGGAAATTTCAAGAGGACGATACTGAGCAGGGGAACACGCTGTGTTTCCTCTCTTCGTATTTCCTCTTGGGCTTCTTCCTACGGCCTCTCGCGAAACATGAAGAGAGGGCTTCTTTTTATGTGCGAACGCGGAGCGGATGTGGTGTCCAGGGATGCGCTCAACCCCTGGGTGCGAATCAGGCGAGCGACAAAAAGGTTCAAGAAATGGCTCAGGCAGGCAAGAGTGACGAAAGGGAAGTTTGTGCGCACAAAGGCAACAGGCCCTTTTCCTTTGAGGGACGGGTGCGGCGGCGCGACGAGGTCGGATACCGTGATGGGGAGTCTGGGGCGAATCGCTTCGGCGACGAACCGAGGGGAGTGCAGAGACCGATGGGGGCTTATGCGGCTGGTGGCGACGGATCTTCTTTCTTTGAGGGACGGGCGCGGCGGCGCGACTACTGGCTGTGGCATATTGGTCTGTCTTTGTTTCTGTCCATTATAGTCTGCTGTATTATGTTTTCCAGAGAGCCGCCGGTTGGTGAATCGTTGGGGCTCAATCTTTTCACCTGGACATCGGATCTTCTCGTCAGCGCGATTGCGTGTGGCGTGATTTATATCTGCCTGATGCTCCCCGTTTGCGTTCGCCGCCTGCATGATGTCGGGATGTCCGGTTGGTGGCTCGTCCTGCTGTGGGTTGGGTGCTGGATTCCGGGATTGAATATCATTGCGGGCATTGCCTCGTTCGTCATCCTCGGTTGCCTTGACGGGACGGTCGGGCCGAACCGCTTCGGCGACGATCCAAAGGGACGGCAACCATGGGGCGCAAATCTGTCTGTACCCGTCGTCCCGGTGGCGCCTCCAGCCGAACAGCCCGCCGCGAGAAGTCCTGAAAGCCGGCTCGCCAAGGTGCGGGAACTCTACGAAAAGGGACTTCTGACGGAAGAGGAGTACAAGGCGCAGCGCGCGGCAATTATAGCGGAGATCTGACTTTTCACGGTGTTTGACGATGATCGGCAGCGTGCAATCTATTGGCAGCATCGAACAGACCAGGCGGTCCGCATGGTGAAGTCCCTGTGCAGTGAACTGCCGGGCGCGTACACGGAGTGGCTGAATCGGCAACCGTGGCATATTGAGGAGCAGGATCAAAAGGCCTCGGAGGCGGCCTACGCCCAGTTTGCCGACGGGACCCGAAGCGCGGCAGAACGTCTCGCGGCGTTGAAGCAGGTGACGAATGTTGCCGTCCGCACGCGGCATGCGCGTGAACTCATCGCGGCGTTTCGGTCCGAGTCCAACGAGGAGCTGAAGGCGATGATTCTCAGTCGGCTTGACAATGAGTCGCTCTCCTCTCTGCCCTATGACACACGATTGGTGACGCGATGGCGCGACATCTCGAATCCCCGGTTGCTGTCAGTTATCTACGCCAAGGACGCGGCACGCCTGTCGTCGGCGGATGCGGAAGCCTTTGCCACGCAGCTTTGCAGGCGGACGCCTTCCGAGGTGTCGGAGCTGCTGAACGCCCCGGCAAATGCGCCGTATTACATTGCGAGTAATGAGATGTGGTTCAGCCTCCTGCGCAAGTCCCCGTTGTCCGTTTGTGTGGAAACCGTCAGCAAGCCTGACTTTCTACAGCGTGTGCCGGCGCAGTGTCTGGAAGCGTTGGACGACGGTACCGGGACGAGGAATGACTTGACGCGGGCCGTGGCCGAGGAGCTGATGCAGGGTGATGAGCGCGATGGACTCTCGGATTCGGCATTGGTTACCGTGATAGCCCGCACGCCCTCGGAGACGATTCGCTCGCTCGCCTTTGAGCGTCTCACGGATAGCGCGGCACTTTTGGCCCGCATCCGCGAGGGCGGCGAGGACGCGGTGCGTCTCGCGGAAATCCTGCAGAAGCGTGCTCGGGTGTGCAAGGGCGCGAACGTTCTTTATACCCTGGCTCAGGTCTATGAGGAAGGTTCGGGCGTTGAGCCGTCCGATGCGAAGGCGGCCGACTGCTACCAGCAGGTTCTTGACATTGTGCCGCACGATGATGCGAAGTGGATTGGGTCGCTGAACGCGCTGGGTGCACTTTACGCGGCGGGGCGCGGCGTTGAGAAGTCGGATTCGAAGGCGCGGGACTTCTACCTTCAGGCGGCGATGGCGGGGGATGCTGACGCGCAGATTCGCCTTCTCGACCTCTATGGGGAGGGGCGCATCGACGAGAGTTTCGCCGCGAAGGAAATTGAGTGGACGAAAGCCGCCCAAGAGCGGCTTGAGACGGGAACGCAGTTCGCCTACCTGTGCGGATTGCTGATGGAAAAGGAATCCATCCCGGGCGGGTTGGAGGGTGCCTTTGACCACTACCTGAAGGCGGCGAAAGATGGTGTGGGCAAGGCGCAACTCAAAGTCGGCACATGCTATGAGAGTGGATGCGGCGTTAGGACGAGCTGGGCAAGTGCCCGGGCCTGGTACGCAAAGGCGCACGCGAGCGGTCTCGCGGAGGGCAAGGCGAAGCTGGATGCGATGGCCGCACGGGAAGAGGCGGCGACAAGACCCTACCGCGACGCGGCGGAAAAGGGCGATGCGTGGTCCATGTACAAGCTTGCACGAATCTATTATTCGGAGGATGGCGTCGAGAATGTTGAGCAGGACAAGCGCAAGGGGACGGACTATTTCCGCAAGGCGGCGGAAAAGGGGTGCCCCGAAGCTCAGTTTACGCTTGGAATGCTTTATGTAACGGGAGATGACTACGTGACGAGGTCGCGTGAAGAGGCCGTCAAGTGGGTTTGTGCGGCGGCGAATCAGGGCCATGCCGATGCGGAGTACATGATGGGTGAGTTCTGCATGGAGGGATTTGGCGTGCCCAAGTCAATTTTCGCCGCCCAGTCCTGGTGGCTAAAGGCCAGCGCACAGGGTCACGCAGGGGCGCGGCAGGCCTTGGAGCGGTTGGGGAATGGCCTCAGCAACCTCCTGAACAGTCTCTAATCCGCCGCGTCGTGCGCATCAGGGGATGCTGGGATGCGCACGACGGGAGCCTGCGATGCGCAGGCGTCGGCCTTGCCGTGCGCATCATTGCGGCGCGACAGAAAGGTGGAAGGTCGGGACGGGCCGGCATCCCCGAATCCCGCAAACCGCCGCGCATCGGAAGAATGCCGTGCGCCGCGAGATGCTTTCTCACGGCGGGACCTTTCCGTCCAAGGAATTGGACAAAGGTTGGCGGACAAAGTAAATGCCCATAGTCGTGGGGCTTTCTGCCCCATAGGGGCATTTACCTTTACCGATTTGGCATTTACTTCTACCGAAATGGACAAGGTGAATGACAAGTCGGGCTTGCTTTGGCTGGGAATC
>JBNMKZ010000010.1:0-49584 GCA_050874585.1 Verrucomicrobiota bacterium | reverse complement strand
TTTTTCGGTGCATGCGGGCGAGCAGGTAACGCTCGCCGGGCGCACGGGCGCGGGCGGCTCGGGCTCGTAGGCGTAGCGGCTCTCCGCGACGCGCGGGCCGTCGTGCACGGCCGCCCGCACGAGGACGGGGACCGTTCCCGACCGGTCGTAGCCGTACTCGGCCCAGACCGCCGGGTCCGGCGTCGTGACGCGCACGAGCAGGCCGTCCCCGGAATACTCGAACGCCAGCGCGTCCCCGTTCGCGTGGACGGCGCGGCTCACCGCGCCCCCGGGGCCGCCGCGCTCCAGCCGGACGCGCGTCCCGTCCCACGAGACGACGGAGACGAGGCGGCCCTCCCCGTCGAACGCGTACCGGGTCCCGCCCGGCGAGACCGCCGCGTGGAGCCCGTCCCCCGTCCGTTCGAGCGTCCAGCCGTTGCGGCCGACCGAGCGGCCGCCCGCCGGCGGGTCGGGGAAGGTAATCTCCTCCCCCGCCCCCGCGAGCGCACGGAGCGTCACGCGCCCCCCGGAGACCTCCTCGACCGACCACTCGTAGGCGTGCGACCAGCCCGCCCCGAGCGTCCCGCACCGCCGCGACCGCGAGACGTAGGCCCGGCGCAGCGAGAGGCCGAGGCCCGGGCAGTCGACGGCGACGTCCGTCTCGGACTCGTAGGCGTTGCCGCTCACGACGCCGACCGGGTCGGAGCGGCGCGGTTCGGACGAGTCCGCCCCGCTCCCGCCCTCCACGAGCGGCGCGTTGGCCACGCTCGACGGCGCGCCGCCCCTCAGCGGCAGGACAAGACCCGCCACCATGAACAAAAGGACCGCCAAACCGTACATCTTCACCTGATGTGCCATCTTTCTCTTCTTTTTCTCTCCCTCGGGGACAACTTACCTCTCTTTCGGCATTTGCTGAACGATGCCGGTTAGCGGATGATAATCTTAAATCCTCCAGACGACTTGGTGGCGGTCACCGAATAGGTTCCGTCCTCATTCTCCACAATGGCCGCCTTCCATCCCTGCGAGACGGACGCAAACCGGCCCGAAATCGGCGTTGTGGATGTCAGAATCGTATAGGGCACGCCACCCTTTACCTTGCCGCTCTCGGTTATCGTGAGTACACCGCCAATCTGGACGCCATCCGTCAGGTTGACCGCCGCGAGGCTCGTGCTGTTCAAGCCCTCGACATGGATGCGGAGTTCGCCACCCTCGGCAAACTCAAGCCTGTTCAGGTGCCGCCACTGGTCGGCCTCAATCGTGAATGTGCCCACACGCGTCCCCTCGGTCGTCAACTCACCGGGCGCGATAAAGCCACCCTTGCAGACATAGACCTTCCGCGCCGTGCCGTCCGGATTGACAACGGGGGAGTCGGAATCGTCGCCAACGACAACCGTCGGAACCTTGAAGAAAACCTCCGCCGAGCTATTGCCGCTCGTGGAATACGAAGTCAACTTGCCACAGCCGGCGAGTCCGCCAATGTGCGCAAACTGCGTCGCCTTGTCCATTGTGCTCGTCAGGTTGATTTCTGTCCCCACACTCGTATCGAGTACCATACCGAAGGAGGTCGCCTCCGGTCCGGCGAACGTCGCCCGCGTCGAGTCCATGAACTGCCGCCCGAAGTAGAACCGCCCGACCGTCTGCGAATTGTTGCCCGTGAAGTCAATCCGTGCGTTCTTGTAGTCAAAGCCACCCCCGTGGAACGCGAAGACCAGCTGTTCGCGATCCGTCGCCGCCGTCTCGATCGCCGTGCCAATCTTCGCCGGCACATTCGCCACCATCACAATCGGATTCTCCCCAATCTTCAGCGTCCCATTCTTGATGACGAACTGGTTGTTGAGCGTCGCAAGGCAGAAGCCCGAGACAACTTGCAGGGCATTCCCGCCGCAGTCAATTTCCTTGTCGGATGTCTCCGACAGAATGGCATTGACGATCGTCTCGCGCCCCAGTGTCAGGGCCGCGTTGACCTTGACATTGTCCACGGCCGTTGCCGCCTCCCAGTCCGTCGCCCAGGCACTGCCCGGGTATGGCAGGAAGGCTCCCGCGTCGGCATCATACGTGTAGGCCCCCAAGAGGTGACCAAGCCGCGAGGAGAACTCCGTCACCTCCGCCGCCTGTGTCCGCACAAGTCCGGGGACAATCGGCTGCCGCGAGGGCGTCGACCCGTCCCCGCCGACGACCTTCACCCCATCGCTCGGCGCAAGAATCCCGAGGCTCTCCCCACGATTTGGCGCATACAGAATCGAACCCGGTGCCATTTTCAGACCGCCAATTCGCACGGACTTTGCAAGCGACGAATAGTAATAGAACAGGGTTCCCGATCCGATGACATCCAGCGTACAACCCGCCGCCTTGTCAACCTGCGCCTCCCAATTGCCCTCCTTGAAGCCGAACACACCACCATGCTCCATCCGAACGGCGAGCGCGGATGGCATCGGCTGATAGTCGAAGAGCAGTCCGCCGCGATTGCGGCAAACGACATGCCCGGTCGCATTGTTCAGTCCCCTACCGCCCGCATAGGCGGCTTTCGACTCCTTCACCCAGCTCTTCCACTCAAGAACCGCCCCGTCCAGAAGAATGTCACCGCCGCCGACATCGATTCCGCCGGCAACCTTACCAATCGTGCGATGTGTCTTCGTCGTCCCGCCATTACCGACGACGGTCAGTCCGCGCCCCTTGAGATTGGCAAACGAGGAGACCGAATTGGACATCAGTCGAATGTCAATTGGGAGCATCCCCCAGTCCAGGTTCACATCCGATGGCTCATCCGCATCTGCCTCGCCACCATTGCCGAAGAGGAGGTGAACCTGATCGCACCCCTCGTGCGTCTGCACCGCAAGGGGCGCTGCCATGGTAATGACGCGCGAGGCCGATCCATCCGTCTTAAAGTTCACCGCATTCTCAACCTTATTGGCCACCTCAATTGAGAGCCCTTTCGACGCGGTGGCATCACCCGTGACGCAAAGGACATTGGATTTCGTTACTTCTCCCGTAATGATGTCCGACCCATCCCAGGCCGTCGACCCCGAATCGTCCAGAACCTGCGTTTTCGCCAAGGCCGCCGACATCACCGCCGACAACCCAACCGCCATCAGCGTCCGACTCGTTCTCTTCACTCTCATAGTCACATCCTTCATTTACACCCTGCAGACTTCCTGTCCCCCACGCGGGGAACTTCAGCGCACATTTTATCATAAATTTTGCACTTTGTGTTTAGAAAAAGTCCACGAAAAACTATCGTTTTAACCATTCAACCCAGACTCTTACACCTTATCATTCCCCGCTCAGACCCGCAAAAGCGGAAATAATCAAGCGAATACGAGCGTTTCATGAATATATAAAGAGCGACCAACCGCACCCGACTCTCCTCGCGGCAGAACGGAATCCATCCGCCGCACTTTTTGAAAAATGAGCCCCCCAACGGTTAAATCAATCCCCTTGCGGCACAGTTCCTCCCCCCTGCGCGGCAAATTTCGTCCCCATTCTGCAAACGAAGACGGGGCGGATTCCGCCGAATCCGCCCCGCATCCGCCTGATGCCAATCACCTCATCGTGGCAGTCGCTCAAACGAAACGCCGATAGACGGCAGGTCGACCGAAACATTTCGGTCGCCGACCGTCACGGTCGCCTTGAGGGGCTGACGCGTAATATTGCAAAGAAGAAGCCATGTCGCGCCATCCTTCACCCATGTCCGCGCCAAAAGCGAATCGGGCGCACCCGAAACCTGCGGCGCGGCATCAGCGGACAGCATCACGGGAATCTTCGCCGCGACATCGGCCACCACGTTCGTGATGACCGACCACCGCCGCGCCGCCTCCTCGGGATTTTCCTTGGCGCACCGCCCGATGTCGTGGTAGCTGTACCCAATGATGCCATTCGCCCCCAGGGCGATATGCTGCCAAGTCATCGAGCGAATCTCGGCCTCCGTCGGGAATCGGTTGACGTCATCGTCCGGCTTTGCAAAGTTCCACGAGAACATCTGCGGAATATTCCAGAACGGACGATCATCGAAGACCGCCTTCCGTGCACCGCGAAAGAGATCGGCGACATGGTTCACGTCCCGACCGCGCACACGCCCAATCGGATAGGGATCAACGCCCAGCACGTCATAAACGGGCGTAAACTCCCGCAAGTCATGCGTCCGGTCCATCGCCACCCAGACGGGATGCTCCGCGTCAAGCGAAACGAGCCGCTGGTAGAGGGCCTTGAGACGCGGAATGTCCGTCACAGGCGCCTCGTCACAGGTATACCAGGCGAAGAAGGCCGGATGCGCGGCAAAAGCGAACACCTTCTTCTCGAACTCCTCGCTTGTCGGATCGGCGCGGCGGACATCGGCAAAGAGACGGATGCCGTACTCGGCCGCAAGGTCAAGATCTTCCATCTGCGTATTGCCATAGGGCATGTAGCAGTTGAACCCGGCGCGGGAGAGATCCTCGCCGATTTCACGCGAGGTGAAGCGGCTACCGTACAGACCCAGCGGGAAGAACGGCTTGCCGTCCACCAGACAACGCCCATGGTCATCAATCGCCACGCGGCGCACGGGCAGTTTCTTGACACGCGTAAAGACGTTCGTCGCCGAACCGAGCAGGACACCGTCGTCGAAGTAGTCGCACGTCACGTCACGCGTCCCAAGCGCAAGCTTCGCCACAGGCAGTTCCAGCATCGCCTCATCGTCGGTCAGTCGCGTCGGAACGACCTTGTGAAGCCGCCCATCGACCCCGCTGTAAGCGAAGCGGACGGAGGGGGCTTTCATCCCATCGGGCGGACAGAGGGAGACATGAAAGCGCACGGTTCCCCGCTCCGCCGTATCCCGATAGGCCGACGAGGACATGAACTGCACCGCCGCCCGCACACGGGGCCAGATGGCGACATTGTCGAAGGCAACCTTGCCGGACGACCCCTTGCGCACAAAGATCTGAAGGACGCAACGAACGGCTTCCTCGGGAATCTCACGCGTGACGGCCTCGTAGATGCGCCAGTTCGAGTTCTCGTCCCGAACGGCCCGTGCGCCAAGGTAGGTCCCGCCCAGCCAACTCCCGGCCGCATCGTACCACTCGATGCAGCAGTCAGCCGTACCCTTGAAGTTCTCCGTGCGCGCCTGGAACGTGTAGCGATAGGCCCGCCCACGCTCCAACTGCAGGTTCTGCTGGATGCCTTCCTGGCGGGCCGAGGGGTTCGGCGACGACCAGACGAGCCCGCCCGACCCGTTGTGCCCCTCGCCCCACACCGCACGGAAGCTCCCAGTCGAACGCCAGCCCGGCACTTCCGTATCACTCGTCTCCTGAAAGCCAGAATTGACGATGGTGGGCTGTTGGACATTGGCCGAGACCGCAAAAGTCCCGGCAAGAAAAACCGACAGAAGAAGGTATTTCATCGAATGGTCACCGAAAAACCAGGACGACGCGTCAGCGTCAGGGTGTTGTTCTCAAACGAAAGCGAATAGCCGGACGCAAAGCCCGCGTCAAGTTCAAAGTCATCCGCCGACAGATTCGCCGCACCCGCACACGTCAGGAGGACACACGGACGGACGACGCTGGAGGCCTTCGTAATCTTGATCTTGCCACTTGCCGTCTTGCTCAACGCACCGTAGACGGCGCAAACCGTGCCGCCCTTCTCCACCGCCGAGAAGTCGATGTTCAGCGCCGCACCCGTCGCCAGCACAAGATTCGGATACGAATCCCCCGTCGCAATGTCCGTCGCCGCGCTCAATGTCGTCGTCGACTTCGCATCGCTCGGGCGCCACTTGACGAAGAGGTAGTTTTCAACGGCCGAAACCTCCTTCGTCGACAGTTCACGGTCGATGAGAATCAGTTCCGAGACCGCCTTACCGCCGCTCACGCCGACCGCCTCGCCCTTGCCAAGGCCCGTGCGGTCACCCGAGAGGCAGTCCGCATACGCCGGACGATCCTTCGTCACAATGGCGTAGATACCGCAGCCGTCATCAGGCAGACCCCACATATCCGAATTCGCCTTGTTCTTGCGAATCACGCCGTTGCGGATATGATCATTGTTGCCCCAACCCTTCCAGTCCGTCCAATCCTTCCAATTGTTCGCGACGATGTAGGCAAGTCCATTGGCATTGACCAACCCACGCTGGAAGTCGATGCTCCCATGCCCCTTCTCGCAGGCAGTTCCGGTCGCCGTATCCTGTGCGCCAACGACATCCTTCGTGCAGGCAAGAAACCAGGCGTTCGGCGACGTTTTCGACCAGTCCATCACCTGAAAGACCGTGCGAATGTTCGTGTCAACCGGGAACTTGAGGTCGATGCCGGACCCGGCCTCGCCCATCAGAAAGGCCGGCACACCGTTCGCCTCGCCGACCGTTCCACGGTTGCAGATGCCCGCGTCACCCTCGGTCGCACCCGCCTGCACATAGGCGACCGCGTCATTCCCATTGCCGCTCTTGTCGGACCACTTCTCGACCTTGCTGTCCGAATCGAGCGTGAACGAATTCGCGTCCGACGCATCGAGCCAAAGGTGGACGGACTCCTTCGTCAGGAAGGTGGGAACGAGTGCCTCGACCTTTTCCTTCGTCCACTTGTTCATCAGGTAGGTCTCAATCTCCTGCATCTCGGCATCCGTGAGCCGCGATTCGAAGATGATGAGTTCCGAGACGGCACGACCGCCATTGCGGCCCCGCTGGGTCGGATTGCGGTCGGCCGAGAGGCAGCTCACCGCCGCCGGCTTACTGAACGCATTCGAATAGCGCCACGAGTAGACATGGAGCCCTGCGCCGAAGTAGGCATCGCAGGCGACGCGGTGGTTGGCATCCTCCGGGAAGACCACACCATCCTGCTTGAACGTCGCCCCGTTGCAGGCACTGTTGTCCCAGCCCCAATATTCAAAGATCTGCCCCTGAGGTCCGCGGCGGAAGAAGTTCTGCGTCTCATCGCCGAGGAAGTTCGCATAGGGGGAGTCGGTGACGATATCCATCACCTGGAAGACCGTCGCCGCCTTCTCCGTGCGCGTAAACTTGAGGTCAATGCCCGACCCGACGGCACCCATCAGGAACGCCGGCACGCCATTCGCCTCGCCGAGGGTTCCCCGTGCCTTCACGTCATTCTCGACGTAGGCGACCGCATCGTTCCCGTTGCCGCTCTTGTCCGCCCACTTCTCGACCTTGCCCTCCGCGTCAATCGTGAAGGATGCCGCGTCCGCGGCATCGAGCCACAGGTACGCCTTCTCCGAAATGACGGACGGAACCGCAACCGTCGTGTCGAGCTGGGCGGCCGAAGCCGTCGCCCCCATGCCACACGCCGCAACTGCCGCGCACAAGCCGCCTACTAACCTTAACTTATTCATCGTTTCACTCCTTTGACGATTAGTTGTTCCCGATGCCCCACTTCTTCATCAGATAGGCCTCGACCGCCTGCATCTCGGCATCCGAAAGCCGCGATTCGAAGATGATGACTTCCGAGACGGCGCGACCGCCATTGCGTCCCCACTGGGTCGGCGTACGGTCACCCGAGAGGCAGCTCACCGCCGCCGGCTTGCTGAACTTGTTCGAATAGCGCCACGAATAGACGTGCACGCCCGTGCCGAAGTTCCTGTCACAGCCGACGAGATGCTTCGCATCCTCCGGGAAGGCCTCGCCATCCTGCTTGAATGTCGCCCCATAGCAGGCACTGTCGTTCCAGCCCCAGTACTCGAAGACCTGCCCCTTCGGCCCGCGGCGGAAGAAACTCGCCTTCTCGTCGCCGAGGAACCCGGCGCGGGGGGAATCCGCCTCAATGTCCATCACCTGGAAGACCGTGGACACCTTCTCGCTACGCTTGGCGAACTTGAGGTCGATACCCGAGCCGGTCTTGCCCATCAGGAACGCCGGCACGCCGTTCGCCTCGCCGACCTTGCCACGCGCCTTCACGCCCTTCTCGACATAGGCGGTTGCGTCGTTGCCCTTGCCGCTCTTATCTGCCCACTTCTCGACCTTGCCGCTCGCGTCGAGCGTAAAGGAATCCTTATCCGAGGCATCAAGCCACGCAAAGGCCTTCGCCTTGACGAAGGCGGGAGCCTTGACTTCCGCATCAAGCTGGGCGGCGGCGGACTCCATCACACCCGCCAGACACGCGGCAAGCGAAACCGCAAAACCGACAAAACCGAACGACTTCATGTTTCAATCCTTTCTTTTCTTATATATAGAGGTGGGAGACGCTGCTCCCATATTCCATGTGAAGTGTATCACATCCCGCCGCCGTGCGCCATTACCCGAATGGGTAAGAACCGCCTGCGCGGTGGGGCTTTTCCCCGTCCTTTCGCCCGTTTTGCCGCGCCTGCCCCCACAAGCGGGCGAAAGGTGCGCGGCAGAGGGTCTTGCAGGCCCGCCGTCCGGCAGGCCATTCAAAGTGCCGCGCTCCGCGCCGCTTCCGCCCAAACGCGGCGGTTTCAGGCTGGGCCCCACGCATCCCAATTCAAATTATTTGTACGAACGACTGAACCTTTTTTGAGCGATGCGCATTGACTGTAATAAAATGGGCGATGGCCGTTTGGCAACGCAACCGACACAACAAACATAATTAGGAAAGTTAAAAGACTATGGCACTCCTGGGACAAGGACTCGTTCTGATGATTGCCGGCATGACAATCGTCTACCTGTTCCTTTGGGTCATGATTATCATCTGCAAGCACGCAAGCGTCTTCGTTTCACGCTTCTCGCGCATCATCCCCGATGACGAACCCAAAAAGCGGTCCATCCCCATCAGTACGCCGCAACCCCAAGCGACCGCCACGACCCCATCTGCCGCGCCCGACGGCGGTGAGGACGTCACCGCCCCCGTACCCGGGACCATCCTGAGAATCACCGCGCAGGACGGACAACTTGTCGAAAAGGACGACGAACTGCTTGTTATGGACGTTATGAAGATGGAAACGCCCATCACCGCCCCCGTATCCGGCCGCGTGCACATCCGCGTCCAGCCGATGGACAAGGTCGCGACGGGCGATGTCCTCGCCATCATTGAGAAGTAAACCTAGAAGAACAGCCATGAAGAAATTTCTTTTCATTCTCACGCTTTTCGCCGCCTTTTGTGGAGCAAATGCCGGAGACGGTGACTGGAAGACAACGCTCAGGAAGGTCGGCGACCTCTCACAGGATACCGGCATTGCCGGATTTATGCAAAAGACGCCACCCGCCTTCATGACGGGCGACTTCGGCGCATCCGACCGTCCTGAACAGAAGCCCCTCTCGGCCAACCGAAACGGCTATTATGACGCGGACGGCAACTGGCATGGCGGCTATTTTGACGATACGGGCGCATTCGTCCCCGGGCACGAAATCCGCACGCTCTTCGGGATGCCCTACGGGCTTGGCCAGCTCATCATGATTCCCATCTGCCTCATCCTCATGTACTTGGCCATTGTCAAGGGGTTCGAGCCGCTCCTCCTTCTTCCTATCGGGTTCGGCGGCCTGCTGGCCAACTGCCCGCTTTCGGGCATCACCGCCCCCGCCATGATGCATGACGGTGTCATCACCTTCCTCGCGTCGGGAATCCCCGTCATGCAGGGCGGCGTGGTCGAGCCGGGTGGCTTCCTCTACTATTTCTTCCGATTCGGCATCGATTCAGGCGTTTTCCCAATCATCATCTTCATGGGCGTTGGCGCAATGACGGACTTCGCTCCGCTGATTGCATCCCCCAAGGCGGCCCTCCTCGGCGGCGCGGCACAGCTCGGAATCTTCTTCGCGCTCTTTGGTGCGCTTGGGCTTTCCGCCATCTTCCCCGATCTTGGATTCGGTCTGAAGGAAGCGAGTTCCATCGGCATCATCGGCGGTGCTGACGGCCCCACGGCGATTTGGCTGACGTCCCGTCTTGCCCCGGATCTCCTTGGCGCAATTGCCGTCGCCGCCTACTCCTACATGGCCCTCGTCCCGATTATCCAGCCGCCCATCATGAAAGCCCTCACGACGCGGGAGGAACGGCTCATCCGCATGCCCCAGCCGCGTGAAGTCAAGCGCATCGAGAAGATCTGCTTCCCGCTCATCGTCCTTCTCCTGTGCGCCGTTCTCCTGCCGTCCGCCATGCCGCTCATGGGTGCTTTCATGCTCGGCAACCTGGCGCACGAAATCGGCTCCTCCGTCTCCCGCATTGCGGACACCATGTCCAATGCCCTCATCAACATCGTGACCATCATGCTCGGACTGGCCGTCGGCTCGAAACTGGCCTGCGAAAAGTTCCTCTCGGGCCAGACGCTGGCCATTCTGGCCCTCGGCCTCTGTGCCTTCTGCGTCGGCACGGCGGGCGGCGTGCTGATGGCCAAGCTGATGAACCTCTTCTCGAAGCAGAAAATCAATCCGCTCATCGGCTCCGCCGGCGTGTCGGCCGTCCCCATGGCGGCCCGCGTCTCGAACAAGGTTTCGCTCGCAGACGACCCCACGAACTACATCCTCATGCAGGCCATGGGCCCGAACGTCTCAGGCGTCATTGGATCTGCTGTTGTCGCAGGCGTACTTTACACGCTCTGCCGTTGATTGGTTCGGCAGTCGGTCGTCAGACCGAGGCACGACAGCGTGGCGGGCGGCTCCTTCCCTCACTCCGAGCCGCCCGCCTTTTTTACCCTCGCGAGAACGCCATCGCGGTGGCGGCAATCTAATAAAACCCGCCTCTTCCCCTCTCATAAGGATCTGTGTCGGGTCGACATCTGGAAGCGTACAGAATCTCCCTTTCGTCCGTCAACCTGGAGAACGGACAGCGGAGAGCCGTATCGACGGAATAGGTCTGCAAGAGGACGCATCGCCGCTTGCTTTCGCCGGGGAGTTGAACCGAGTAGTACCAGAGGCCGTGATTGTTCCAAATCGACCCCGTCTGCCTGAATTTCATGTTGTGCGCACACTTTCCGCCCGTGAGGGCAACCCGGCGCGAGTGTTGTAAAGTGTTGTAAATCACCTCAGACCTATTCCATCGGGCGGGTATCCGCAAAGACCAAAAAGCATGAGAACCCTGTATCTGAAACCGATGGGAATGGTGGAGATAAGGGGAGTCGAACCCCTGACCTTCTCAATGCCATTGAGACGCTCTACCAACTGAGCTATATCCCCATGAGGAGGAAACGGCGCATAGTATATCATCTTTCGTCGTCGTGCGCAAGGGGGTCTCGCAAAAAAGAATGTGTCTCCCGGGGAAGTCACTCAGCGCGAAAACGCGCAAGGCCAGGAGTGTCCATCACTTTACGAACCGGGGGTTGGGAAACGACCGCATTCCCTTGCGGACGAAATGTCTCTGATTTCGCGAAGAAACAGCCGTTTTATCACGAAAACAACGGGCGGACGACACGGAATGCACGGGCCGAAGACCGCGTCAGAAAGGGCCGCGATCACGGCAACTTCGGGAAAGGACTAAGGTGGTTTGATCAAAGCACCTTAGTCCTTTGATGAAAGCACCTTAGTGGTTTGGACAAACCACCTTAGTCCTTTCCCTTCCTGATGCTCAACAGCGCCCGTTGGCATCCTCGTCTCCACCCGTCCTTTCCGTGGAAATCGCCCGCTCTCTTCGTGGAAACAGCCCGCGCCTTCCCGCATCAACGCCACTTCTGCCGCGCTCGCGGCACCTCTCACGCCCTCAGACCACCTGACGGAGGAGGGCATTTTATGAAAAAGTGAAACCGTCCGCCGTACACTTTCATAAAAACGGCGAACGGTTTCGTGGGGAAGAATGATTTAGAAGGACTTCAGTGCCGCGTCAACCGAGTCGTAGATCTCAAAGACGCGATAGGCCTTCGTGATGTCAAAGACGATGCGCGGATGCGACTGAAGGCAGGCGATCTTCACAACGCCGCCCTTATCCGTCGCCCGCTGAAGCAACTGCACGAGCATACCAAGGCCCGAACTGTCGATATGCGACATCCGCGACAGGTCCAAGACCATCTTCGGGTTCTCGTCCATGCGCGGCGTAATCGCTTCCTTGACCTCTTCCGTACAGGCCGCAACCAAACGCCCGACGAGTGCGACGACCAGAACGCCGTCCTTCTCTTCTACATTATATTCCATCTTTACCTCCATTCCGTCCATGAGAGTCACTTGATATACCCCCCCCCCCCCCAGCAAATCCGTCACCGCATCCACGAGCAGATTGAGGGCATCCGAAATCATCGGCTTATCATTCGCCTTGCAGGCCCGTTCGAGCGTCAGGCAGAGCGCCGAGACATCCTCGTCGCCAATCATCAGGGAGATGCCCTTCAGCGCATGCGCCTTCTGGGTCATCGCCGCGATGTCACCATCCTTGAAGGCCGTCTGCAGGGTTTCGATACCCGACTTCATGTCGCCCTCATACTGTGAGTAGAGTTCGGCAAAGAGCGCCTCGTCATTGCCAAACTGCTGAGTCAACCAATCCCTAATCTTCTGTTTCACGACCCCACCTCCTTATTTGTTTCGTAATACAACAGAAAGTACCTCACCGACCTTCTCGGCCGTCACTGGCTTCGTAAGGACGGCATCGAACTGCGAAATGTCGAACGTTGCCGCCGAATCCGCATCTGCCGTCACCGCAATGACTGGCAGATCCTTGCCCCACGGCATATTCCGGACGGCCGCAACGAGCTGCGCCCCGTTCATCTCGGGCATCCACATATCGGTAAAGACAACATCCGGGCGCACGTGCATCATCGAATCCATGGCCTGAACGCCATCGGGCGCAACCGTCATGTTCTCGGGCTTAAAGCCAAGTTCCTTCAGATAAAGTGAGAAAATACGCAGATTCAGCGCAACATCATCTACAACCAGTACCTTCAGGTTCGAGAAGTCAATCGCCTTCTGTGTCGCCTCCCGTGCATCTTTGACGGACGAAGCGTCAGATGTCCTTTCAGCCGAGACAATCCGAACATTCGGGATGCGTACAATGAAGACGGAGCCAGCCCCCGGCGTCGAATCGACCGAGACACTGCCACCGACGGACTCCACCAGCCGCTTGACAATCGGAAGACCGAGACCCGTACCTTCAAAGACCTTTCCGCCTCGCGTGGTGATGTCCTGCTCGAACGGATTGAAAATCGTGTCAAGCTTTTCCTGCGAAACGCCGATACCGCTGTCCTTGACACGGAAAGTCAGGTTCAGGCAGTTGGGACGAGTGGCCTCTTCGGCGAATGCCTCAACCAGCACTTCGCCACGCTCAGTGAACTTGACGGCATTGCCAATTAGATTAAATAGAATCTGCCGAAGCCGCTGGGACGAGATGCCGATGGTCGGGATTCCTGGTCGCAGGCTCATCTCAAACGAAAGTCCTTTCGCCCGCGCCATACCCGCAAACAGCATCTTCAGTTCGGCGAAGAGGTCGGGGATTGAGCAGATGCCCGTGACATCCATCCGTCCCGCATCGAGTTTCGAGAGGTCAAGCACGTCGTTAATCAGCGACAGCAGCGCATTTGACGCGAAACGGATGCCCTTCGTGTACTCCTGAACCTGCTCCGGATTCAACCCCGGATGATTGAGAAACTCGGCAAAACCGATGAGGACATTCAAAGGCGTACGAATCTCGTGGCTAATCGTCGCCAGGAACTGCGTCTTCAGTCGACCAGCCTTCTCAGCAACAATCGACGCACGCTTCGCCCGAATGGCGAACATGATGATGAAAACACCGGCAATCAGCAGGGCGACGATGACACAACTCGAAACGACGAGGGCGACCTGCATGGGAGTCATGAACGGACGCCCCATCTCGTTCAGCATCGCCGTGCGCAGCATCTGCTCGCTGTCCAAGGCCGAAAGCGACTTCATCGTCTTCTCCAGCACCGACACCAGCAGAGGATCGGCCTTCGGGGAGGACTGGAAGGCCATCTCGTCGACCTTTGCAAACTCCGGCAGGGTTCGGACTTCAATTGAATTGTTCGAGCCGAAGCGCCGCAACATGATGAGCGCCGTACTGGAGGATGCCAGGGTCGCATCGGCCTCGCCATTCACAACCTTGTTAAAGCATTCCTCCGCCGTCTGGCAGAGAACGAGCTGCTTGCCATACCCGTGCCGCGTCAAGGAGTCGCGCCGACCACGGTCGCACTCCATGATCGCGAACCGCGTCATCCCAGGCTTTGGATTGGGGGCGAAGCGATTGACGACACAGGTAATGGGCTGGTTGAGAATCACCAGTGTCTCGCCACCGGCCGGCAGGCAGGAAAGGTCTGCCGAATACGAGGCCCAGATGTCGATTTCGCCGCGAGAGTAGCGTTCGCGTGCCGTCGTCAGGTTGACGGGCAGGAGAAACTCAAACTTAAGGCCCGTGCGCCGGGTAATGGCATCGAGATAAACCTTCAGCATCCCCCGAATCTGCTGACGCTCACCATCCCACTCCTTCCAGAGCGGCAGGGGCGGAAAGACCTCCACGCGGACGCGCCGCCCGGATGCGACCCGTGCGGACAGCCACTCCTTCTCCTCCCGCGTCAAATCGAGGGTCGGATTGTGTACCGTCGGGTAGTACCCGTACTGGATGTGCTCGGGGAATCCAGGCATGGAGGCGGGAATACGCACGATTGCACTCTCCACACGCTCGCGCAAGTCGGTTCGTCCTCGCGGCACACAGAAGAACCAAGGCACGGTCGGGAACGTGATGACGACCTCCTTTTCGGGCAACTCGGGTGCCGGCACGCTGAACAGGGCGTCACCGACACCCGCACGGTAGGCATCAATCGCCTCCTGGGCCGTCGGATACTCCGTGATTTCCGCACGAATCTGCCGCGCACTCAGATAGGCCTCAAGCCGTCCACGGGCCTCGTCGCCTGGCCCCTTGATGATGTGAACACCGTTCCATTTCGCGAGGCCGCCGTTCTCTATCGGATCCAACTTGGTGGAGTAGAGGTAATTCTGGTAGAAACCAGTCGAGAAGCGGGCGAACTCCATCGTCTGCATCCGCTCGCTGGTAATCGTCACGCCACCGACCAGGTCGACCTTCCGCTCCCCAAGGGCCTTCAACGCATCGTTGTAGCGGCAGTAGACCGGGTCAATCTCCCACCCCGTCAGTTCGGCAATCCGCTTCACATACTCGACCGCATACCCGCCGATGCGCTCGCCCTCGCCGCGATCGAAAAGCCCCGGCTCAAAGTAAACGGCCATCCGAACGCGATTCGTCGACGGCGCACTGCCAAAACTCTTCTGCCAGACGGAATCGAGCCAATCCTGCTCGTTGAGCTTGATGGACTCGATTTCACGCGTCACTGCCGCGCAGAGATCGGGCAAGCCCCGGCGAACGGCGAGGAAGACCTTGCGCTGACGGATATCGACGACATGGGTCAGCCCCGCCGGCGTCGCGCAACTGTCCATCAGCAGCATATCGCAGGCACCTGACTGGACGGCCTGAACCGCCGATTCAAGGTTCCCGTAGTCGGCGACTGTCGCCTGAACGGCATTGCGCTCGGCCCAGCGGAGGAAATCGGGCAACGTATCGAGTGGACCCGCAACACGCGCCACACGAATCGTCGGCCAAGTGCTGGGCGCATTCGCGTCGAACTGTGCCGCACGCTCCGGCACCGCACTCAGTTCAACCGTCACCTTGGCCAACGGCTGCTCAACGAGCGAATAGGCGTTCGTCAGGGTCGGCAACCAGAAAACCGCCGGCAGAACGTCCATCCCACTCGCCGACAGTTCGTCCGCCGTCTTCGAGCAAGCGCAACCCTTCAGTTCGACCTCGTACCCAAGACGCTGCGCGATTCGGTTGAAGATGCGCCACCCGAAGTCCGACAGACCGAAAAGTCCGCCTTCCCCCTGGTTGCACGAACGCGCCGCGATATGCAGAACTGGCCGTTCGGCCGTCTTTTCGGGTTCCGCCGCAGAAATGCTCCCCATGCCGCCCGCCAGCAGAAAGGCTGAGAAAACAAGCAATTTCGCACAAAAAACCGATAGAATCCATCGCCCACGCAGCGATGGACAAAGCCCTTTTCGTCTCAAACTCATCATTTTTCGCTTCATCACCAATCGAGCCAGTTAGTATAGCACATGGCGGGGGGCGAATCAACGGCGTTTCGCAAAAACCCAATCTTTGTATAAACCAATAATCAGTTCAGCGTCCGCACGACCTCCGCAAGGCTATCGAGCCCGACATACCGAATGCCGTCCTCCTCGTCAATCGGCGGCTGATCGTAGGTGACGACGAACCGGTTCGCCACCTCGGGAAGCCGCTGGAAAAGGGCCGACAGCCGTTCACGGGACTCGTCGGACCGGACATCATCCGCCGTTGCGGTCTGCCAATACGAACAGGTGCCGCCCTCGCGGACAAAGAAATCAACGCCGCGCAATCCGACGCGACCGACCAGGACTTCCGAATAGCGGCTCCGCAGTTCCTGCCAGACGAGATTCCGGAGCAGGGCCATGTCGTTGCCCTTCCCGAACCGTCCATACGGCAAAGCCGGGTCGAGAAAGTAGAAGTGATCCCCCGTCTTCAGCTTGACCCCGTTATTCAAGTCCCAGCGGCTGGCCCGCTCAACGATGAACGCATTCTCCAGGCGGCGGACATACGTCTCCACCGTATTCGCCGAAAGCGAACGCCCCGGCGCAACGGCCGACGCAATCTTCCGTAGGGACTGCACCTCGCCGAGGGTGTCGTAGAAGTGCCCCACAATCCCTTCCATCAGGCTGGCTTCCGCCAGCCGGTCGCCCAGGACATCCCTCACGAGCGCGGCATTCCAACGCAAACTGTGCGCATCGTGTGACAGGTAGTTCTTCACATTGGCACGGGACTTTGCGGACGCACTCCACTCATAGTAGGTGGACGGGCGATACTCCACAATCCGAAAGCGGCCCTTGAACTTCGCGCACAGGTCGTCCGACAGAAGCCGCCGCGACGAGGCGGAAGCACAAATCTCGAACCGCCGCCCACTCGTCTCAAGCGCATCAAAAATCTTCTCAAAGCGCATCACATGCGCCACCTCGTCGAGAAAGACGTAGCAAACACCCTGACACGCCTCCGTCCTGTCGAGGATGGCCACCGCGACCTGTTCGCCCGAACGGAAGTGACGCAGAGCAGGATCGTCAAAATCCATGTGGACGATATTGCCGGGCGGCACACCCGCCATTTCAAGAAACCTCAGGCACTCCATCAGCGTCTGGGACTTGCCCGCGCCGCGCTGGCCGATGACAAGGTTGATTAGATCACGGTCCTGGTTGGCCATCAACCAGGCCACGAGTTCATTGTTTCGCTTCATTTGATTGGTTCCTTCTTTGCTCACTTAAAGACCTGTTCAGCCGCCACAGAAAGAGTGGATTGCCAATGACATAGCGTCGAAAGAGGCGCACCGGCTCCTGATAGAGACGGAACATCCATTCGATGCCCGTCCGCCGCATCCACATGGGAGCGCGGGGAATACGCCCCGAGACGAAATCAAAGAGTCCGCCGACGGCGACAATCGCCCGACAGGCGAGCTGTTCGCCATGCGCGGCAATCCACTTCTCCTGAAGGGGAACGCCCTTTGCAACGAAAACGACATCCGGCTTCGCCGCGTTGATTTGAGCAACGACCTCCGCATCCGCCCGATAGCCGTCACACGCCCCCGCGATTCGCAGGTTCGGATAATCGCACCGCACATTCTCCACCACGCGCTCGACCACCCACTGGCGCGCCCCATAGAAGAAGAATGAAACGCCCTTCTCGGCGGCTGTTTTGCAGAGTAGCGGAAAGAGGTCCGTCCCGTTGACATTGCCTGGAACGGGGAAGCCCAGCTTCCGTCCGGCCATTCTGACACCCGTGCCATCGGGCCAGACACGCGTCGCCGCCTTCAGGATGCGGGCATAGTCGGCATCCTCATAGGCAAGGTTCAAGCAATGCGCATTGACAAAGGCGAACGAGAGAGGCCGCGCTCCCGCCGGCTGCTGGCGGAGAAGGTCAAAGAAATCACGCTCGGCACCGCGCAAAGTCGTGCAGTCAATCGGCACACCAAAGACCTCTGGCTTCGGAAACGCCGCGAGCAGCCCCTGGGCGCACTTCGCCCACGAGAATTCCGCCGCACGGCGACGGCCCGCCGCAATTCGCTGTGTGTTGTCCTCCGTCAAAATCTTCAGCAGCGCCGCGGCAATCTCGTCGGGACGATCGGGGTCAAAGAGTTCCGCCGCGCCCCGCCCCAACTCTCCGAGGGAGGACGTCTTCGAGCAGGCGCAGGGGATGCCGGCGGACATCGCCTCCAGAAGGGAGAGACCGAACCCCTCAAAGTGCGAAGGAAAGACATAGGCCGCCGTATCGGCCCAGAGATTCGCAAGTTCACGCTCCGACACGAATCCCGTCAGACGAATCTGGTCGCGATAGGGCGATTTCGCCGCCTCGGCATGAACGATCTCGGCACCGTTCCAATCCCCACCTGCCAGCACGAGCGGATGCGCCTGCGCAACCGCCGGTGGCAAAAGGCCATAGGCCCGAATGAGATTGACGTGGTTCTTGCCCGGATGCTCAAGACGCGAAAGGTAGAAGATGCTCCGCCCGCCCGTTCCATTCGCCCGTGAGGCAACCGGGGTAAAGCCATCGTAGACGACCGAAATCTGCGCACGGGGAATACGCCAGTAGCGGACGAGATCCTCGGCGGTGGCCTGTGAAATCGCCACGACCGACGAAGCCCGCCGCACGAAGAACGGCAGGAGGCGCTTGACGTAGAACATCCGAAAGGCATCATACTTCGCCGCCACGTGATACTGCGAGAGGTCGTGAACGACAGCCACGGTCGGAATCGGGTAGCGCACGAACGCCCGCCGATTGGCCGCCAGCAGTAGGCAACAATCTGCATGAAGCCGACGCACGAGTCGCGGCAGAAGAAAGAGATGATAGAGCATGGAGGCGAGAGCCCCCCGAGGAGGCATGACGATTGGGTTGCCAACCCAAGCCCCCGTCGGCGGCATTCCCTCAAAAATGCAAACCACGTCATGTCCATCCGCACGAAGGGCTCGGACGACTTCCCGGATGTAGACCGAGATGCCCGACTTTCCTCCGTCAAATGGAATGCATGGAACGACAATCCTCATGAAAGTATTCCTTTCAAAAAGCAATCCGTTGAATAATGTGCCCGCACGAACTCAACCGCCGTACGGGAGAGGCGCGATAGTTCGGACGGATGCGCCAATGACGAAAGGGCTTCGGCAAGTCCCTCCGCAGAGGAATCGGCAAAGATGCCCGTCTCACCGGGCTTCAGCCAGTCCCCGATTCCGCCGCGATTGAACGCAACGACCGGCACACCGGCGGCCAAGGCTTCAGCACCGACCATACAGAACGGCTCGTTCCAGAGGGAGGGAACGGCAACGACATCCGCCGCCGCAAAATAGTCCGACACATTCGTCTGCCATCCCTCGAAGCGAACGGATCCGGATAGGCCTTGTGCAGCCATTGAGCGCAACGCCGCGTCATCCCGCCCCGCGCCAACAATTGTCAGGGTGAAGGGAATCGTCAGGCGCGAGGCGGCCTGCATCAGGAGATGAACCCCCTTTCCGGCCACGAGCTGCCCGACATAAAGGATACGCAACACCCGAACGCCACGCCCATCCGGCGGCATGAGATCCGTTCGTGGAGCGGCAACGGCATCCGTCCAGAACGGCGGCACACAACGAAGGCGCGACGAATCGAACCCGCACTTCAGCAAGTTCGTTCGCATATAGTCGCCCTGTACCAGCGTCCGAACGCCGCGCATTTCGTGGAGGAATCCCGACATATCCCGAAACAGGGCACGCGGAATCCACTCCGGCCGCGTCACAGCCGCGCAGAAACGGCAGGGAATGGCGGAGTAGACGCGTGAACAAGGACGATGGAACGGGTCGTAGTAGTGCCGCCGGAGGCAGTAGAGATCATGGTCGTGGGCGTAGAAGCGCAGGCGTTCCCCGTAGCGGGCTTTCAGCCGCCGCAAATCCACAAGACGGCGCGGCACTTTCTGCATCAGCACGAGATCGAACGGCGGCAACTTTCGAGGAACATCCCCGACGCACATCACCTCGCACCCAGCGGCCCGCAGTGTTTCCGCCGCGTGTGCCGCGAATCGCTCTAGCCCGCCATGGAACGCGGCGTAGACACCCGTGAAGAGGATTCGTCGCGGTCGCGCACAAGCTTCTTCCGCACCATCGGACTCTTCCACGCGCCCTGCGGAATCCGTCGAACGGAAGCGCGGCAGCCGCCCACTCGCGGCATCGTGCATTCCGCGCCACCAGGAGAGTCGTTGACGCATTCGCCGAACAACGGAATCCCCAAGCGAACCCGCGGTGCAGGCGCGGCATTTCAGAAGGTAGGCCCAATCGCGCATCATTTCCACACCGGCCTGAAGCATAACACGGAAAAGCCCCGGAATCGCATCGCCGAAAATCTGCTGGTCGGCATAACCTTCACCGTAAAACCGCCGCGCCAGCTGCCCTGCCGTGTAGTTATGGGAATGCTCAACGAGCGCCGAGGGACAATAGCGGCGGCGGAAGCCCTCGCGGCGATTCGCCCATTCAACATCCTCACTGTAGAGAAGTTGTTCGTCGAAAGGATTGGAGAGGACATCCGCGCGAGATGCGGCGGAAGAGGCCAACGAGAAAAAGCGCGGCCACGCGGCGGAAACCGAACCATCTCCAAAGGCCCGTTCCGAATCCTTCCGCACCAGCGGCGTTGCATCCGGGCGCGGCAACTGATTTGCAAATGTTGCATCCGCCGCCCCCGCCACCAACGGCGCAACCAAGTTCTGCAACCACTGCCGATTGAGCGGAATCGCGTCGGCATTGTTGAAGACGACAATCTCACCAGTCGCCGCCCGAACGAGGGTGTTCAGCGTCCGACCTGGGCGATACGCACCCCGTGGACACGACACAAGGCGAACATCCGAACGCGCCCGAATCAAGTCTTCCGTCGCATCCGTCGAATGGTCGTTGCAGACGAGAACCTCATGCGGATAGTCACACACCTGTTCGGCGATGGCATCCAATGTCCGAACGATGAACGCCGCGTCATTGTGCGTCCGAACCAAAATTGAAATCAGGGACGGACGGCTCATGAGCGGCTCTCCTCATAAATGGCCGACAAGTCGGCGACAATCTTCGGCCATCCAAATGCGCGAGCCGTCCGGTAGCCGTTTGCGACCAAGGTCTCGGCAAGCGACGGCGTCAGCCGCCGGAAGGCTTCCGTAAGGCCGCCCTTCTCCGCCGGATTGAACAAGAGACCGTTCTCCCCATCGCGAACAAAGTCAACCAGACCACCGACTGCCGACGCGACGAGTGGCAGACCATGCTGCATCGCCTCAAGAGCCACGATGCCAAACGGCTCGTGGACGGACGGCAGGACAAACACATCCGCCCGCGCAAAGGCTGCATGGAATGCATCCGAACCCGGCGGAACGCCCTCAACAATCGAGAGTCGCGCCTCCACACCCAACGCCCGCGCCCGCGCCAGAAGTTCATCCCGATACCACGCCGCCGTCACGGGACCAATCAACTCGACCGACACCGACGGATTCGCCGCGAGCACATCAAGAAGCGCCCCCTGATTCTTCTGGTAATCAATCCGCGAGAGACACAAAATGTGCCGCGCCGCCGAAAAGGATGCGTGAGGGAAGGCCTTCGGCTCAATGCCATTCGGGAGGTAGTGGATTTTCCAACTTGGATAGAGTCGTCCGAGAGCCGCCTGTTCACCACGCGAAATGCACACGAGCGCCGTCGCTCGCGCCAGAGGATCGAAGCGCAGGCCGAAGAGACGATCAAGAATACCGCCATACGGAAACTTGCCGCGAAGCGGACGCAACATCTGTCGGCGCTCCTGCTCAGGCACGGCTGCCGCCCCCCCATGGAGCGACATCACCGATGGAATGCCCATCTTCTCCGCAAGGCGAATGGCGCAGCAGGCGAGGCGACCGCCCGCATGAATATGCATCATGTCAGGATGGAAGTCCCTCACCGCACGAAAGAGCCCGGGCGAGAATGGATTCCCTCCCTTGCGGTCAAGGTCGGCACGATTTCGCGCCGTCAGTGGAAGATATGGATAAAAATACGGAAAGGTCTCCGCTTCGGTCGTCCCTTCAGGCGGTTGCAAGGCCGATGTGCAGAAGATGCACGGCTCATCCCCTCGCCGACGCTGTTCGGCCACCGTCTGGCAAACGACGGTTTCTGTGCCGCCCCATTCGGCGCGGCTGTAGCGACGGACGATATGGGCAATGCGCATCAATGCGCCTCCTTCAGTGAATCCAAGGCCGTCTTCATCAGCCCAAAGTAGTCATAGACACCCTTCACCGCCGACGGGATCTCCTCCGTGGAGAGAATGGCCGCCAGCGAATGGGTCTCCAGCGGATCATACCCATGCATCCCGTTGAGGGGCTTAAGGCCCATATCCGATGGGACAATCTGAACGCCTGGATTGACAAGAAAGATTCCATCGCCGAAGAAACGATCCGCACGGTAAAGGCCGTGCCGCCGTTCCTCCGCCTCAGTCAGCCAATGCCCATCGGATGCAAACGGCATGAGCGCATGCTCAATCTTCTCCCGCGCACTGGGCTTGAGGTAGGTGACGCGAAAGAGCGTCGAATCGTAGTTGCACCCGTAGTCCACGCCAAAGACAAGCCCCGTCTTCTCAACAGCGGACTTCAAGTCCACGGTCTTCGTCAGCGGCGTCATTCCATGGTCCGAAAAGACAGTCAGTCGCCAAGGGCATCCCGTCGCCTTCAGGGTTGCGACCAACGACTCAATCCGTTCGCGATAGTCGGCCAGTTTTGCCGCGACGCGGGGACTTTCCTGCTTCAGGGCCTCATCATGACGAATGGCATCCAGGTCAGCCGCGTAGACAAAGAGGAATTTCGCCCCCGCCCGAATCGCCGCCTCCGCCGCCGGGAACGCCACGCGCTCCCCCTTTCGCCAATCGGTAATGTGATAAGGAATCCCACTGCACTCGCAGGCATCCGCCAAGTTCTCAACAGGCGACATCCCACCTGGAACAAACAGATTCCGCTTTTCGCCATAGTCCATGAAACCCAGGCGATCCGCCGTCATCTGGTAGAGCTGAAAGTAGCCCGTGAAACCAAGCACGCGTTTCACAGCCTTTGACAATTGGTTGCGCACCCGTCCACGATTCCAGAACGAAGCCGGCCAAAGACAACGCATCAAACGCGCAACGCCCTTGAAGGGAGTATCGTTCGGCGCGAAGCGGAAAAGACTCAAGTGCTCATGCTCGACCGGACGCTTGCCCGACAGGATTGTCGGAATCGCCGTGCAGGAATAGCCGAACTGCATCTCAACCGAACGACGATAGGGGAGGATGTCCTTCAGGTAGCCAGACGGCCCGACAATATCCCAGCCCAGGGCATCCAAGAAAACGAAGACCTCAATTCGTGCGCTCATTGCCGACTCCTTTCGAAAGATAGCCCGTCGCAATGACAGCCGGGCCAATCGTCTCCCACACCGTAAATTCGCTGGACGGGACGGTGAGGGACTCGATGTTGCTGAACCGATACCAGATTGGCCAAATCGCGACCAACTCATCGGAATGAACGAGTTCGCGATCTTCCCGTGCCACGCCATAAGTCCAGAAATAGGGCGTGACGCCAGCCGGATACTTCGATTCCAAATCAAGATATCGGCGCGGATAGTTCCATCCGAGACCGGTTGTCAGCGTTTCCCCGCGTGGATTGGCCCCGTTGTGGAAGTCATTGCAGAGACACAGGGCATCGTAGTACGACCGCATTCCCGTCAATGCATGCGCCGCGAGAAAGAAGAGGCCACGACGCAGGGGATGCGAAATCCCCCAGGACATTCCACTTGACTGATATTTCTTCGGCGAATACCATGGCGTCCGATAGGGATAGGCCGTTTCCAAGTCTTCCAGCAGGCTATCCGCCGACTTCGTAATCGACTCGTTCCAGGCCTCGACACCCGAACGCAGGAACTCGGGGACATTCTTCTCGTCCCGTGCAACATCCATAAACCGTAGCGGACTCCATTTCCAATGTCCGCGGCGAAGCGTTGTGTTGATCTCGTCCGCACGCGCTTCAAGAACCGCAAGATAGGACTTGCTTTCTCTCGGGTACAATGATGCGAGATTCAGCCCCGCCTTAAACAGGATGTCAGCCGGAAGTGTCCGAGATGGCTGGTAGGAAATTGTCCGCCCGTCATACGAGAGAATGGAGACGGGATGTTTCGCCGGATTAAGGGCATACGACCAAGCCTTCCGTGCGGAAGCGGCCCAATCCCTCCATGTCGATTTTCCCCGCACACGGAGGGCGTTCGCGAATGCCGCCGCAGAAGCCGCGTAGGCCAGTGTCGACGGCTGGGTTGGCCGTGCAAGGTAGTAGACCAAACCCTTCTCCGTCGTCGGACCCTCACCTATACGAGGGTGCCGCGTTGTTTCAATCCATGTACCAACGCCACCATCCGTTTCCTGGGCTGCCTTCAGGTGACGAAGGCCCCACTCCGCTTCCTCCAGGACACCAGGACACGACGGCTTGATCAGTGAAAGGGCTACCAAGTCATCCACAAGTGAAAGATGATACGGACGACGGTCGTAGTCCGCCGCATCATGCCATCCGCCCGGGACAGTCACAACCTTCTTCGCCTTTTTGGCATTCTCCGCAATCAACTGAAAGTGACTCACCTTGAGTCCCTGCCCCTGCATATCAAAATAACCAGACTGCCGCCCTTTCACAGGCTGATACTCCGAGTCATCCGGCGAAAACTCGCCGCGCAAAACCGTCCGATGGCAGGTCTCACCACACCGCTGCCGCCGAAGTCCAGCCATGTGGACACGGAATGCGGCATCCGCCGCATCGGCTGAAATGGAGAATGTTCCGCTGCGACCGATGCCCTCAACGGAGAGGTAGTAGCTCCCCGCATTTGTAACGGACGAGAAATCCATCTCCCAGACCTCCTCACCCGTCCAGGGGGTCAATTCCTTTGTATGAGGGTCGGTTAAACGGCGATGCACATCCCCCTCATAAGCAACCTGCCGTGTTCTGGAATCAACGACCTGGAAGCGAACCGAACGACCGTCCTTCGGGAACGGCAGATGGTAGGCACCACCCGTGCCGAGCCATGCGCCGAGATAGGCGTATTTCCGCCGCGCATCCGCCACATAACCGACTTGGTTCACCTTGAACAGCGGCGACGGTGCAGACGACCGATAGGTCCATTCGATGCGTTCGCCGGTCGGCAGACTGAACACACGGCGCTCACCATCCGACAGCGGCGCATCAAGTGCAATCCAAATCGTGTGCTGGACATCTGCCGCCCGAACGGGAAGCAGTGCGCCACCCGGACCAGGAAAGCGCGACTGCCCCGTCGCCTCAACCCAATAGTTCGAGAATGACTGGCGCAAAAGACGCGTTGCCGCCTCCCGAGGTTGCTGCGCCTTTTGGGCGGCCTCATTCATGGCACGGTCCAGCTTCCACCCCGTCAATTTCGAGACAAGCGGGAGTCCGTCTTTCTCAAACCGCGCCCGTTCGTTTCGCGTATCATCACCCGTCAGGCGAATCAACGAGGGAGTCAGGGCAACGACCGACCAATCCATGGCGACCACCTTGCCCAGGCTGGCCACGCAGGCACCCAGCAGAAGAATCTGGCCTACTTTCATTTGAGCCTCCTTCGAAACGACCACAGTCCAAGCGGATAATACACACGGCGAAAGAAGACCTTGGCCGGCCAATCAAGAATGGGCGTGATGCCGCAAAGAAGGACAAACGGCACGGCACATTTCTTGAGGCCACCTGCGAAGCGCGTCAGCTTCAGGTAGGCCCGCCAACCGCCCTTCTCAAGAATTCGGTGCAGGCAGGCACACCATTCCCTCGCACTGAAACCACGCGCGCCAATCGGATAGTAATCCGCAAAGTAAATGTCGAAGAAGAACGAGAGATAGCGCCTCGCCCATGCTTGCGACAACGGTCGGGAGAGCTTCTGGGACGAGAAGAAAAGAAGAAGGTGACGAACAACCTCGGCATACTGGGCAAAATCCGTCCCTACCGATTTGTCTGTCGTAATCGAACCGCCGCGCCGCCGGTAAATGTAAATGTCAACATCCGCCGGCAGGAAACTTGTCGCAAAGGTCAACATCCGCGCCGTCCATTCATTGTCCTCATATTTCAGACCAGGCTGGAAGGTCAGCGCATATTTTCGAAGAAAATCCGCACGACACACCGAAAGTGTCGCCATGGGAAGAATATAACGCGGCGAACGCGAAAAGCCCATCATCACCTGTTCCCCGGTCAAAACCCGATTCAGGTCAGATGGATGGAAATTAAAGTTCCGCGCCACAAATGTGAGATTGCCGCACTCGTCCTCCAAATATTCAGGGGCCGCTCCCTGCAGAACCTCCGGCTCTCCGTGCGCCTTCGATGCTTCCTGCAGACGGCGGAGGGCATCGTCCGCCAGCAGGTCGTCACCATCCAACCAAAGGACATACCGTCCCTTGGCCACGGCCAAGCCACGATTACGCGGCGTTGCCGGCGAACCGCTCTTGGGGCCTTCCACGACATGGAATCGTGAATCATCCCGCGTCACGGTGCGACATCTTTCCAATGTATCGTCAGTAGAAGTCTCAACGGACAAGATGCATTCCCAGTCCTGAAAGGGCTGTTCCCGAATTGAGCGAACGCAATCATTCAAATATCGCGCAACATTATAGCATGGGACGACAATCGAGAAATAAGGCTGTCCTTGTTTGCTCATTTTGACCTCCTCATCTTGCATAGAAATTCCCACAAGTACCGCCTAAAGACGACGACAACAGCTCCGCTCGCCACCACTGCGGCGATGAGACCACGGACGACAAGCCCAACAAAGCCCTCGACGGAAGGCAACGATGCCACCCACCATGTCAGCGAACAAAGGGCCAATGCAAAGAGCGCGAAGACCCCTTGCAGGCGAACATACCGCTTAACGAAACTATGGCCCTCATCGTCCGTTCCCGTCAAGTAGTGACGGAAGACGACTGCACCCTCCCAGGGAATCTCAATGAACAGGAAGGCGATAATCGTCGACAAAATGGCACCGTTCAAGCCCATTACATAAATCAAGGCAAAGTTCATGACGAGGTTCGCGATACCCGAAACAACAGGCTTAAACTGATCCTGCCGCCAGAGTCCCAACGCAGACTTGAACATCTGCAGAACCTGCCGCGAATAGTTGACATAGAAGAAAACGACCATCAGCACAGCCGTGGAAAACGGCTCCATCAATTCCGGACGCTTCTCCGTCCAGACCTGCATAAACGGCTGATAAAGGGCCAGCATCATCGCCGAACTCCACGAGACGAGTATCAGCGAAAGAACATTCAGCTTCCGGAATTTCTCCCAGACGGCGAGCTTGGTCTCGGTATGAATGGCATTGCCGAACCCCGCCGTCAGGGAATCATAAATCATGTAGATAAAGCCGCAGACCGTCTTGTAAATCGTGTAGTAATTGCCATATGACGCAACCTTAACGAGTCCAAGACATGAAGAAATCACCAGATTGTCACTTGAATAGGAAATGACCGACCCAAGGCGGTGAAGGAACAAGGCCCCGACATCCGCCAGAATCTTCCGCCGCCGTTCACGCGACAGACGACCCGCACAGATAATGTCCGGGAAGAGCCGCTTTGTGACGCGGGCAACGAGAATATTCGAAAGCACGGTAAAGACAATCGTCACAAGGACATAGTGGTAGTAATTCCGCGTAAAGCACAGAATGGCCAGCGAAGCGATATTCTGCGCAATCGTCAACCCGGTCGCAATATGCGTCTGGATATCCATCCGCTGATGCACCGTCAACAAAACGCCGCGATAGGCAAAGAGAAAGTAGCTCAAGACGGCGTTCGCGAGGTGTATGAGATAAATGATGCGCAAGTCAATGTCGGCCGGAACATCGCCGTGGACAAGTTTCGGCAAAAAGGGAAAGATGGAAAGGCCGCAAATAAGGATCAGCAGACCAATCAGGCGAAAGACCGTGCGATAAAAACTGAAATATGCACAAATCGTCTCCTTGTCATCCTCCGCAACCGGCTTGTACATGGCGCAGACAACCGCCTGCCCGACACCAAGTTCCGCGAGGGAGAGAACACCAAGAATCGAGGCGAAGAGTCCGTTCAATCCCAAATACTCCGCTCCCATCCACCAGATGAAGAGCGTCCGATTGACGAAGGGCAAGAACATCGTCAGCACACGGTTGAGCAAACCGGCGACAATATTCCGCTTCGCATTCCCGATGATGTCGAGTTTCAACCTTCCCTCCTTTTCACCTGCCGCATGACAAGCGGATAATAGAAATACTTAAAATAAGCCCGCGCAGGCCAGCCAAGCACTGGGTGCAGACCACACATCAGCACCAGTGGAACGGCGACTTTCTTCGGCAACCCGGCAAACCCGGCAAGTTTCACAAAGTTCACCCAGCCCCGATTCCTCAACAGACTCCGAATGCAAACCGACCATGCAAGCAGGTTAATGTACGCGAAGCGCTTCGGCGCAAAGAAATAGGAGAAGAATGGTGAGAGAATGCCTCGCGCCCAGGCCTTCGCCAGTCGCCGCGTAAAGGCGTGCGTCACGAAGAAATTGAAGAGCGAGCGAAAAACGACAACGAGGCAGGCCAATTCACGGCTTGTGAAGTCGCGCCGCGTGACGGAACCATAACGATGCCGGTAAAGGTAACAAACCGTATTGTCAACGAACACATGTCTTGCGGCGTAAAGGACGCGTGGCATCCATTCAAGGTCCTCATACCGAATACGCGGCACGAATTCGAGGCCATTCTCCCGCAAAAAGTCTACGCGAATGGCCATCAGCCACGGCACAGGATAGAAATGCGGATTTTGGCGCATAATGGCGCACATGGCCTCCTCGCCGGTCAGCATGCGCCCATTTTCCGCATCGGGGAAACTGAAGATGCGTGACGTCCTGACGACGCGTCCCTCGGCATCCTCTTCGCGCTGGGTTGCCGCATACTGGATAATCTCGGGCTCGTTAGCCTGATGCACATCCTTCGCAATTCGGTCAAGTGCCCCTTCGACAAGTTTGTCATCACCATCAATCCAAACGACATACCGTCCACGCGCCGCCGCGAGGCCCTTGTTGCGCGGAATCGAAGCGGAGCCGCTGCGAGGGCCTGTGAGAACCTTGAACCGCGCATCCCGTCTTTCCGCACACTGGCAACGATCAAGCGTGTCGTCCAGAGAGGTTTCGACAAACAGGATACATTCCCAATCGGAGAACGACTGTCCTACAACCGAGTCCACCAACTCGTCCACATACTTGCCGACATTGCAACAGGGAACGATCAACGAGAAGAATGGCGATTCAGCCGATTGCATGACTCACCCTCCTTACCGTTTCATCCTTCCGCCGCTTAGCCCACAGGAGAACAGGCACCATCGGAAGAAAAGCAACAAGCATCACACAAAAGATCCGACCTGTCCAGTCCTTCACCTCAACCCGCGCCTTCCGAAAACGGCGACGCACAGACGCCAACGAGCGCATCCGATCCCACCACGAAAGCCCCGGCTGACAACAAAGAGCCTGCGCCTCATGGTAATACACCAGGAATTCAAGTTTTTGTGCCGTCAGGGCATCCACCCGATCCAAACCACCACGCTTGAAAATCCTCAACTTTTCTTTGGATCGAAGGAACCAGTTCCGCTCTCGCTTCCAGTCCCCTTCCTTACGGTAGTAGCGCGTACACGCTGAGGCCTCGAATCTCAGATAGTCGTAAAGCGTCATACGAACAACGGCCAGCGTCTCCACCGAAAGAAGATAATCGAGGAGGAACATCTCGTCCTCACACATGGTGATGCCCGGGCAGAAGCGAATCCGCCGCGTTGCAATGATATCGCGCCGAAAGAGACAGACAAAAAGGTAGCCGTGAACCCGTCGACTGTCATTCAGGAGGGGATAGAAGATTCTTGACAGAATGACCTCATGCCCACGAATCGTCTCACGCTCCCCCTCAATCGGAAAATCGACGATTCCTTCCGTCGTCGTTTCCGGCCCGATGTCACGAAAAGCGCATCCGGCCAAATCGGCCTTCTCCTGCCGCGCCACTTCCAACAGCGTCGTATAAATCTCGGGATGGACACGATCGTCCGAATCGCAAAAGGCAATCCACTCGCCCTTAGCGACCTCCAAGCCCTTGTTCCGCGCCACACATACGCCCCCATTCGGCCCTGTCAGAACGCGAAACCGATCGTCCTGTGCAGCAAAAGCGCGGCAAATTGAGAGCGAGTCGTCCGTCGATCCATCATCAACGAGGATGAACTCAATGGATTTCAAGTGCTGGTTCTTAAGCGACTCAAGGCAGGCGGCGAGTCGCTTCGCCGTATTGTAGACGGGCACAATGACGCTAACGAGTGGCGTTCTCATCATTTGCCTCCCTTCAGGACACGACGCAAACGACGCAGAATCTTCGCCCTCAGTTCAAGCGGACGAGCGAAAAGGCGGCAAACGGCCTTGTGCGAGGCCTTGAGAGAATAAGGCACGGGACCCGGCAGGCGAAGTCCATTCGAAACCGCCCACTCAACGATCCGCACGGTCTCGTCGAAGAATCTCATGGCCGATGGCGTCCACGAAACCCACGGCTTTGGCGAACCTACGAAATGCGCAAAGATCTGACCAGCATTCTTGTCCAGTGCGTAGGCCGCCGTCCGACGCGGCGCATCAGGAAGAAACGTCAGACAGGCATTGAGGCACGACTCATCGAGTTGATGATAGCAGGCAAGGGACTTATCGACAACACCGACATCTCCCTTCGGCAACCGCATCATCATCTCATGCCACACGGTCAGGAAACGCTCCTGACACCGGGCGAGAGAAAGAAAGCACGCCGAGCACGAAAGAAAATCCGAGACACTGCCAACTTCCGACAGGGGGCGCGCACATCCTGAAACACTCGCCACATCCTTCTGCCATGTCGGCAAAATGACACGCAGGTCGTATGGCGGCGGAAACGCACACGGCATTTCTGCCGCGCTGCGGCATCGAACGTGAATGTGTTCCTCATCAGGCGGCGACAGAAGACCGGAACAGTTCCCCGTGAAAAGAGCGTCCGAGTCCGCCCACGTCACGAATTTCGTCTCGGCCTCACGCATCATTCGTGCCTTGTAGCAAGTCAACGAATGATCCGCATCGTCAAGCGAAACAAGGCGAACCTGACCGAACTGGGTCAGGACATCGGCATCACTTTTCGAAAACCGCTTCGTTCCAACAATAACCGGCTCATCCATGCCCGACGAGCGCATGGAAGCCACGAGCAGGAAAAGCCCCCAGAGATAATTCGAATCTCCAGCCGTTACAACCGTATTGTCACGCAAGGGCCAGTTCTCCTTTCGTCTCTTTCGGCATCTTCTCTTTCGCGACCAGTTTCTTCCAATGTCCATTCAAGTAGGAGATAATTGCAAAGAAGATGACCATTTCCGAAAAACTCGTGGACTGCTTGAGCACCCATTCAAGGGCGGACTGAAGATAGGTTCCGGTCAAACCACCCGCAAGACCAACTGGAAGGAAGAACCAGGATGTCCCCGCCAAACGCTTTGCCAATCGCAGACTTGAGCGCAAATAGTACCCATACCAAACAAGCAGAAGCAAAAGTGCCGGAATCCCACACTCTGCGCCGACAAGCAGATAGACGGTCTCGACAATCCCGTCCTTGAAATCTTCGCCGTTTTCGCCGCCGCGCTGACGACGGCCCGTGCCAATCCAGTAGGGATACGGCGGATTGATCTTAATACCCCAGTTGTTGATTCCGACACCGAAAAGCGGTTCCGCCTTCATCATGTTGAACGCACAGCGGGCAAACTCGACGCGTGTATCACCAGACGACTTAGGCGCCGTCTCGAAACGTTCAATCAGGCGCGGCAAAATCAGAAGCAAGCCCAAAAGGCCAATGGCAACCAACGGGAACAGGCGAACAATCTGCCGCATCCGAAAGTTTCGCCGAATGCTCAACACAAAGACAACAAACAGTGCGATTGGGAAGCAGACGAGTGCCCCACGGGAATAGGTTCGAACGAGGCAACCCGCCCCACACAAGAAGGCCAACGCAAACAGCCACCATCCGCGCCGCTTCGCGGCATTCAGATAATAGGCGAAATAAATGGGCGTTGCCATCAGCATGTAGACCGCCAGCGAATTCTGATGGGGGAACGGCCCCCTCGCCTGCCACACCCCGGACAAATGCTGCCGCGCCACAAAATACATACAGCCAACAAGGACAACCGCCAAGCCAACCATCAGCGGGCGCAAGTCACGAACAGCGCACAGCCAATTGTAGACGGCTGCGAAAAGGAAGAACATCATAATCATCTTCCAGACTTCGAGCCACCCGTATTCAAGATTTGCCGCATTCATCAGGGAAAGACACGACCAACCGAAGTAGACAAGGTAGATGCGGCTGCCCCAGTCCGGGAAGAATGTTATCTTTCGTCCCTGAAAGAGCAATGCCAAGAGAATGGCGAACGCCACGAGATAAATCAGGGAGACCTCCATTCCTCGCGAAGTCCCACGATACCATTCCGAAGAGAGAAAGTTAATGGCCGTCTGTTGGTAAATGAGAATGGGCAAAAACAGAAACGCCGCCATCCACCCAAAGCAACGCCGATTCATCGCGCACCAAAACGCGACGGGGAGAAGGCCACAACAGGTCAGAGCGAAGACGGCGTATTTCATGCATTAGTCCGATTTCATCACGCCCCAAAGGGCAAACGGCGATGCAAGAAGGTTCACCAGCTGAGCCGTTGGCAGAAGTTTCCGAATGAACACATTGTACTCGGAGATATTGTCCTTCGGCAAATAGACGACATCGCCCGGCGCAAGGCGCACATTGGGCTTGCGCCCGCAAAGAATGCCATCAAGGTCAACCTTGTAAATGGTCGGATCCGACACGCCACCCCGAATGAGAATCGCATGAGACCAGTAGGTCTCCTTGACCCAACCGCCCGTCGTCAACAACTCAAGAATTCCAAGATTGTTGTCCCACAGGCGCTTATGCGGGCGAATCGTATCCCCAATCAGACAGACCATCGACTCCGAGCGAACGGCGATGTATACGTAATCACCCTTCCGAAGAAGGACGTTGTGACTGGTATCGCCAGACTCAATGGCCTTACGGAAGTCAATGGGAAGGACAATGTACTTCTCCCGTCCATTCTCATCTTTCGTCTTGCGGCAGAATATGGAATTGACGAGATCGGCAACATCAAGAACCTGTCCATCCATCAGGCGCTCATCGGAACCACCCGACATGGCATAAAGGTCAGCAAGGCGCATTCCATTCGAGATGTTGAAAACACCTGGGTTCTTCGTACCGCCGGCAATCGTCGCCGTTTCAGATGAGATCTTGGTCGGCGTAATGCCGACCGCCGGTTTCTTGACATACTGGGCAAGGCCATCCTCCAGCATCCGTGCAGCCTCGGCAAGCGTCAACCCAGCAACCTTAACCTGACCAAGAAAGACCATGCCGATGTACCCATCAGGCGTGACGACCGTATCGATTGTCAAGTCCTTGTGGTTGTAGACGACGACCTTAACCTCATCGCCAGCATTAATTGTATATGTTGGCTCCGGCTTGGCATTCCATTCCTGCAGGACTGCATCCCGGCGGGTCTTCTCCTCATCCGAGAGATTCGTCTCGTCAAGAATCGCACTCTGCGATTCCGTGAAATCGGGGAACGTGTCGTAATTGCCCGTCCACCGGTCGGAATAGCAGGCCCCAAGCACACAGGCAAGAGCAAGAATTGCCGCGAAGCGCATCACAACTGCACCCATCGTCAGACCCCCTTCTCCACGATTTCCATGTTCCGTTCATCCGAAACGACAACAAACATCGCCTTACCAGAGCGTTTCTGCCGCTGAATCGCGCGCCGCAAGGCCTGCCGGGACGTTCGGCGTGACCCGACAAAAATCGTTGAGCAATCGCAAAACGACAACATCTGCTCGAAAAAGATGGACTCGTTCGAAAGTTGGACACGACGCCCAATGACAAAGAAGTCGTACTTCTCCTCCAGTTCCTTGATGTCATTCTCAAGGAGCATCATCTCACCCGGCGAGAAACGAGAAATGTCGCCAACTGGGAAAAATGCCTGGTTGCGGCCCTGCAGAACAAGCCCGCCCATGGCAGACATCTTATCCGTGACCTCGAAGTCCATGGCTGACACCACCTCCACGCGCAACAGGCGCCGACCGCCCATGGCGCAATTCCAGTCCAGTTCGTCATGCAGTCGCTTGCTGAATTCGCCACCCGGAAGACGACCGACGAACATCGTCCGCACATTTTCGGCCGCCGTATGGAACTTGTAGTAGATTCGATCCAAGACCCGCTTTTCGTCCGCTTCCGAAGAAAAAGTTCGTCCAACCGGCGGCAAAGAACCTAATGGCTGGAGTTCCGGATAATAGGAAACCTCACGCAAATCGTAGACACGGCCAAAGAGAATTTCAATCAGAACGACGAGAAGCGAAAAGCCACCACCAGCGACTACTGAAGCCATCAAAATAAGAATGAGTTTCTTTTTGGACATCGGAACCGTCTCCTCCGCCGAATTGACCGGTTCAATCAGAGAGAAATCCGTTTCAATGGAAGCCTTCAAATACTGAATGTCCGAAACATTGTCCTCGATCTCCGTCAGCGACTGCTGAACGGTCTCACGCCGGCGACGAATGCGATCGTAGTTGGGGATAATCTCCTGCAACTTGGCAATGTCCTGCGCACCATTGGCTATTTCCCGTTTCAAGGCCTCACACGTCTCGCGAGCGACATCCACACGCGTCTCAGCCTCCTTGATCGAATTCTCAAGCGTTTCCACCCGCGAAAGGATTGTGAAGTCAACGGTGCCAATTCCGTAGAGACGGCAAAAGGCCTCATACTTGGCCTGAAGACTGGCACGACGCTCGCGCACGACGATCAAACGGGGATTCTTCTCCGTATAAAGTGCCTCGGCCTCGGCGATCTCGGCTTCTATCTTCTCAAATGCCGCGATGTAGTGCTTGAGATCCTCAACATGGTCGACGACACTGGGGGAAATCTCGCCCAAATCACGCCGAAGATTCTTGAGTTGGGAGGTCTCCTTCGTCAATCGAATCGTCGCATCAGCAAGAGCCAGTTTCTGCTGCTTCAGGGACTCGTTCAAGCGATCCAGCTCTTGCCGTGGCTGTGGGAGCCGCGTATTTTCCGCAAGCTCGTCCTCTTCCTTATCCAATGCAACAAGCCGTTCCGTCAGTTCCTTTCGGCGAGTCTCCGCAGTCTCCGCCCAACGCTTGAGATCGGCATTCCGATAACTTGCGTATTCCTGAAGGCAGAGTTGGGCAAACGCATTGGCCCGTTCAATCGCCGCTTCGGCCGAACTCGCCCGTATGATGACATTAAAGACATTCGGCTGCCGATCGTCCTTGCTGAATTCCACCGTGCGCAACAGCATCTGGCGGAACCAATCCGGCGCATCCGCACCCCGCAGCGTCGTCGCCAGCTTTTCCTTCAGCGAACGACGAAAGAGAATCTGAAAGAGTTCCTTCTGATCCATCGGGCGAATATGCTCCGACTCTCGCGGATGAAAGAGCAGCACGGCCCTCGACTCAAAGCGATCTGACTTCAAGGCCCGTGCATATAGGAAAGCATACAAGCCAACAAAGACAAGTGCCGCCGCCAAAAGAGGAATCCAGAAACGACGCAGGACAATGGCCTGAACGAGACGGCGAAACGTCTCGAACTTTTTCAGCTGTTCCTGCTCCAAATCAGTCATCTC
The DNA here is from genome assembly GCA_050874585.1 of Verrucomicrobiota bacterium. Lineage (GTDB taxonomy): Bacteria > Verrucomicrobiota > Kiritimatiellia > RFP12 > UBA1067 > UBA1067. Next base: position 14,038 of record JBNMKZ010000010.1, on the reverse strand, counting down.
ATCCATCGCCATTATCCTCCTTTCCCTTAATTGAAGCACATCCAATCCTTCTCCATCGCATCGGAGAGTACAATCTTATCCAAGTCCTGTTCCAACATTCCATGGACTTGCCGCAACACACGAACCGTACAATCCTGACCAAAGGAGGCGATCGGACCAAATGTGTGCCGACGCACAACCCAACGCGCCGCCTGTCGCAAGGTCCGTGAGGTGTCCAGCCCCACCTTCTCCACGCCTGCAAACCAATAATCCCGCGCAGATTTCCAGGTGGACACCACATCCTTCGGCAGTTCCATACGCGGACGGAACTTGAAATCGACGGCAGCATCGTACCGCGCATCCCCGAGCCACTTCGCACGATCACCAATTCGCCAGGCATATTCATGCCGGGCAATCAACTGGGCATCCCCGACACCCAGTATGGCCTTGTTCAAGTTGCGCAAGAAGAAGTTCACATCGCCCTGAGTTTTCAACGAACCGACGCGAAGCGCGGCGAAAATAAGCCCCATTCCACGGTTCATCAATAGCCGCAGGGCCTCCATGCGCGGCAATTCGTTCGGCTCAAGAGCCTTGACATGATTGAGCAGGCCCTCGCCGCCAATGAGGGCGACATGACCACGCTTGAGTTCCTGAATCATCAGCCTGTCTTCGTCCTTCTTGAAATCACTCGGATTGCGCGGACGACAAAAATCAACATCTACGCCAAAGACCTTCGCATACCGCCGCGCAATCGGCTCAAGTCGGCTGGCACAATCGGTCTTTTCGACCTCTGTCGCATCCTCCATGAAGACAAAGAAGTCAATGTCGTTGTAGGGACCCAACCGTCCATCCGTTCCTCTGCAAACACCGCCTTCGCCACGTCCATAGCCGCCGCCCAGCCAAATGCCCGTCAGGCGGGGTATCGCGCAAGACAGAATCTCCTCACGCATCTGCGGAAGCACACGGTCAAAGAGGTCTTCGACCTCGGGTGCCCTCACGCCCGTATAGAACGATGTCGTCGAATTAGCCAGCATGATGCACCACCCTCAGAAGACGACGCAAGAACCGTCCAATACGATAAATGAAACCGCGCCCATGGCTGCGGAGATCCGCCGACAGGACATCACCCGCCAAGTTCACGCACCCGCCCGTCATGGGGTCAATGACCCGCGTACCGACGACTATCTTGTTCTCCAACTCAACATCCCGAGCAATGTATGTCTGCGGATAGACAATCGCCCGGTGAAGTCGCGCGCCGCGATCCAAAATGGAACCTTCCCCAACAATCACCTCACCATTCAGCCGGCAGTTGTGATCAATCCGGCAATTGTCATCAAGCAGCACGGGGGGATTGACCTTGCTCCCAATCCGAATCTGCACATTCATCCCCAGATTGACACCTTGCTCCGAATAATAGCCCGGCAACACACATTCGCATGGATGGGCAATTAACCTGAAGTTCAATTCAAAGTAATCGCGAATCGAGTCAATGCGGCGGATTTTCCCATCATACTCAAGTTCCAGCCCGTGGATGACAAGCGATGCATCCGTCCCGAGGAATTCCGCATTCTCGGCGACAACGCGCTCAGCATCCGCCGTTGCGGAGATGTGTTCATAGGAAAGTTCCAAACCCCATCGGCTGCCATCTTCCAGCCGGGCGGCCAGTTGTGCATCATACGCGGCATCCAGTACCCGAACGCTCACAACGCCCTTGCGAGCACACCAATCCAACTGATGCTCAACGAGGGGCTTGTCCGCCAAAAGCAACGAGAATTCGCTGAACTCTGGGAAATAGCACCGAATCCACGGCGCGGGACGGGTGGAAACAATCAGCGCATTCATTTCAGTAAGCCCCCTTCCCCGAAAGAATGGCCGGTATCGTCTTCAGCAGGATGACCAAGTCGCTCAAGAAACCATGGGACCGAATATAGTCCTTGTCAAGCGAGACCTGCTGTTCAAAGGGAATGTCGCTTCGCCCGCTCACCTGCCAAATGCACGTCAGCCCAGGCTTGACATTCAGGCGTTTGCGATCCTCCAACGTATACTCCCGCACTTCGCTCGGCAACGGCGGGCGCGGACCAACCAGCGACATATCACCGATTAGCACATTGAAGAGTTGCGGAATCTCATCCAAACTCGTGCGCCGCAAGAACTTCCCTATTGGGGTCACTCGCGGATCGTTCTTCATCTTGAAGATGACACCATCCGCCGACTCATTCTGAGACTGGAGACTCGCACGCCGAGCCTCCGCGTCCAAATACATACTCCTGAACTTCAGAAAGTTGAAATGCCGACCATAAAGCCCCACGCGGACCTGATGGAAGAGTGCTGGCCCAGGCGAGGTCAGGCGAATCAAGATGGCGATGAGCAACAGGAATGGTGAAAGCAGAACCAACCCAATGCCCGAGGCAAAGACATCAAGCGAACGCTTAAGCTTGTACGAACCCCAGACCGTCAACCGCCAACCGAAATTCTTCAGCTCGCGCCGCAGGCCACTGTGCCGCCGACCCTCGAACTCCTTGACGAGGATCTTTAGTTCCTCGCTCTTAATCGTCATTCCTTCGCCGCCTCCACTTCGTTTGCCGGAGCATCCGCGTCAATCTGAACATAAAAGGTATTCCGATTGAGATCGGCCAATCGCCTGTATCGGGCATTTGACACCAGCTTGCGCTTGATTGCCATTCCCCGACCGTGCGATGCCAACTTGGCATTCTGATCGTCCAAATGGCGGTCAAGATCCGTCTCCTTCACCTTTCGCGTGAAGTCCCATGGCTTTCCATGGTCAAGAATCGTGACGGACAACAGTTCCTGATCTGGAACTTTGGAAATGAACACCGCAAGGCTCTCATGACGACGGCTGTTGTCGTCGAGGCCATGGGAAATCACATTCAGGAGATGCTCCTCCAGCAACAACTCAACCTTGAGGCCGAGAACTTCCGACCCGAAGTGCTCACGCGTCCAGCTCGACGCGTCCTGTGCCACAAGGTCAACGCTCACGGCATCTGGCTTGACTTCGGCCGCAAAGACCTCCTCTGGCCCCTGCGGCTTCGCAATAGCGAAGGCGAAAATGTCGTCCTGCTGATGCGCATAGCCACAGCTTATCAAGGACTGGTAAAGTTCCGTCGCCAATTCGGAAACTTGCTTGCCATGGGCGCACTCCGTCGACAGTTCGCTCATCGTCTTCTCAAGGAGATCCTGTGGAACCAGAATCTCCCCTTCCGCATCCTCGGCAAGGTCCGAAATGCCATCCGAATAGGTCATGAACACCGCGTCATCCGGGAACGTCATCCGCACATCGTCATCCGCCGTGCACTTGATGTCCGGCAACATACCAATCGGCAGGCTACCCTTTCGCTCCGGATTCAAATCAATGCGCTCGCCCGTCGATGCCTTGAAACAGTAGAGGTCCTGATAACCGGCGTTGTGATAGTAGACTTCGTTCTTCTTGAAATCAAAGAATGCCACAAGCCCCGCCATATACGCCACGTCGCCCATATTCTGGGAGAAGAACTTATTGAGCTCCTGCACAATCTGATAGGGACGCAGCATCTTAACCGAAAGGCCGTTCGTCAACTGCTTGAGAAAGACCTGTACGGCCATCATCGCGAGCGCCGAATGCGTCCCGTGTCCCGAAATGTCCCCGAAGATGATGAGGCACGAGTCGGGCGAAAGAGGAATCCACTCCACCAAGTCACCACTAATCTTGCCAAGCGGCTTCCAGAAATCACCGTAACTGTAGGCCTTCTCAATATGCGTCCATTTGGGAAGAACAGACTTCTGGACAAGGCTCGCCAACTCCATATTCCGCTCGATGCGCTCGGTCAGACGGGCGAGGGACTGCTCACTGCGGTAAATATTCGTCGCATGGGCCAAGACCTTGAGAATCGTCTCGCGCCCTGCATTCTTCGAGAGGTAGTAGGAATGGACGTCCTCCATCACCTGCTTCATCAGCCGATCGTCCTCATTGACCAAAGAAGTCAGAAAGATGATTGGGATTGTCTTGTTGAAGTTGCGGATTCCGTCGCGGAACATGAACCCGTCAATCGCCCCCATCATGACATCCGTGACGACGACATGGAACTGGTCGCGCTTCAGTTTGTTCAGGGCCTCCTCAGATGAACCCGCATCCGCAACCTCGTAGCCCGCGCTGCGCAAAATGGCCGAAAGCGTGAAACGAACGAATCGTTCGTCATCAACAATCAGCACCTTCAACTTCGCCTTGACACCCACCTCTGTCATGGTTCAGCCCCCACTTCATCCTCAATGGGCAATTCCGCCGTTTCCGTCGTCCAGCCCTTCCACCGCCGCTTGCAGCGATACCGAAAGACACGCGACGCGGCATTCTCGACAATATTCCCAAGAAATGGCGCAATCGTCTCACCCGCCAGCGGCAAGTCGGGGCGGACATCCGCCGCCACACGCAGGATGCCGTCCGAGCCATCCGGCTCTGCGCGGCAGAAATTCGGAACAATCACCTTTCGGGAGAGGACATTCGTGTTCGCACAATCGTAATAGTAGGCCCCAATGCAGAGGTCGGACGAAGCCGGTCGACGCATGGACCAGTTGAGCGGGTTAATCGCACCCGCCGACACAAGATTCGACGCATCTTCCTGCCGATTCGACACAGGGCCAGTTCCCACCCGCCACGCAGCAACGACACCCGTATCAAGTTTTCCACGCGCAAGGCGTATGTTCCCCTCACTGAAATCGGCTCCCAATTGCCGAAAGGCCACTTCCGGCAAGTTCGGCAAATAGGCCGCGACGAATCCATCACTCGGGAGAACTTCATCCTCCAACTCCTTCAGGGCCTCCTGAATGTAAAGCGCCCCCTGTCCATGCCCGAGGAGGACATAGGGATGCCCGGGTTGGTGATAGGTCTTTAGGTAGAACCGAATCGCGTCAATCGTCTCACGGACGGAAGGTGCAATCACCGTCTCATCCCAGGCTTCGAGTTCTGGCGACAGGATCGCCGCGAACTGACTGTCCTTCGTGCGGTGGACGATGGGGGCAAAAACCCGAACCTTCTTGCCAAACGGCTCCTGCGTCACAAATGCCGTGAAATCGTGCAGATAGGCGGATGACTCACGGTCTGACGGCACACTGGGAAACCGATCCTCGGACTTCTCTATATAAGGATAGATAAAGATAAGGTCATACGAAGCGAAATAGGACGGGACGGCATTCTGCCGAATAACCCAGTTCTCAACTGAGACATAGGGCGACTGTGGGGTTGCGCACCCCACCAAAAGTCCGCAAATGAGAGCGGAGCAAGCGAAAATATCAACAAAACGCTTCATCTTTGTTCACCTGTCTTGCGACAGTTCAAAACCCATTCGCCAGGCCACGAATACCCGACTGATTTTGTTGGAAATATTATACCATATCGCCGCCCCCCGCCTTCGCCGACGGGCGTATAAAGAATTGGACAAAGAAACACACTCTTCCAATCCAAACCGACGCGCCGAATCTTACCGATGGCGAAGGAGAACCAATGTCTCAAAACACGCCGTGCGGGGAAACATATCCACCCACTTCAGGCTCTCGATCTCGTAGTCCTTGGCCGTTAGGACGCGCAAGTCCCGCACAAGCGTCGCCGGATCGCAACTGACATAGAAAATGTAGGGGGCACCCGATCGGGCCAACCATTCTGGCACGCCCGGTTCAAGGCCACCTCGCGGCGGATCGACGATGACCGTCGTCCTTTCACCAATCCGAATGCGTTTCAGGCTCCGCCCGACCTGCTCGGCAAAGAACCGCGCCTTCACGCCCTGGCTCTCCGCATTTCGCCGCGCAAAGTCAATCGCCCGTCGTCCGCTTTCGATTCCCGTCAGCCGTTCAGGACGGCAGCACAGCCCGAACACGCCCACGCCACAGTAGAGATCGAGAACCTCACCCGTTGCATGGGACTGGTAATCCCCAACCACAGCCTTCACAAGTGCCTCCCCGGCGACAGGGTTCACCTGATAGAACCCATCCGCCGGGACCTCAAAGCCCCGTCCGCAGGTTGTCTCACGCAGGACAATGTCCGAGGGTGCCTTCCCAATCCACCACTGGATGCCCGACCGAGCCGACCAGCGAATCGTCACGTCGCCCTTCTCGGCGACCGACCTTTGAACGGCCTGCGACCCCTGCGTCAACAGGGCCAGGACATGGCGGCGAATCTCGGGCAGGCTCGCATTTATCTCGGGTCTCGCCAGCGGATCCTCGGTCACATCCACAATCTCGTGCCCTGGCTCTTGCCGATACCCGAGAACCCACGCCCCGTTCTGCCGCGCAAAGTGATAGACAACCTTATTGCGATAGTTCCGGCAGTTCGTCGGATCCGTTAGGTTTACGGGCGGCGGGGCGACGATTCGCGCACGGGATAGGAAGTCCTCCAGCTGCGCCTCCTTCGTGCGCATCTCCGCCGCATAATCAAGCGCCGCGTAGGTCATGCCGGGAAGAACCACCCCGTCCGGCTGAATGCGGTCTGCACTTGGCTCGACGACTTCGACGAGCCGCGCCCGGACGAACTTCTTCTTCTCCTCAACGATTTCAGAGCGCACGCTCTCACCGGCGAACGCCCCGGGAACGAACACAACACGGCCATCGCCAAGACGGCCGAGACCATCCCCGCCGTAGACGTTCTTCGCAATGTGAACCGTTGAAATCATCTCACTTAAGCCCAAAGGCGCTCAAGGGCATAGTAGGCCCGAGCCTCGGGGGAGAAGACGTGCACGACGACATCGATGTAGTCCACGACAATCCAGCCGCTCTCCGGATCGCCCGATGTGCGGTAACTCGCAATCTTCTCATTCTTCATCACCGCCTGGGACTCGGCGACCAAAGCCTTCAGGTGGGGCGCGGCCGCACCCGTCGCAACGACAATGAAGTCGGTGAACGAGGACTTGCCCCGCACATCGTAAACTTTCACGTCAAGAGCCTTGCGCTCCTCAAGCGCCTGCGCAATCGTCTTTGCCTGTTCTTCTGCTGTCATAATCCGTATTATACCATAACTTCTTACGAAAGTGCCGCGATGACTTCGGGAAGCAGCTGTTTCTTGCGGGAAAGCACCCCCGGCATCAGCAGCGTTCCATAGGGACTGCGGCGGTACGGCAGGGCGCGGCGAACCACTTCCGGTCCCTGGAAGAGAAGTTCCGAATTGCCGCTGACGGGATCGGTCACCATCAGGGCCATGAAGTCAAGTCCGCTCGCGCCCATCGCCTTCGTCATCGCAGACGAGAGATCCCTGAGATGCCCATGGAAGAGCGTCATGTTCGACTCTTCAATCTGCGCAAGCGAGAACTTGTAGCCGCCCTCCTTGTAGGTCTTCGCATCGCTCGCCAGCGCCTGGTCGGCCGTCATGCTCGTGAGCGGGGACGCAACCGACATCAGCCCATCCATGATGTCCTTCGCCGTCTCCCCGCACAGCTTCTCAAGCCAAGCGCACGACGAATGGTCATCGGCCGTTGTCGTCGGGGACTGGAACAGGAGCGTGTCGGACACGATGCCGGCAATCAACACGCCCGCCGTCTCACGCGTCGGACGCAAACCCGCACCACGGAACATCCGCGCCACAAGCGTGCACGTCGACCCAACGACATCCGCCGTGTACTTGATCGGCTCACGCGTCGGGGCGAAGGCGATGCGATGATGGTCGACGACTTCGACGACCGGGACTTCATCCAACCCCGGGATGCCCTGATCCGTCTCGTTGTGGTCGACGAGAATCATGCGCACGGGCGGTGGCTCCGCAAACGCCCCCTTGAGCACCGTCCCCATGAGCCGTCCCGAATCGTCCACGACGGGGAAGTGGTTGTGGGTATTGCGCACAGCGGAAAACTTGATGTCGTGCACGGGATCCATCAGCGAGAGAATCTGAGAACAGCTGTGAAGCGGAGCCTGCGCGACGGGGATTGAGAGGTCCGCCTTGGCGATGAAGAGGCCCAGCAGCTTCGCGGGCGCAAGCATTCCCACGAACTTGCCGTCGGCATCCCGGACGGGCAGGCTCGACTCCCCGCTCGCCTCCAACTTTCGCAGGGCGTCCTCAAGGCGCATATTCGAATCAATCATCGGCACACTCGGGTCGATGAGATTCCGAACGCGCAGATAGACATCGCGCTTGACGCGAATCGGCGGCAGGCCAAAGTGGTCGAACATCCACTTCGCCTTCTCCGGCAAGCGGCCCGCACAAATCGCCTCCACATCCGGCGTACCCGTCCGTCGCCGCAGATCCGCCAGCGCATAGGCGCTGGCCACCGAATCGACATCAGGGTTGCGATGTCCGCAAACGTAAGTCTTCATTCTCTCCCCTCCTCTTTACTTGACGAGTCCGCGCAGGTAGTTGCCGTAGCTTGACTTGCCATAGGTCGCGGCAAGTCGATGCAGCTGAGCGTCGTCAATCCACCCGTTATCCCAGGCAATCTCCTCGATGCAACTCATCTGGAGGCCCTGCCGCTCGATAATCGCCCGCACGAAATTGGTCGCATCCGCAAGGGACTGGTGGGTGCCCGTGTCGAGCCACGCATAGCCGCGCCCCATCGTCTTGACCGAAAGCCGTCCCTGCGCCAAATAGGCACGGTTGATGTCCGTGATTTCATATTCGCCGCGTGCGGAAGGCTGCAGTTTCGCCGCGATCTCGACCACGTCATTCGGATAGTAGTAGAGCCCGACGACCGCATAGTTGGACTTCGGGTGCGCCGGCTTCTCCTCCATTGAAATGGCTCGCCCGGCCGCATCGAACTCAACGACCCCATACCGCTCGGGGTCGGCCACGCGATAGCCGAACACGGTCGGCGACGAAGATTCACAGGCCGCCCTCAGCATCCGCGGCAATTCCGCCCCATAGAAGATGTTGTCCCCAAGAACAAGGCACACGTCATCTGTTCCGATGAATTCCCGCCCCAGCACAAACGCCTGGGCAAGCCCGTTCGGTTGCTCTTGCACCTTGTACGAGAACTTCATTCCCAGCGAACTCCCATCCCCCAGCAACCGCTGGAAGAGCGGCAAGTCCGTTGGCGTGGAAATAATCAGCACCTCACGGATGCCCGAAAGCATCAGCGTCGAGAGCGGATAATAAATCATCGGCTTGTCGTAAACGGGCAAGAGCTGCTTTGAAACGACGAGCGTCAGCGGATGAAGCCGCGTCCCGGCCCCACCGGCCAGAATAATACCCTTCCTCACAAGGATACTCCTTTCTATTGTCCAAGCGCCAGCCGCTCGGCCAGCCGCTCGGGCAGTCCCGCCAGCCGGATGCGCTCCTGCGCGGCGGCAATGTCATATTCAACCCGACGAAAGCGCACCGTCCGCTGGGCGGGGTCGTAGATGACATACGCCGACCGCGGATCCCCATCCCTCGGTTGCCCGACGGAACCGACGTTGATGAAATACTTGCGCCCGATGGGCAACTTGAAATCCTGCGCCTCAATGCGGTAGATTCCGTTCATCTGCTTCTCGAAAATCATCGGACAGTGCGTGTGCCCATAGAAGCAGAGCGGCGTCTTCTGGCAGATGAAATTCGACTCGGCCTGAAGGTGGTCGAAGACATAGCCAAACGCCTCGGGATTGTCCATCGTCGCATGGACAATCGACACCCCCATCGCCGTCTTCACGAACGGAAGATCCCGCAGCCAAAGGATTTCCTCGGGCGTCAACTGCCGCCGCGTCCATTCCACCACCGTCGCCGCGTTGGGACTGAAGTCGCTCAAATCCTGCCGCGACGAAACGTAGTGGTCATGGTTTCCCTTCACCACCGGGCAACCCAAGTCTCGAATAATCGCCATGCACTCATGCGGGCAGGCATTGTAACCGACGACATCACCCGTGCAGAGAAAGTCAGTCACCCCTTCGCGGCGGCAGTCCTCCAGCACAACCTGAAGGGCATCGAGGTTGGCGTGGACATCTCCAAGAATGGCGAAGAGGCGCTTTTGCATAGGAGAACCTTCCCTTACTTGAGAAAGGCCGAGGCCAACTGCAGGTCCTCAACCGTCGTAATCTTGAAGTTGGGGCGGCGGCTCTCGTAGATCTTGACGGGCTGCCCCGCAAGTTCGACGGCCTGGCAGTCGTCCGAGACCTCGACCTTCGCATCGAGGGCCTTGTAGGCCTCGCGCAGGACCTTGACCTGAAACGCCTGGGGCGTCTGCACACTCCAGAGCTTGGCGCGATCCTCCGTCGCCGAAACGGTTGTCCCCTTCTCCACGCGCTTGATCGTGTCGATGACACGACGGCCGATGGTGACCGCCGGCGCACGCTTCACAAGCTTGACGACCTCGCTGATGACATCCGACGTGATGCACGGCCGTGCACCGTCGTGGACGACCACATAACGCGTGTCGACGTCACACGCCGCCAGCCCCGCCTGAACGGAGTCCTGCCGACGGTTGCCGCCGGCAACGACCGCCTGCAACTTCGAAATGCCGAACATGCGAACGACGGCCTTCGCCGCGACCTGCTGATCCTTGCGAACAACAAGCACGATGCGGTCGATGTCTGGGCACCGTTCAAAGGCGAGCAGGCTCCACGCCACCACGGGCTTGTTCACGAGAGAGAGGAACGCCTTGTCCGTTCCCGCGCCCATCCGCTCCGACTTCCCGGCCGCCACAATAATCGCACTCGTCATACCAGACTCCTTCCACAGCATTTCTTGTATTTCTTACCCGAACCGCACGGACAGGGATCGTTGCGACCAATCGCCTTACCCCCCTCGTGCGGATGCGCCGCCGAAGTACGGGCGAACGCCGTGCGCCCCGCCGACGACATCATCGTTGCAAAAACGTCCGCAACCGTCTTGACCGGCGCGGCGGATGCGGACCGCCCTTCCGGCGCGGCACTCGTCGCCGCGTCATCCCCGGCGACTTCCGCCGCGTTCGTCGTCACCCGAACCGAGGCCCGTCCCATGGCCGCCAGGGCGCGCTGCATCCGCAATGCCGTCGCGCTCCTGAACTCCGCCGAGACGACCTTCGACTTGATGGACGTCATCAGCGACTCGAACATGTAGAACGCCTCTTTCTTGTACTCGACAAGCGGATCGCGCTGCCCGTAGGCGCGCAAGTTGACGCCCTGGCGCAGGTCGTCCATCGCCCGCAGGTAGTCCTGCCACTCACGGTCGATGACCTGCAGAAAGACGCCGCGCTCCATGTACGGCAGAACCGCCGGATCCTCGCCCTCGCACTTGGCGTTGTAGGCCTCCTCGACGCGCTTCATCACCAAATCGCCCGCCTTGCCGGGCGTTCCCATCAGCGGCCGAATCTCCTCCTCCGTGACGGTAATCGGGAAGGTCACCCCGAGCCAATTCATGAAGTCGTCCAGGCTACCGTCCTTCTCGCTGAAGAGATAGCGTTCAGCCTGCGTCTGCACGAGGTCGTTCATCACGTCGAGGATGAGATTGTGCACCTCGTCCGGCTTGCCCATCAGCACGCGCCCGCGCAACTCGTAGACGATGGTCCGCTGACGGTTCATCACGTCATCGTACTCAAGCGTCCGCTTGCGGACCGCGAAGTGCTGCTGCTCCACGCGCCGCTGAGCCGTCTCGACGGACTTGTTCAGCCACCGGTGCTCCATCACCTCGCCTTCCTTCAGCCCCAGGCGCTGCATAATACCCGAAAGCTTCTGAGAGCCGAACAACCGCATCAGCGGGTCTTCGAGCGAGATGAAGAACTGGCTGGAGCCGGGGTCGCCCTGACGCGAGCAACGGCCGCGCAACTGGCGGTCGATTCGCCGCGACTCGTGGCGCTCGGAACCGATGACATGCAGGCCGCCGAGGTCGGTCACGCCTTCGCCGAGCTTGATGTCCGTACCACGTCCGGCCATGTTCGTCGCGATCGTCACCGCGCCGCGCATACCGGCAAGCGAGACGATTTCGGCCTCACGCGCATGGTTCTTCGCGTTGAGCACCTCGTGGGGAATGTGCGCCATCTTCAGCATGCGCGAGAGAATCTCCGACGTGTCGACCGTCACCGTGCCGAGAAGAACCGGCTGGCCCTTCTCGTGCCGCGCCGCGACATCGGCGATAATCGCCTTGAACTTCTCGCGCTGCGTCCGGTAAATCTGGTCGTTCCCGTCAATTCGCCGCACGGGCCGGTTGGTCGGAATCGCCACCACGTCCAACTTGTAGATGTCCTTGAACTCCCGCGCCTCGGTCTCCGCCGTGCCCGTCATGCCCGAGAGCTTCTTGTAGAGACGGAAGTAGTTCTGAATCGTAATCGTCGCAAGCGTCTGCGACTCCTTCTCGATTTCAACTCCCTCCTTCGCCTCCACCGCCTGGTGAAGGCCATCCGACCAACGCCGCCCGGGCAACACGCGCCCCGTGAACTCGTCCACGATGTAGACGTGGTTGTCCTGCACGACATAGTCGACGTCACGTTCGTAGAGGCAGTAGGCCCGGAGGAGCTGGTCCACGACGTGCACGCGGTCGCTCTTCTCGACGAACGCCGACTGCGTATTGCGCCGACGCTCAAGACGCTCCGCATCCGACAGCGTCGCATCCCCGTCAATCGCGCTCATCTGCGCGGCCAGGTCGGGCAGGACGAACAGCGTCGGATCCGACGGGCAGATCTTCTCGCACCCCTTGTCGGTCAGCGAAACCTCGCGCGTACGCTCGTCAATCGTGAAGTACAGCTCGTCCTTCAGCTGCTGGGCGCGGGCCTTGAGCATCTCGGAGAGCATCTGCATCTCCACGTCCTCGTGCAGCTTGCGGATGTTCGCATCTTCGAGCAGGTGCATGAACTGCTTGTGCTTCGGCATCGCGTGGTAGACCTGGTAGAGGCGGTCCTTCGCCAACTGGGTGTCACCGCTCTCAAGGGCCTTCTTCGCCTCCTGAATCAGCTCATTGCACATCGCCGTCTGCACACGCACAATCGCCGAGACGAGCGGATTGATCTCCTGGTAGACGTGGCTCGTCGACATCGTTGCCGGACCCGAAATGATGAGCGGCGTACGCGCCTCGTCAATCAGAATCGAGTCCACCTCGTCCACAATGGCGAAGTTGTGCCCGTTCTGCACGACCTGCTCGGGACTCTGCGCCATGCCATTGTCGCGCAGGTAGTCGAAGCCGAATTCCGAATTCGTGCCGTACGTGATGTCACAGGCGTACTGGGCGCGGCGTTCCTCCGGCTCCATCGAGTTCTGAATGCAGCCGACCGTCAACCCGAGATAGCGGTAGAGATGCCCCATCCACGAGGAGTCGCGCTTCGCCAGGTAGTCGTTCACCGTCACGAGTTGCACGTTCTTCCCGGACAGGGCGTTCAGGTAGAGCGGAAAGGTCGCAACGAGCGTCTTGCCTTCACCCGTCTGCATCTGGGCAATCTTACCCTGATGCAGCACGATGCCGCCGAGCAACTGGACGTCAAACGGAACCATGTTCCACGTCAGCGTGTGCCCGCACACCTCCTCGGTCGTGCCGACGAGATGACGACAGGCGTTCTTCACAAGCGCATAGGCCTCGGGGAGAATGTCATCCAGCGTCTCCCCCTTCTGAACGCGCGCACGGAAGGACTCCGTCATCTTCGGATAGTCCTCTGCCGCGAAGTTCTTCGCCTGATACTCTTGCTCAATCCTGTTGATTTCACGAACGATGGGCCACAACTTTCTCAGTTCGCGGTCGTTCTTCGTTCCCAATAGACATTTCAACAAATTCATACGGACATATTATACCAAAACCCCCTTGATTTTTGTTAGAATGTTGCCGAAAAGTGGGGAAAGTCACCCCGCCCTTCTACACGGAGGACGAATTCGGTTCTACGTGTAGAAGCGTTTCCGTTCTCCGTGCAGGGCGAGTCTCGTCCTTCGTGTAGAAGCGTTTTCCTCTTCGTGTAGACCTTTTCTTGTCTTCACGGAGGAGCATTGAGCCTCTACACGGAGAACGCATCAATTCTACACGTAGAACGGAACGCTTCTACACGTAGAAAGTGTCAAGTCAACACGTAGAACGGAACGCTTCTACACGTAGAAAAAATCGATTCTACACGAAGAAAAAACCAAGTCTCCGTGTAGAAGGAAAACCGTTCTCCGTGTAGACTTCGCCGCGATGCGGACAAAAAAAGAGCGGGCGGGGCATTGCCCCACCCGCCGTTTGGCGCGGTCA
>JBNMKZ010000009.1:0-54153 GCA_050874585.1 Verrucomicrobiota bacterium | reverse complement strand
GGGCCTCGTGTGGCCGGTGCTGCCGGCGGAGGGGTATACCTACGACGGGACGGCGAAGGAGCCGGAGCCCGGCTTCGGGGACGGGGACCCGTCGATCCTGGCGCGTGAGGACTTCGACGTCGCCTACGAGGACAACGTGGATGCGGGGACGGCGAGGATGGTCGTCACCGGCAAGCGCAACTACGCGGGCCGCGATGTACAGGAGTTTGACATTGCACCCACGAAGGCGTGGGGCGACGGCGACGAGCCGGGCGAGGGAACGGTTCCGGCTGGCGGGTTCTCGAAGTTCGACGAGACATTCGTCTACGACGGACAGCCCCACACAATTGACACGAACGCGCTTGCGGCGATCGAGAAGGCTGGCTGCACGCCGACCGTCTCCTACGCCCTGACGCGGGAAGGGCCTTGGCAGGCCGAGGCGTTCGCCTTCACGGATGTCGTGACGACATCGTTCTGGTATAAGATCTCGTTGAACAACGCCAATTATGAGGACTATGTCCACGCGGCGCGTCTGACGATCACGCCGCGTGACATTGCCCTTGTCACGGTTGAACCGATCGCCGACCGGGACTTCACGGGCGCGGCGGTTGAGCCGGTTCCGTCCGTGACGGACGGGGATCCGTCCATCATCACGGCGGACGACTACACGGTCGCCTATGCGGACAACGTGAATCCAGGCACGGCGATGCTGACGCTCACGGGACGCGGCAACTATACGGGCACGAAGTCCGTCGGCTTCACCATCCTGTCCGCCGCGCGTGACGTCGTCTTCGACGCGCTCGGCGGGCGCATCGGCCAGGCCGGTTCGGTTACGCAGTCCCTCGTGCGCACCTACGGCGACCTGCCGGCGGCGACGCGGGCGGGCTACGTCCTTGACGGCTGGTACCTCGGCGTGACGAACGGTTCGCCGGAGGCGGTGGGAGGCGCGGCACTCCTCGCGGATGCGGATCACAGGCTCTTCGCCCGCTGGTCGGTCGATCCGTCGGCATCGCCCAATCCGGAAGTGATTTATCGTTGGGAGGCGACGGGTGGTGGGACGGCTCGAATTCTTGGGTTCCGGAATCCGTCCGTCAGCTTGGCGCGGATGGTCCTCCCCGACACCCTTGGAGGACTGCCCGTGGTGGAGGTTGCGCGGGGCGCGTTTGCGAACTCGGCCTGCGGCGTGACCGACCTGACGCTCCCCGTGTTCTGCACGGGCATCGGCTTCCGCGCGTTCTCAGGGATTGCGACGCTCGCGCACGTGACATTCACCCCCGTGCGGGACTGGGCGAACCCGGAGTCCTCGGGGAATTTGGCGATTGGTGACTACGCCTTTGCCGCGACGGGGCTTGGATCCGTGCGCCTGCCCGCCACGGTCGCCGCGATTGGGGACTATGCCTTTGCGGATTGCCGGAAGCTGACGGAGGTGACGGTTCTCGGCCGGCCGACCGTCGGCACGCGCCCGTTCCGCCGCGCCGGGATTGGCCTTGGTGAGGCCCCCGTCGTGCGCCTCGACCCCGCCCTGGCGGGGGATGCGGACTACCGCAATGCCATCCTGCAGGACGTCTCCGATGCGGTCGTTCGGACGGACGCGGTCGTCGAGGGCCTGTCGCTGACGGGGCTTGGCGTCTCGGAGGAGTCCGTGACGGTCACGGTTTCGGTCTCCCGTGCGGCCGACTGGGGCGAGGTGGACGCTTCGGCCCTGCGTGTCGAGTACCGTGTCAACCTTGGCGACGCGCCGGTCGATCTCGTCCCGCGTCGTGTCGAGTGCCGTGCGGACGGGTCGCTCGCAGTCGAGGTCGCGGCTCCGGGCGGGTCGTCCGGGTTCTTCCGCGTGAAGGCCGTCCGGTGAATGGAATAGGGAACGAAGGAGAAAGACATGAAGACAAGTGGAATTGTTGCTCTTGCGGCTGTGGTTTTGGTTGCGCTGGAGGGGGAGGCCGCCGGGTGGCGGCTGACGGTCGGCCCGGCCTGGCGGTCGCGTGTGAAAACCGAGGTGCGGGGAAGCCTCCCCGTACCGTCCGTGCCCGCATCAACGACGGTGACGGGGTACGACCGAAACCCCGGCGAGGGGGAGTGGAGCGCGGCGGACGTGACGGAGCGTCGGCCCGACCCGAGCCCGTCCGCCGCGCCGGGAGACGAGCTCTGGGCCATTGGAGGATCCTATACGGAGACGGCGGTCACGCCGGACGACGGGGCGGCCGGGATCGAGATGACGGGCGAGCGTTCGCCGATGGGCATTCGGGCGGGAGTCGGCTGTGATGTCTGGCAGTCCGGGGACCTGAAGGTCGGACTTGACCTCCGGTTCGCGGGCTACTGGAACCTGCGCTCGGGCTTCGCCGGGACGGGCGGCGGCGCGACGGTGTCGACGCGCACGGTGACGGACTGGTGGCTCTTCGAGGGCGGGCCCTACCCGGACGACGCGGACTTCGGCTATGCGCCGAACCCGACGCTGGACCCGGGGAGCCGCGAGTACGGCGCGCCGACGCTCGCGCGCCTGCCGGGGCGGACGGTCCGCGGCCGCCTGTCGGCGGACCTCTACCAGGTCGGGATTGGGCCGACCGTCTCGTGGGGCCTGTGCGGATGGCTCGACGCGTACGCGGGGGTCGAGGCGATCTGCAACGTCGCCGCGATTCGGCTCGAGTCGGACGCGGGCGGGCGTGAGTCCCGCACGGGGTGCCGCTTTGGCCTGGGCGCGGAGGCCGGTCTCGCCGCCTACCTGACTGACAGCCTCGGAATCTACGCCGAGGTTGGCTACGAGTGGGTGGACAGGTTCAGCGCCTCGGTTGACGACCTGACGACGCGGGTGGACTTCTCCAGCCTGACGGTCGGCGCGGGCGTCGTCGTCCGCTTCTGAGCCTGCCTGCGGGCGTCGGAGGACGCGGCGGCTTGCGAAGGGACGGGGCTGTGCCCCCGAACCCCCGCGCTTGAGCGCGGCGGAGCGCAGGGGGCGGGGAGAAGCCCCACCGTGCAGGCGCTCAGAAGGCGCGGCACTTTGAATAGCCTGCCGGACGGCAGGCCGGCAAAACCCGCGAACGCCGCAGCCGACGGGAAAACCATCTGCCGCGTTTTGGCCTGTGGTCGGCCTGTCCCTTCTCTCGGGCGAGGGGGTGCGCGCGAAGTGTCGCGAGTGAGGTCTTCCACGGGGCGCCACCGTAGGAGTTGTTTTGTCTGCAACCAGTGATAACCGCCGAGGCAGGGCAGGCTAAGCGAAACTTTGTTGTCTAAGCGCGAGAGGTGAGCGCAACCGTGGAGGCCGAGACCGAGCGGCAGCTTCGCGCAAGCCTCCGAGCAGGCGGTTTGTGGTATAATACCCGCCATGTCACAGGAATGGAACATTAGGTCGCGAGGGCACGTCTGCACGATTTGCCAGAAGCCACTCGTGGATCGCGCCCCCGTCATCAGTGCCTTGCGTGAGACGACGGGCGGCTACGAGCGCTCGGACTGTCATCCCGAATGCTGGAAGACAGCGGAACGGGACTGGGAGCCGTTCTCCATTTGGGATAGCGTCTACTTCGCCCCCGTCAAGGAAGAGAAGAAGGAACCTCTTCGTAAGGAGGATGCGGGCGAACTTCTGCGGCATCTCATCACCCTTGACGACCCGGCGATGAAGAATGTCGTCTACGTGCTGGCCGTCATGCTTGAGCGCTCGAAGATTCTCGTCGAGCGCGACAGGAAGGAACTTGAGGACGGGACGATTCGCCGCGTCTACGAAGACCGGAAGAATGGCGATACGTTCGTCATCCTCGACCCGCGCATCCGATTGGAGAATCTCCCCGAGGTTCAGCGTCAGGTCGTCGCCCTGTTGTCCGGCACGAAGACGCTTGGCGAAGTTGCCCAGGAAGAGGAGTCCCCGTCCGTTGGCGATGAAGAACCCAAGCCCGAAGCAACGTGAGGCGTTGCAGGTCGTCGCCGAGGGGCGGTTCTATCCGGACCTGGTGAAGGAGGAGGACGGCTGGCACGCCCGTTGGCAGGCGGTCGGCTCGTCCAATCCGTGGGTTGACGAGTGCGTCCGGGAGGCCGTCGTCACGCCACTTTCGGTCGATGCCGAAGACCAGAAGCACGAGACCCTTCACGATGCCTGGATGATGGCGCTTCGGAGCCGGACGGGACTGGTGCGCTGGGATGACGCGGAATGTGCGCGCTTCGCGGCGGAACTCGGCGATTGGCATGGTGGCGCGGACGACTTGTCCGCTCGATCTTCAATCTGCTTCACGCTTGACGTGTTGGAGACGGGCTTTCGCGTGTCGTGTGCGATTCCGCATGGGCGGTCGGCCCTGCGGGCACTCGGTCAGGCGGCCTATGTCTTCGGTCCCTTGCGGATGTTGCGCCGGGTGGAGGGGGAACGGCTGTCGGCCGTCCTTTCACAGGGTGAGGCCGAGAGTTTTCTTCGAACGGGGGCGCGGGAGCTTCGCGCTGCCGGTTATGCCGTTGCCGGGGACAACCTGTCCGCGGCGATTTCGGCGGAGGCGGAAGTCAGCCCGGCCGCCGCATCGGGAACGGCTGCATCCGCCAGCCGTCCGACTTACGCGGCGGAGCTGAAGGTGCGCGTGGCGGGCGAGGTCGTGACGGCGAACGAGATTCGCTTCCTGCTGGACCAGGGGTCGTCCCTCGTCTTTTTCCGTAATCGTTGGATTGAGGTCGATCGGAACATTCTGCGCGAGGCCCTTCGGGCGCTTGAGCGGAGCGCCGGGCGCAAGTTGACGCGTGTGGAGGCCGTCGCCTTTGCGCTGGGCATCGGTTCCATCGGCAAAATAGAGGTGGATGCGGCACGGTCGCACGGCGGCTTGCGTGGTCTCGTGAATGAACTGCAGGCCGCCGGGCATTCGGATCTTCTGGCATTCGAGTCGCCGCCAGGCTTTTCGGGCACGCTGAGGGACTATCAGAAGCGCGGCGTTGCATGGCTCAACTTCCTGACGAGCCATGGTTTCGGTGCGTTGCTGGCGGACGACATGGGCCTTGGCAAGACGAGCCAGACGATTGCCTGGATGTTGCAGGATGCCGCGTCCGCCGCGACACCCTACCTTGTTGTGGCGCCGCTGACGCTGCTTTCCAACTGGGCGCACGAATTCGCCAAGTTTGCGCCGCGTCTGCGCGTGCATGTCCATCAGGGCGAGAACCGTCTCATCGGCAGCGGTTTCCGCCGCGCCGTGCAGGGTGTTGATGTCGTCGTGACCAGCTATTCCCTTTTGGTGAAGGACTATCGAAGCCTCAGCGAGGTATCCTGGCGGGGACTTGTGCTTGACGAAGCTCAGGCCATCAAGAATCCGACGACGCAGGCGGCGCGGGCCGTCTGCGCTCTGCGTCCGCCGCGTCGGGTTGCCCTGACGGGTACGCCAGTCGAGAATTCGGTCGCCGACATCTGGTCCATCGAGCAGTTCCTCAATCCCGGGTTGCTCGGCGAGCGGCCCGACTTCACGGAGCGTTTCGTCAAGCCGCTCGCGGCGGATCCTCTCTCGGGAGTCGGGCGGCGGCTCTCGCACGCCCTGGAGCCGTTCGTCCTGCGTCGTCTGAAGAGCGACCCGTCCGTTGCGGGCGAACTTGGCGAGAAGCGGGAAGTGCGTGAGTACTGCACGCTGGCTCCGGCGGAACGTGCGGCCTATGAGATGGCCCTCTCGGACTTCCGTATGAGCGATCGTCGGCAGGGGGACATCTTTGCCCTGCTGACGCGGTTGAAGCTCGTCTGCGATGGCATGGTCGACTCGTCCGTCTTGCGTCCCGATCCGGAGCTTCAGGCGGACGGCGGCAAGGTCCAGCGTTTGCTTTCCCTGATGGAGAGTATCTTTGACGCGGGCGAGAGTGCGCTTGTCTTCACGCAGTATGCGAAGGTCGGCGCGGCACTTCGACAAATTCTGGAGAAGCATTTCGGAAGACGAATGCCTTTTCTGCACGGCGGCCTTTCTGCGCGTGGACGCGAGGACGAGATTGCCGCGTTCAACGGCGGCAAGCAACCGCAGGCCTTCATCCTCTCGCTCAAGGCGGGCGGATTCGGACTCAACCTGACGCGGGCGACGCACGTTATCCACTATGACCGCTGGTGGAATCCCGCCGTGGAGGACCAGGCGACCGATCGCGCCCATCGGCTTGGACAGTCGAAGGACGTGCTTGTCCATCTCTTCATTGCGGCTGGGACGCTTGAGGAGCATGTGGATGACATTCTTGAACGCAAGGCGGCGCTCGCCGGGACTCTGGTGACGAGCGGTGAGGCGTTCCTTGCCCAGATGGGCGGAATCGAATTTGAAAGGGCGGTGGCTCTCGATGAGTAAGAAGCGCTATCCCGTTCGAGTGCCGCGCTGTGCGAGTGGAATCCGTGCCCAGGAGATGCGCACGGGGGCTGGGCGGAACTGGTGGTTTCGCCGCTGGCAGCAGGTTTTGGAGGGGATGGGGCTGGGCGCACGGCTCGGGCGTGGAAAGAACTACGCCATTTCGGGACAGGTGACGGAGATGCGCATCGAGGGTCCGCACGTGGAGGCCCGTGTCGTTGGGACGCGTGCGGAGCCTTATCGGGTGACGATCGACTTCCGCATTCCGGAAGGGGAGGCGCGTGCGCGTATTTGTGCGGCCTTGCGCCGTGAGCCCATGCTGGTGGCGCGGCTCTTGGCGGACGACCTTCCGACGGAGGTCGAGGACCTCTTCCGCGCCGAGGGACTGACGCTCTTCCCGGGCGGAAAGATTGCGCCGGGAAAGTACGACATGACCACGCGCTGCTCGTGTCCCGACTATGCGAACCCCTGCAAGCATTCGAGTGCGGTGCTGATTCTCCTCGGGGAGGAAATCGCACGGCGGCCATCGACGCTTCTCGACTTGCGCGGCATTCCGATGGAGGAACTTTATGAAGATTGAGACGCCTATCCTGAAGCGACTCGGTCCCGTGCCGTTTTGGCGCGGCGAACGCAAGTGCCTTGATTCGCTTGAGGTGATGTACCGCAAGGCCATTGAACGGGCGGAGTCCGCTCTCGCCGGCGGCGGGACGCGGACGGCATCCAAGCCGCACGCGTAGGTTGCCGCGTGAATCACGGGACAGCCGTTTTCACGGACGGCACGGATGGAGTGGGGTCGGAAAGAACCTTCGGATAGACATTCGCGAATCAGTGTATCAGTTTTTGAACATTTTTGGTATAATAGCCGCGTCATGTGGGTTGCATGGCATCACAACATGGAGATAAAGGTATATGAAGATTAGTGCGAGCAGAAGAGGATTCATCAAGGGCCTTGCCGGTCTCACCGTCATTGGTGCCGGTGGGTACAGATGCCTTGCGGCCGGGCGGAGTGAGAAGATTCGCCTGGCGGCCGTCGGCATTTGGGGCAAGGGCTTCTCGGACTGGATGCCGATGCTGAAGTCGGGCATGGCCGAGCTTGTGGCCCTCTGCGACTGCGATCGCGGCACGCTTGACCTCGTCGCGAAGAATGATGGCTTCAAGGCCCTCGGCATCGACCTCAGCAAGATTCCTTTCTATACGGACTACCGCCGTCTGCTGGATGATGCCGACAAGCTCGGCATCCAGGCGATGACCGTCTCGACGACGGACCATACCCACGCGCCGATTGCGATCCGTGCCATGAAGATGGGCATTCACGTCTATGTGCAGAAGCCGCTCGTGCGTACGCTGTGGGAACTCGACTACTTCAACAAGACGGCGAAGGAGAACGGTGTCATTACCCAGATGGGCAACCAGGGCAGTTCGCTGACGGGCTTCCGCCGCGGTGTGGAGGTCCTCCAGTCGGGCATTCTTGGTGATGTGAAGGAAGTCCATGTCTGGACGAACCGCCCCGTGTGGCCGCAGGGTGCGAAGGCGGCGGCCGCGACGAAAGGCGCGGCGGATGAGATTCCGTCCACGCTTGACTGGAACGCCTGGCTCGCAACGGCGAAGGAGCGTCCGTTCAAGGGGGCCTATCCGCAGGGTGCCAAGGGCTACGATCCGTGGAACATCTGCAAGAACGTGTATCATCCGTTCAGCTGGCGCGGCTTTTTCGACTTCGGGTGCGGTGCGTTCGGCGATATGGCGTGCCACACGATGAACCTGCCGTTCCGTGGGCTCGAACTCGGTCTCGTCTCGAAGGCGGAACTCGCGCTTATCGAGGACAAGACCGACGATGCGTTCCCGATGAAGTCCACCGTCAAGCTGACCTACGCGGCGCGTGAGTCGAAGGCCCGCCCGGGCGTCAAGTTGCCGGAGGTTACGCTCTTCTGGTACGACGGCTCGCAGCTTCCGAGCGCGGACATCATGCCGCAGGTCGTCGCCGCGCAGGGCAAGGTGCCGAACACCGGTTGCGTGGTCGTTGGTTCGAAGGGCATCCTCTGCTCGACGAATGACTACGGTGGGGACAGCTTCATCGCGCTCAACGACGAGAAGAAAGTCCAGAACATCAAGGATCATCCCGCCTGCAAGGAAATTGCCCACACGATTGCCTATCGCGGCGATTCTGCCGCGGGACAGGCGAAGGGCCCTGGTGCGGCGGCTGTCTCGGCGGACGGTCACTACGTCGAGTTTCTGGATGCCATCAAGGGCAACGGCCCCGTCTTCGCGGAGACGGATTCGCGTTGCTATTCGGACGTCGACTACTCGATTCCGATTATGGAGGGCATCCTCGTCGGTGTGACGGCACAGCGCGTCGGCGGTGTCATCGCATGGGACTCGAAGAGCCAGTCGTTTGACAGGGCGGAGGCGAACGCCTTCATCAAGCCCTACATCCGCAAGGGATTTGAGTTCTAATCTCTGCCTTCAAGGGCGAAAAGGGGCCGTCGCGAGATGTTCGCGGCGGCCCTTTGCTTTTGTCGGGCGATGGGGAGTGCGGCGGATTGGCTTGCCCATCGGTTTGAGGGGATGAGCCGAGGTGTCGGGGGCGGCTTCGGTTCGCGGGGGATGGCGGATAACTGGGGCCTTTTTGAGAGATAGGTAGGCCGCCGTAGTCTGATGCCCATCGGAGGAAAACTTACTGGGCAGTAACTTTGGACTTACTGGGCAGTAACTTTTGACTTACTGCGCAGTAAGTCTTTCTGTGATGGGCATTGGACGGTCGGGGAATGCCGAAGGCCCGCTCGGGCGGTGGGCAGAGGTGCCGTCCGCATTGCCTTTGAGAGACGGTGATTGCGGGTTCGGGAGGAAATTGAGATGATTTTAACCCGTTGGGCGATTGCCGATGCGAGCGATTTCCCCTGCCGTCCCGTCCATGTCGGGGCGCGGCATTTCGGCGTGGGCATGCGCAATTCGCACGGGTGGCGCAAGGGGTGTCCAATTGACGAAAAGGGGGTTATTCGGTATAATATGCCGCGAATGAAGGTATGGAATACATTTTGGTCTGGAATCTTCCGGAACAACCCGACCTTTCGTCTGGTGCTGGGGCTTTGTCCGACGCTTGCGGTGACGACGAGCCTTGAGAATGCGCTGGGGATGGGTCTGGCGGCGACTTTTGTGCTTGTGTGTTCGAACGGTCTTGTCTCCGCGCTGCGCAAGGTCATCCCCGGGGCGGTGCACATTCCCTGCTATATCGTGATTATCGCGACGTTCGTGACGGCGATTGACCTCCTGATGCAGGCGTATCTGCCGGCATTGTCGGCTTCGCTCGGCATTTTCATTCCCCTGATTGTCGTGAACTGCATCATTCTTGGGCGAGCCGAGGCGTTTGCCTGCCGGAATGGGGTTCTTGCGTCCCTCGCGGATGGGCTGGGGAGCGGGCTTGGCTTTACACTGTCGTTGTCGCTGATTGCCTCCGTGCGGGAAATTGTGGGGGCTGGCTCACTGACGATTTGGGGCGACTTGGCGTTCAAGTCGCTGAATCCTGGCCCTGTGACGATTGCGATTCTGCCGGCGGGTGGATTCATCGTGCTTGGGCTGTTGCTGGCGCTCATCAATCGGATTGGCGAATGGGCGGCGCGGCGACATGGTGAGCCGGCTCCGTTGCCCATTCACCTGGACTGTCGGCACTGCACAATGTGTCCGAACGGGAAGTAACAAATGAAGTGTCCTCGATGCGGTAAAGATAACGACAAGGTCCTTGACTCGCGGGCGGCTCGCGAGGGCGCGGCGATTCGCCGTCGCCGGGAGTGCCTTTCGTGCGGGAATCGCTTCACGACATACGAAGAGCTTGAGTTTGACGAAGTCCTCGTCATCAAACGTGACGGGTCGCGGCAGCCGTTTGACCGTCAGAAGATTGAGCGGGCGATTCGCCGCGCCTGCGGCAAGCGTCCCGTCAACGATGAGCAGATTCGGGCGATGGTTGATCGAGTCGTCGCCAATCTTGGCGTTGGGGAAGTGCCGGTTGACCGCATTGCCGAGCTGGTGATGGGCGAACTGCTGTCGGTCGACGAGGTCGCCTATGTCCGCTTCGCCAGCGTCTACCGTCAGTTTACGGATGTTGCCCAGTTTCTTTCTGTCATAACGGAGATGGTCAAGAAATGAAAACCGAATACCAGCGCCCACCCGTACGTGTTGCACTCATCGGCCTTGGCCGGGCGATGTTCGCCGACCACTATTCCGTTTTCAAGGCCCATCCGTCGCTGTTCAAGGTCGTGGCGGCGTGCGATCTGATGAAGGAGCGCCGTGACATCATTGCGGCCGACTTCCCCGATTGCCGGATGTTCCGGCGGTATACGGATTTGCTGGACGAGCGGGACATTGACCTCGTCGACATCGCGACCTGCTCGACGGACCACGTCGAGCACGCGATGGCCTCGCTCAAGAAGGGGTTCTGGACGCTGATTGAGTCCCCGCTGGCCCTGACGATTGACGATGCCCAGCTGTTGCGCGGCGCGGCGATGAAGGCGAAGAACCGCCTGATTGTCATGCAGCGCGGGCTGTTCGCGCCGGATTTTCTCCTGGCGCGGCAGATGATGGGCGATCCTCGGTTGGGTGAAATCCACCAGATTGTCATTCGGCAGGAGGATTTCGTCCGTCGGGACGACTGGCAGACGGTGAAGCGTCTTGGTGGCGGTGCCGCCTACTATGCGATGCCGGACTTGGTGCTCCAGGCTCTGAAGCTTCTGCCGTTTCCGCCAATCCAGATGTGGAGCGAGTTGAAGCGCGTGGCCTCGCTGGGCGACGCGGAGGACTTTGCGCACATCAACCTGAAGACGCGTATGCGCATTACGGCCGATGTCGAGTTCAATGGCGGAGCCTTGCCGGGCGAGCGTTCGCCGTCCTTCCTCATTCGGGCCGAGCGGGGCGTGTTCAGGGTCAATGCCGGTGAGACGCAGGGCGTGCTCCATGTCATTGACCCGGACTTCAAGTTCCCCCGTCGGCGCTCGTCCGTTCGGACACCGGAAATCAGGGACCTTCACGAGGACTTCCCAGTCGTTGAGATTCCCGTTTCGCTCCCGAGGGGGACGATGTACGGGATTTCGGCCTTCTGGCGGCACATTTACGATACCGTCCGCACGGCGGCACCGTTTCCGTTGGCGCTGGAAGATTCGATTGAGGCGGTGAAGTTCGCCCATCTGATGAAGAAGACCAGCCCATTTGGCAAATAAGGAAGGCGACATTTCATGACGCAGAGCCTCGAAGATTACGTGGAGACGATTTACCTGCTTGCCAAGGAGGGCAAGGAGGCGCAGGTCCGTGACGTTGCGAAGTCGCTGGGCGTGACGATGCCGTCCGTCGTCAAGGCGATTCGCGAACTGAAGAAGCTTGGGCTTGCGACGCACGAGCCATACGCGGGCATTGGGCTGACGCTCAAGGGCCGCCGCGTGGCGCGGGTTGTTCTTGGGCGGCATACGCTCCTGCGTGAATTTCTCATGAAGTTGGGCGTCAGCCGTCCGAATGCGGACAAGGACGCTTGCTTGATGGAACACATTCTGTCGGCGGAAACGATAGACAAGATCCGCCTCTATACCGAAGGAAAGGCTAAGTGATTATGAAGAGTCAGATTAACATATTGCGGCAGCTTCAGGAACTTGTTCTCACGCGTGATGAGCATCACCAGACGGGTGACGGCAGTCACCTGGACTCCCTGAACGACTCCATCGACGAGCTCCAGCAGAAGCTGGATGCGCAGGTGTCGGGTATCTACAACCGCCTCTACAAGAAGAACCATATTGTCATGGCGGCCATGTCGAATGGGTGCTGTGCGGCCTGCGGGATGCAGGTTCCGATTGCCCAGGCGCAGCAGGTCAAGCTGGCGCAGCACCTGGTGACGTGTTCGAGCTGCGGGCGCATCCTGTTTGCGGATGACGAGGATGCGGCGCGGAATGTTGCCGAGAAGTCCGACCGCGAGGACCCGAAGACGGGCATTTCGCGCTTCAGCGCGGAGAGCCTGATGATTGCCAACCTTGATGCGCGGACGCCCGAGGCGGCGATTACGGCCCTGGCGACGGCGATGGAGAAGGGGCACTTCATTACGAATGCCGACAAGCTGGTCAGCGCGGCACTGGAGCGCGAGAGCGTCCTTTCGACGGCGATGGATGGCGGAATTGCTTTTCCCCACGTGCGCGGCATCGAGGGCGGCGGACTGACGCTGGCCATGGGCGTTTCGCGGGAAGGCATTGACTGGGGCGGCGAGAAGGTCAACATCGTTTTCCTTTCGGCGATCCCCGTGGCTGTCTCGGCGTTTTACCTGCGCCTGATGGCCGGCATCTCGCAGGCTTTCCTCAAGCCGGAGAATCTTGAACTGGCGATGGCGGCGAAGGATAATGCCGCGCTCTGGAAGGCCCTTTGCAAGGCGACGCGCCGGACGGTGAAGTAAAAGATGACTTTCCGCTCGATTGTTCTCGCGCTGGTGTTCGCATGCGCGGCACTTGGAACGACGGTGGCGGCTCCGCGCCCCGCCGCGTCCGGCCGTACGGCAACGCCGGGGCGTACCGCCCAGTCGGGTTCCGCCCATCGTCGCTCGCCGTATGTCGGGGCGATTTCGGTGGCGGCCGAGACGGGGAAGGTGCTCTTCGAGGATCGGGCGGATGAGGAGGCGTATCCAGCCAGTGTGACGAAGCTGATGACGGCTTTCCTTGTCCTGGACGATGTCCGAGACGGAAAGTTCGCGCTTTCGGATCGCGTGGAGGCTTCGCCTGTGCGGACGAAGCTCGACCGCCACCTGCGGCAGCCGAGTTGCATCGGACTGAAGGCTGGCGAGTCGATGACGGTTGACGACCTCCTTCTGGCGATGCTTGTGCACAGTGCGAACGATGCCGCCATTTTCCTTGCTGAGAAGAGTGCCGGCACGGCGGAGGCCTTCGTGGTTCGGATGAACGCGAAAGCCCGGTCACTCGGCATGGAGCGGACGCGTTACTACAATCCGAATGGACTGCCGCCGCCTCCGTGGGCAAAGGAGCGCTCTTTCAATGTCTCGACTTGCCGCGATCTCGTCAAGCTGGCGCGTGCGCTTCTGAAGGAGCACCCGGAAATATTGAAGTACACGTCGGTCAAGGTCTGTGACCTCACCCTGCCGAATGGGTTGCCCTTCAAGCGGGTGAATCACAACAACGTGATGGTCAAGGACAAGCTGAAGGTGATAAATCCCGATGGAACGGAAGCCGCCGATGGCTTGAAGACGGGATACATTGACGCGGGCGGAAGTTCGCTTGTACTGACGGGGACGCGCAAAGGGCGGCGGGCGATTGTCGTCGTCCTTGGTTCGGCATCATCGAAGGAGCGCGACGAAAACGCCCACAATCTGCTTTCCGATGCGCTGTCGGCCCTTGTCTGGTGAAACGGTGAGGCGAAAGGAAATGAGTGAGGATTTGAAACGGCGCGTACAAGTTGAAATCGATCTCGGGGCACTTGTGCGCAACTATCGGAAGATTGCCGCGCATGTGAAGCCCCTGTCGGTTCTTTGCGTACTCAAGGCCAATGCCTATGGGCTTGGCGTTGAAGCCTATGCTGCGGCCCTTGCCAAAACGGACTGCGCGGGGTTCGGCGTTGCCGAACCGTTCGAGGCCCTCCAGTTGGCGGGTAAGTATGGCAAGCGCGTTCAGTTGCTTTCGTCCGTGTTGCCGGATGAGATTGAGGCGATGGTCGCGGCGGATGTTGCGCTGCCGATTATTGACCTTGAGAGTGCCCGCCTCATCTCCGCCGCCGCCGTTCGGCTGGGCAAGGTGGCTCGCGTTCATTTCAAGATTGATACGGGCATGGGGCGGCTTGGTATTCTTGCGGAGAAGGCTCTGGCGGTCATCAGGAAGGTGGAGCAGTTGCCGAATCTTGCATGCGAGGGCATCTTCTCCCATTGCCCCATGGCATACGACCCGAAGGATCCCTTCACGGCGCGGCAGATTGGTCTGTTCAAGTCCATCGTCGCCGCCGCGCAGAAAGAGGGGTTCTCGTTCCCCTTTGTCCACATGGCGGCAAGCGATGCCATCAATAACTTTCCCGAAACGGCGCAGGCACCTTTCACGATGGTTCGCACGGGCATCAACCTTCACGGGAGCTTCGACCCCTACGGGCGAAAGGCCCTTCAGGTTGAGCCGGTGCTGACGCTCCGTACGCGTGTTGCGCAGGTTCGCAATTTGCCGGCCGGCACGACGCTTGGATATGGCCGGACTTGGTGCCTTCGCGAACCGACGCGAGTTGCGACCATCTCGGCCGGCTATGCGGATGGGCTTCCACTGGCCCTCTCCAATCGGGGGCAGGTCATCATCGGTGGACGGTACTGCCCGGTGATTGGCCGCATTTCCATGGACTACACGACGGTCGACGTTTCGGCAGTCGAGGATGTGAAGCCCGGCGATGAAGTGATTTGTCTCGGTCGGGATGGGGACTGCTCCATCACCCCGGATGATTGGGCGACGCTCAAGGGAACGCACGCCTATGACATTATCTGCTCCCTCGGGTCTCGGGTGGAGCGGGTCGTCAAGCAGTCGATTGAAGGATAAGCCTTTAAAACAAGCGAAAGAAAGGAATACGGAATCATGGCAAAGAAGGCACTCATTACGGGCATCACCGGACAGGACGGTAGCTACCTGACCGAATTTCTCCTGGACAAGGGGTATGAGGTGCACGGCATCATCCGTCGCTCGTCGAGTTTCAATACGCAGCGTATCGACCATCTCTACCAGGATCCGCATGTCAATGGCGTGAAAATGTTTCTCCACTATGGCGATATGTGCGATGCGGGCCGGTTGACGCAGCTTTGCTACGACATTCGGCCGGACGAAATCTACAATCTTGCCGCGCAGAGCCATGTTCGCGTCTCGTTTGATATGCCGGCCAATACGGGTGACATTGACGCGATGGGGACGATGCGGCTTCTGGAGGCGGTTCGTGAGTCGGGCATCGGCCGTGATGTGCGCTTCTATCAGGCCTCGACGTCGGAACTGTTCGGCAAGGTTCAGGAGGTCCCCCAGTCTGAGACGACCCCGTTTTATCCCCGGTCGCCGTATGCGGTGGCCAAACTCTATTCCTTTTGGGCGGTGAAGAACTACCGCGAGGCCTACAACCTCTTTGCCTCGAACGGCATTCTCTTCAATCACGAATCGCCGCGCCGTGGCCCGACATTCGTGACGAGGAAGATTACGATGGCCGTGGCGCGAATCAAGAAGGGGCTTCAGAAGAAGCTCTATATGGGCAACATCAACGCCTTGCGCGACTGGGGCTTTGCGGGCGACTATGTTGAGGGTATGTGGCGCATTCTCCAGCACGACCGCCCGGATGACTTTGTCCTTGCGACGGGCGAGATGCATTCCGTCAAGGAGTTCTTGGAGGCGGCGTTTTCGCGTGTCGGCCTCGACTGGGAGGAGTATGTCGAGCACGATACGCGGTATGACCGTCCCTCGGAAGTCGAGCAGCTGCTTGGCAATCCGGCGAAGGCGAAGCGCGAGCTTGGCTGGGAGCCGAAGGTGACGTTCCGTGGACTTGTTGAGATGATGGTGGATGCGGATCTGAAGGTTGCCGAGCAGGAGGCCGCGATTGTCGCGGCGGGCGGCAAGATTCAGATTGCGGACTAAGGAGTTGGCATGAACAAGGCGGATAAGATTTACGTTGCCGGTCATCGCGGCATGGTTGGTTCGGCGGTGTGCCGCTGTTTGGCGCGGCATGGTTTTGACAATGTCGTCACCCGGACGCACGCCGATCTTGACCTGATGAACCCGGCGGCGGTGAAGGCTTTTTACGAGAGCGAACGGCCGGATGTCGCCGTCATCGCGGCGGCAAAAGTCGGCGGTATCGGTGCGAATTCGGCGGCCAATGCCGACTTCCTCTACCAGAACATCCTCATTTCGATGAATACGGTACAGGCGGCGGCGGAAGCGGGCGTCAAGCGGTTGCTCTTCCTCGGCTCAACATGCATCTATCCGCGCATGGCCCCTCAGCCCATCCCAGAGTCGGCACTTCTCACCTCGGCGCTTGAGAAGACGAACGAGGGCTATGCCCTTGCCAAGATTGCTGGTCTGAAGCTGTGCGAGTTCCTGCGCCGCGACAAGGGATTCCTTTACCATTCGCTGATGCCGACGAACCTGTATGGTCCGGGCGACAATTACGACATTGTTGGCGGTCACGTCTTGCCGACGATGATTCGGAAATTCGAGACGGCGAGGCTCAATGGGGATGCAAAGGTTCCGCTTTGGGGGTCGGGTTCACCGCTTCGTGAATTCCTTCATGTGGACGACCTTGCCGAGGCGTGCGTCTTCATGCTGAATCTGGAGAATCCACCGGATCTCGTCAATGTCGGTTCGGGGGAGGAAGTCAGCATCCGCACGTTGGCTGAGACGGTGAAGAAGGCGACGGGGTGCCCCGCCGAGATTGACTGGGATGCCTCGAAGCCGGATGGTACGCCGCGTAAGCTGTGTGACACGACTTTGATTCGCTCGCTTGGATGGGCACCGAAAATTACGCTGGAAGAAGGTGTCCGGCGTACGGTTGCCTGCTACCGCGAGGAACTTGCGTCAGGCAAGATTCGTCTCTGACGAGTGTTTGGGAGACGAAAGCAAGCGGGCGAAGCCGATTCAAGGCTTCGCCCGTTCTTTTGTTGCGCCGCAGTTGTTGCTCAGCGTTTGCCGTAGCGAATCAGCAACTGCTGGAAAACATCCTGCAGTCGGATGGGCCACAGGCGGGACGGGAGCTGGGCTTCAAGGGGCGTTTGGATAAACGATGGGAGGTCTGGAAGGAAGTCGAGGCCCGTCAACTCCTCCAATTCGTCAATGGTCACGATGTATCGTGCCGCGTAGGCCCCCCATGGGACATCTTGCTCGATGAGTACGGCAAGTGCGCGGATATTGAGGCCTTCCTGAGCAACAATCAACTGATAGAACTTGGTTGGCACATCAATCGCCGTTCCTGGCAGAGTTTCTTCGGTCGTCTGAGGTGAGATGCACCCGACGATGACCCAGATTTCGCCGTATCGTGCCGTCCAAAGGTCGGCGATTCGGTGTTCCAGATCGCGCCAAACGCCGCGGTTGAGCGAAGGTGTCTGGGGCGCGATGTTGCTCATGAGGAACGTCTTCTTCTGCTCTTCTTCACCGTAGCGTGTGACAATGGCGTAATTGGGAACCATGTGCCCACGGTCGTAGCCTGAATGTGCGTAGGCCGATGGAACGGGGGCGGAAGCAACTGCCCGGTCGCGGTTGAAGTTTGGGCGTTTCCCGGATGGATATCGAGCGTCCCGAACGACATGGTAGGCACACCAGACGGGATGATGCAATTTGGGCGACCAGCCGATTTTGAATTCGTCGCGATCGAGTATGACGATGTCATTCGGTGCAGGCGGCCCAATGTGGCGTGGCGTACCGGCGAAAAGCACCTCGCCGGAGGGGGCCTCCTCATCATATTCGTAGACGGTATCGGTGCCCGTCCAGTCAAGGGCGTCCGTCAGGTCTCCGACGGAGTTGCCGACGGTGAGAAGGGCGTGTGCAATGAAGGACGGCATCTCCGCGCAACGGCGTTCAAGCCATTTGCGCGGATGATGCACGAACCAGTTGGCAACGGAAGAGAAGGCGATGGCCAGGACAAGGAGAACGATGCCCGCCGCGAACGAAATCCGCCGCGACTTGCCGTTTCGACTCTTCTTTTTCCGTCGCTTGGCACTCATAGGTCATCTCCCAGTTCAATGCGAATCGTGCGGCTTTTGATGGCGCGCAGAAGATTCGGATCGTTCTCGTCGGCAGACTGGCGCTTGATGTCGTCCGCGACCCGATTGTCGGGGACGACGAAACGCGTGCCGCAGGCCGGACATTCGGCTTCGGAGCCGATCATGTCCGGCGAGGCCTCAATTGCCGTGTGGCAATTCTGGCAGTGAAAACTGGTGAAGTAATCCTCGTTCATAGACCGAGTTTCGTTGCGCTGCGCCAGTTGTAGTACTTGGCGAGTTTCAGTTTAGAAGCGGCCTCTTCATCGCAGAAGATCCAGGCATCATTGTGCGCCTGAAGGGCCGAAGCCGTGCAGAACTGGCTCATACCGCCCTCGACGCAGCCGGCAACGGCATTTGCCTTGTTCTTGCCGAAGGCGAGGAGGATGATTTTCTTGGCTTCGCAAATCGTGCCAACGCCCATTGAGAGTGCCCGCGTCGGAACGTCCTTGGCACTCTTGAAGAAGCGCGCATTGTCCTTGATCGTCTGAGGCGTCAGGTAAACGACGCCCGTGCGGCTCTGGAGGGAGGTGCCAGGCTCGTTGAAGGCGATGTGTCCGTCGCTGCCGATTCCCAGGACC
The DNA here is from genome assembly GCA_050874585.1 of Verrucomicrobiota bacterium. Classification (GTDB taxonomy): domain Bacteria; phylum Verrucomicrobiota; class Kiritimatiellia; order RFP12; family UBA1067; genus UBA1067. The sequence goes on along the minus strand of JBNMKZ010000009.1, from coordinate 35,611 downwards.
TGGATGTCGATGCCGCCGGCCTTCTTAATCTGGGCTTCGTATGCACGGCATTCCTTTTCCGGATCCTTGGCAAGTCCGTTCAGGACGTGCGTATTCGAGATCTTGATGTCAATCTTCTCGAAGAGGTTCTTGTTCATGAAATAGCGGTAGCTCTGGTCGTGTGTTCCGGGGAGGCCGACATACTCATCAAGATTCCAGGTGCGGACGGTCTTGTAGGAGACCTTCTTGGCCTTGACGGCTTTCGCCATCTCCGTGTACATCGGAACGGGAGTTGATCCCGTGGCAAGCCCGAGGACGATCTTCGGGTTCTTCTTGACGGCTTCCGTGATCATGTTGGCCGCGATTTTGGAGGCCTCTTCCTTTGTCTTGCAGATTACGATTTCCATCTTTCGTATTCCTTGTTTTAGTTTTGTTTTGTCGGTTAGACAGGGTTAGTCAATGTAAAGGGAGGGAATCGCCATGGGCGTGCGCTCGGTTTTCTTCTGGCCTTCGCGAGCCGTTGCCTTCGCCTCGTTTCTCGCTGTGGGTGCGACCGATTCCGTCCTGGTAGGCTGAACGGTCTCGGAACTTGTCGTTTCGGTTGGCGGAGGGAGCATCGTCGCACGATAGAGGGCGCGGATGCCAACGAAGAGAAGCCAAAGGACAATCAGCAGGGCGCCGATGACGACGGCCATTCGCCACAGGGAAGGCGGCAGTTCGGGCATGGACATCTCGGGACGGTGGAAGGCCCGCTTGATTGGTTTCTTCGGCTCTTCGTCCCTTGGAGGAAAGTCCAAAAGGGGGGCTGCGGCAGCGAAGTCGGATTTTGTGGGCGCAGACGGAGTCGAGAAGAGGGAACTCTCGTCCGAATGAGTCAGTCGCGGCTCTTCACGCGTCGCTCGCTCGGGTTGAGCCGGGGGAACCGTCATCTGCTGAGTTGGGGTTGGCTGAGTGGCAACCGGAGCGATATTCTCCTGTGGCGCGGCGGGTGGAACCTCTCGTACGCGAATGGCCGCAGGACGATTGCCATTGTAGATCTCCATGAATTCGGCAATCAGGTCCTTTGGGTCAAGTCCGACGGCCTCGCAGTAGAGCTTCACAAAGCCGCGTCCGTAGATGGGGGCGACAATGCGGGAGAAGTCCTCGTTTTCAAGGCCTTCGACGATTTGGATCATCATGTGCGTGGACTCTGCGACCTGGGCGGTAGTCAGGCCCTTGGCTTCACGTGCCGTACGAAGGGTTTTGCCAAATTCGATCATGCGGGTTCCTCCTGCTGGTTAAAGATGTCAGTTTGCTGTTCCGAGGCTTCTGCTGTTGGTGACTCGTCGCTTTCCGACGGCGCGGCACTCTGTCCGTCGTCGGCTGCGTTGCCGTTGAAGATTGCGAGGAGCTGATCCTGGGACATGAGGATTTCACGAGGGCCGGCTCCCTTTTGAGGACCGATGATGCCGGCTTCCTCAAGCTTGTCGCAGAGTTTCGCGGCGGGATTGTAGCCGATGCCGAGCCGTCTCTGGAAGTGAGATGTCGAGGCACGGTTCGTGTTGATGATGCATTCAAGCGCGCGCTTGTAGAGGTCGGCATCCTTGGCGGCCTTGACCTTTTCACGAGTGGCGGATGCCTCGTCCGCCGACTCGGACTTCTGGTTGTCGGGGTCGTCCGTGTTGTCGGCAAAGGGGTCATCAATGGCGGCCTCCTTCACTCGCCCAAGTTTGCGGGCGAAAGTCTCATCGAACTGGGTCGTCGCGTGCTGCTCGATGAAGCCCGTGATGCGGTTGATTTCCTCGTCGCTAATCCATGCGCCCTGAGCGCGGATGAGAAGCCCATCCTTTGAGCGGAAGAGCATATCGCCGCGTCCGATCAGATTCTCGGCACCCGCCTCGTCGAGAATTGTCCGGGAGTCAATGGCCTGAGAGGTCTTGAAGGCAACGCGGCCCGGAATGTTCGCCTTAATTGTGCCGGTGATGACCTTTGCGTCAGGACGCTGTGTCGCGAGAATCAGGTGAATGCCGGCAGCGCGGGCCTTCGCCGTCAGGCGTCCAATGTCGGGGACAACATCCTTCGCGCTCGTGGCCATCAGGTCGGCCACCTCGTCGATGATGATGACGATGTAGGGGACTGTCTTTGGCATCCCCGAGTTCAACGGCTCGTCCGATCCGAACATATCGGGCTGGGTCAATGTCTTGCGGTGGTTGAAGTCGTAGATGTTGCGGACGCGGGCATTGGCAAACAGTTTCAGACGCTTTTCCATTTCTGCAACGGCCCAGCGCAGGGAGAAGACGACCTTTCGGTTGTCGGTGATGACGGGTACGAGCAGGTGCGGAATTGCCGCATAGGGTGTGAACTCGACGGACTTCGGATCTACCATGATGAACTTAACCTGCTCGGGCGTGCGCGTCATCAGAAGTCCGTTGATGAGCGAGTTGAGACAGACGGACTTTCCTTGGCCAGTAGCACCGGCGACCAGCATGTGCGGCATCGAAGCGAGGTCGGCGACAAGTTCCTTGCCAGCGGCATCCTTTCCGAAGAGAAGGGGAAGTTCGGCCTTCGAATGCTTCCAGGCGTCCGATTCAAAGACTTCCCGGAAGGAGATTCCGGCCGGTTTGCGGTTCGGGACTTCAATGCCTACGCGGTCTTCGCCGGGAATCGGGGCTTCAATGCGGAGCGACTTCGCGTGCAGGGCACCCATCAGTTCGTCGGAGATGTTGGTGACGGTCGAGTAGCGCGTACCTGGTGTCAACTCGATGGCGTACTTTGTGACGACGGGGCCTTGAACGGTGTAACTGAGCGTTGCATCGATATTGAAGAGCTTGAGCGTCTTAATGAGCTGCTGGGACATCTCGTTCACATCGCCATGATCCGCCGAGGAATGGGGAATGGGGTTCAGGAGGTCGATGGGGGGGAGCAGGTAGGGCCCCTTATCATCCGCCGGCTTCTCGCTGGCTTGATTCGGGGAAGCGGAAGCGATTGTCGCCTGCTGGCGTACCGTCGCCAGCGGGGAGGGGACTTCCTCCGTCGGCGTGGACACTGCTGCAACGGCTGGATTCGCCCGCCTTTCGCGTTCGCGCTCACGCTCGCGCTTCGCTTCCTCTTTCAGTCGGAGTTTCTCTTCCCGCGCCAGCCGCTTTTCCTCTTCGCGTTGGCGTTTCGCCTCTTCACGAGCCTGGATGGCGGCGCGATACTGGGCTTCCCGTTCGGCCTGGTCGTCATCTTCATCGTCCGTTGAGTCGGTGGAACGAGAACGGCTTGCGCGTGTTTCGCGCATTGTTGCCCAATGGAGGGTGGCGAGGAGGGCGCGGCTGAGATTGGCGAGCCCCACGAGCGCAATCAGCGCGGTGATGAGAAGGAGCAGCATGATGACCGAGGCCCCGAAATCGCTGAGAAGAGAGGCGAGACAGCGCGTCATCAGCAGGTAGCCGATGATACCACCGGCGGCAGGAATGTGGAGCGATTCGATGAGCGCGGCAATCCCGGGGGCGTGGTTTTGTGCGGACTGAAAAAGACAGGCGGCACTGACGGTGATAAGGGCCGTCCAGAGGAATCGCGCCCGCGTGAAGAATCGCTTGCCAAGTACACGCATCAGACCGGCGATGATGCAAAGGACGGGAACGGCCCAAATGGCGAGGCCGAAGACATTGTAGCCGTAATAGGCGAAGTGATCGCCGAGTGCACCGACCCAGTTCGAACTTGGGGCAACCGGTGACTGGAGTGATGAGATGACTCGCCAGTCGTAGGTGAGAAGCGCCGCGAGAGGGAAAAGGGAAATAGGGAAGAGAAGCCAGCCGACGGCTGAGCGCAGGTCCTTTTTTCGGTTGTCAGTGCTGGAAAGTTGTTCGGTCATGACTGGTTGGATTGGTTGCGCCCATTGGCTTGAGGGCGTGGTAGATGACGAGGGCGAGAATCAGCGCAAGCACCTTCAGTCCCCAGTTCCGGGTGAAGAGTTCAAGGAAGCGGGTGAAGAATCCCCGCGAGAAAAATCTGTCGGGAGAGCGTGTCATGCGGCGTTTTCGCCTTTCAGCAGGTTGAGAAGTTTCGCCTGAAACTGGACGAGGATGGCCTGAACCGGTCCTGTGCGATCGGCATTCGTGTGCATGGCGCGAGAAATCCACCGCCTGAGCACTTGCTCGCGATCCTTGCCTGTGCAGGGGAAGAGCCGTCCGTTATGGGCGACACTCACCGTCCCGCTTTCCTCGGAAACGACGACGACGAGGGCGTCCGTCTCTTCCGAGAGGCCGACGGCGGCGCGATGGCGCATACCACGAGAAATGAGGTCGGCGTTGTTTGAGACGGGAAAGATGCAGTGCGCGGCGGAAACGCGCCCATCGCGGATTGTTAGTCCGCCATCGTGGAGGGGAAGGGGCGGTGTAAAGATGCATCGTACAAGTTCTCCCGAGATTGTTGCGCCGCCCAGCGGCACACCCGTATCCTCATAGCCGCGCAGGGAGATGCCGCGTTCAAAGGCGATGAGTGCCCCCATTCGTGAATCGGAAAGGGAGAGAATCGTTTGCGTGATGAAGTCCGGCGTGGCGGCGCCATCGGATGTGTAACGGGGTCGGTCAAGATAGCCGAAAGCCCCCATCGTCGAGAGAATGCGGCGGATTTCTGGCTGAAAGATGACGACGGTTGAAAGCGCGAGATAAATGAGAATCAGCCGAACGATCTCGGCGAGGACGTCGAAATGGAGGATGTAGGTGAAGACGGCGGCACATGTCGCAAGCACCCCGATGCCCATCAGAACCTGGCCAAAACGCGAACCCTTCGCGCCGCGAAGAATCGCGTAGATGACCAGATAGAGAATGAGTACCTGGACGATTGCTGAGACGCTGATGGTCATTCCGCCGCCACTTCCCTCCTAATTCCAAGAAGCTCTTCAACTTCCTTGCCGTCCATCGTTTCCTTTTCCAGCAGGCGGGTCGCGAGCGTGGTGAGTTTGTCGCCGTTCTCGCCAATCAGCCTTTCCGCTTCCGCGTAGGCGTTGCGAATGAGCCCCGACACTTCCGCGTCAATTTTGCGGGAGGTTTCCTCGCTGAACGCCGGGGGCAGTTCTGCCGCCGTGAACGAGTTCGCTTCGGTGAAGGACTGGAAACCGAAATTGTCGCTCATTCCGTAGGTACAGACCATCGCCCGAGCGAGTTCAGTCGCCTGCCGAATGTCTTGCGCGGCACCTGTTGAGAGTTCCCCCGTATGGATCTTCTCGGCCACGCGCCCGCCGCACAGGACGATGAGTTCGTCCAGGAAGTGGGATTTTGTACGGTTTAGGACATCACGCTCGGGAAGGGACATCGTGGCACCGAGGGCGCGGCCACGTGGAATAATCGTCACCTTATGGAGTGGGTCGGTGTTTTTCAGGAGCAACTGGAGAAGGGCGTGACCCGATTCGTGCCACGCGGTGATTTCGCGGTCTTTCTGGGAATAACCGGCGGACTTGCGCTCCCGCCCCCAGAGAACCTTGTCACGGGCCTCCTCCAGAGTCGCCATGTCAACGCCTTCCAGTTTCTTGCGCGTCGCGAGAAGGGCGGCCTCGTTGAGGAGATTGGCAAGATCGGCACCCGAGAAGCCGGGTGTGCCGCGGGCGATCTGCGTGAGGTCGACGCCGTCGGCGAACTTGATCTTCTTCCCGTGGAGAGCCAGGATCTCGCAACGGCCCTTGAGCGTCGGCAGGTCAATTGTCACCTGCCGGTCAAAGCGTCCCGGGCGGAGAAGGGCGGAGTCCAGCGTGTCGGGCCGGTTTGTCGCCGCAATGACGATGACACCCTCGTTCGCGTCAAATCCATCCATTTCAACGAGCATGGTGTTCAGCGTCTGTTCGTAGGCGTGCTGGCCACCGAGGGCGCCGGCTCCCGTACGCTTCTGGCCAATGGAGTCGATTTCGTCGATGAAGATGATGCAGGGAGCGCGTTTTTTCGCTTCCGCAAAGACATCCCTCATACGGCTTGCGCCAACGCCGACGAACATCTCCTCGAAGTCGCTTCCGGACATGGCAAAGAAGGGGACCTGTGCCTCGCCGGCAATGGCTTTCGCAAGCAGGGTCTTGCCGGTTCCGGGCGGTCCGACGAGCAGAATGCCCTTCGGGATTCGGCCGCCAAGTTTGCGGAAGTCGTCCGGCTTCTTGAGAAATTCGACGATTTCCTGAACCTCTTCTTTTGCCTCGTCAATGCCGGCGACATCCGCAAATGTCACGCGGCGCTTATCTTCCTTGCCGGTCAGAACCTTTGCCCGGGACTTGCCAAAGCTGAAGGGGCTGTTCTGGCCGCCCATCCGGCGGTAGGTGAACCAGTAGAAGAGCACGAGGAGGCCGAAGAAGAAGAGCAACTGCATGACGAAAGGTGAGAAGGCGCTGTGGTGCTCCTCGACGACGACCTTTATTTTCGCGTCGAGAAGATTCTCCATCAGCCCCTCATTTTCGCCTGGGATGAGGGCAACGCGGTACGCCTCGACAATCGGATTGCCCTCCTTGTCGAGTTCGTCCGTCTCCAGTTCGCCAGTGAGATAGGTCTCGCCTTCATCTCGGTCGAGATGCCGGACGACGGGTTCACGAATCTTGCCCGCGTCAATGGCGCGGTAGAACTCAAGTTGCGTCAAATTGCGTACGGTCGGCCTGTTCGGGTTCATTCGATACATCGAGAAGAACACGAGGACAATCAGACCAATCATGAGCCACGAGCGCAACGCTCCATTAGGTGTTTTCGCCATGCCGTAGATTATATCAAATTCCCTTTCTCTTTTGTGGGCTTTTCTGTTCGGTTGGGACGGTGTTGAGGCCAATTGGATCGCCTGGCGCGGCGGAATCGACGACATCCGCCGTGTCCTTGTCGGCAGCTGAGGCCATAGGCAGACACTCCTCTTATATATGTGCGCAAATGGGCGCACGAAGTGATTGGGAATATGATATAATATGCGGTCCTATGAAGCAAGTAGTGTCACGAACTGGCGCACAGGCGCTGGTAGATTCCCTCGCGAAGGCGGGGACTGAGGTCTTGTTCGGTTATCCGGGCGGAACGGTGCTCGATATTTTCAACTGCCTGACGGCGGCTCCCTTCCGTTTTGTCCTTGGCCGTCATGAGCAGGGGTGCGTCCACATGGCGGACGGCTATGCCCGTGCGACGGGCAAGCCGGGTGTCTGCCTTGTGACGAGCGGTCCGGGTGCGACGAATACGGTGACGGGGTTGGCCACGGCGAATATGGACGGTGTGCCGCTCATCTGCATTACGGGGCAGGTTTCGCTGTCCATGATTGGCACGGACGCCTTCCAGGAGGCCGATACGACGGGGATTACCCGCGCCGTTTCGAAGCACAACTTCCTTGTCCACTCGGCGGATGAGATTCCGGATGTCGTGGCGCAGGCGTTCTACATTGCAACGCACGGCAAGCCGGGTCCGGTGGTGATTGACATCCCGAAGAACTGCCAGCAGGCCCTGACCGAGGCCCTGTACCCTGAGCGCGTGTGCCTTCGGGCTTATCATCCCGAGTCGTCCGCGACGACATCGCAGTTGACGCGTTTTGCGAAACTGGTCAATGAGGCTCAGAGACCCGTTATTTATGCGGGTGGTGGCGTCATTGCCGCGGGCGCGGCGCAGGATGTTGCGGCTCTGGCTCACAAGGCCGGCATTCCCGTGGCGACGACCCTTATGGGGCTTGGTTCCTTTGATGAGCGCGATCCGCTTTCTCTTCGGATGGCTGGTATGCACGGTACGCCGGCGGCCAACTGGGCGCTGAACGAGGCCGACCTGATTATTGCCCTGGGCGTTCGCTTTTCCGATCGTGTGACGGGCAAGCTTTCGGAATATGCGCCATGCGCCAAGATTCTCCATGTGGACTGCGATCCGTCGTCCATCGGGAAGAATGTCGGCGTGTCGCTTGGTATTGTGGCCGATGTGAAGGATGTCTTGACGACGGTCGGTTCGCGCATCCGTGCCACGCAGCATCCCGAGTGGATGAAGAAGATTGAGGGATGGAAGAAGAGTCATCCATTGGGGTGGAAGCCGATGCACCCGGGCGTCATCATGCCCCAGGCGGTGATTGAGGCGATTGACAAGGCGACGAAGGGCGAAGCCCTGATGGTGACCGACGTTGGGCAGAACCAGATGTGGGCGGCGCAGTACTTCCGCTACTCTCATCCGCGGCGCTTCCTTTCGTCGGGCGGCATGGGGACGATGGGCTTTGGAATTCCTGGGGCGATTGGTGCGGCCTTGGCGCGTCCCGACCTCAAGACGGTCGCCGTCTGCGGCGATGGCGGTGCGCAGATGACTTTCGAGGAGGTCGTCGTTGCGGTTGAGCACAAGTTGCCGGTGACGTTCATCGTCATCAACAATGGGTGCCTTGGCATGGTTCGCCAGTGGCAGGAGCTGTTCTACGGCAAGAACTACTCGGCTTCGATCCTGACTCCGAAGGGGCGGACGAAGAACGAGTATCTCGACGAGAAGAGCCTTGACTACGACTACCTGCCCGACTTCAAGAAACTGGCGGAGGCACATGGTGCGGCCGCCTACCGCGTGATTGATCCGGCGAAACTGGATGCGACGATCGCCAAGGCGATTCGTTCGGGCAAGACGTCCGTCGTTGAGGTCATTGTCGAGCCTCGTGCCAATGTTTACCCGATGATTCCGGCCAACAGGTCGGTAGCGGAGATGGTGTTCAAATGAAAGATGAAATCTATCGGCTCAACTGCTATGTTGAGAACAAGCCGGGCGTGCTCGCCCGCATCGTGGGCCTCATTTCGGGACGTGGGTACAACATCCAGACGCTGGATGTCGGCCCGACGGAGGATGGGACCGTCTCGCGTATGCGCATTGACGTCCTCGGGACGGCGAAGGTCGTTCAGCAGATTATCCTTCAGTTGCGTAATCAGGTGAATGTCATTGAGGTGACGAGCCGTCGCCGTTGAGGGCAATCGGGCGGTTGCTTTCACGCGTGGCGTATGATATAATTCACGACAATTTTCTAACAGCCCCCGAAAGGGGGAAATAAGGAGTAAAAGAGATGGCAAAGACGCCGAAGTTCGCGAACGCGAAGGTGTTCGCTTGGGTTGACAAGTGGAACAAGGTCTGCACGCCCGACAAGATCGTGGTCGTGAAGGGCACGAAGGAAGAGCACCTCGCGATTTGCGAGATGATGGTCAAGAAGGGTCAGTTCATCAAGCTGAACCAGAAGAAGCGTCCTGACTGCTACCTCGCCCGCTCGCACGAGAGCGACGTTGCGCGTGTTGAGGGTCGTACGTTCATCTGTTCGAAGCGCGAGATTGACGCGGGCCCGACGAACCATTGGATGGAGCCCGAGACCATGAAGAAGCTCATGCTCAAGAGCTACAAGGGCTGCATGAAGGGCCGCACGATGTACGTGATTCCGTTCGCGATGGGCCCGATTGGCAACCCGATCACCCAGTACGGCATCGAGTTGACCGACTCGCCTTATGTGGTCGTCAACATGAACATCATGACCCGTACGGGCGATGCGGTGATGAAGCACCTCGGCAAGGACGGCGACTTCATCCCCTGCATTCACTCCGTCGGTGCGCCGCTCAAGAAGGGGCAGAAGGATGTCGCGTGGCCGTGCGCGAAGAAGATTGAGGACAAGTTCATCACCCAGTTCCCTGAAGAGCGTCAGATTTGGTCGTTCGGTTCGGGTTACGGCGGGAACGCGCTCCTCGGCAAGAAGTGCTTTGCGCTTCGCATCGCGTCCAAGCTTGCGAAGGACGAGGGCTGGATGGCCGAGCACATGCTTATTCTCACGCTGACCTCGCCCGAGAAGAAGCAGTATCACGTCACGGCGGCGTTCCCGTCCGCGTGCGGCAAGACCAACCTCGCGATGATGCTCCCGAAGCTCCCGGGCTGGAAACTCCAGACGATTGGCGACGATATCGCGTGGCTCAAGCCGGGCGACGATGGCCGTCTCTACGCCATCAACCCCGAGAACGGTTTCTTCGGTGTTGCGCCGGGCACCTCGATGGATTCGAACCCGAACGCGCTCAAGAGCTGCAAGAAGGGCACGATCTTCACGAACGTCGTTCTGACGCCCGATGGTGACATCTGGTGGGAAGACATGGGCATCAAGGCTCCGGCAGAAGGCGTTGACTGGAAGGGTAACCCCTGCTACGTGTGCGCCGATGATCCCTATCGCATGGGTCCGAAGCCGGGTATGACCAAGGCCGAGATCAAGGAGATGAAGTATGTTGCGGCCCACAAGAACTCGCGCTTCACGGCTCCGGCGGTGAACTGCCCTGTTCTCGACAAGGAGGGCTTCAACGGCAAGTTCAACAAGAAGCCGACCGGCGTGCCGATCGATGCAATTCTCTTCGGCGGTCGTCGTCCGAGCACCATTCCGCTGGTGAACGAGGCGAAGGATTGGACGCATGGCGTGTTCATGGGTTCCGCCGCTGGTTCCGAAGTGACGGCTGCCGTCATCTCCGACCAGATTGGCCAGGTTCGCCGCGATCCGATGGCGATGCTCCCGTTCTTCGGCTACAATGTTGCCGACTACTTCCAGCACTGGCTGGAGATGGAGCGCACCTCGGCCGACGCAACCAAGCTCCCGAAGATCTACTTCGTCAACTGGTTCCGCAAGGGCGACGACGGCCGCTTCATGTGGCCGGGCTTCGGCGACAACAGCCGCGTCCTGAAGTGGATCTGCCAGCGTATTGAGGGTACGGTCAAGGCGAACGAGACGGCGATTGGCAACATCCCGTTTGCGGACGACATCGACCTCGCCAACAACGACGAGTCGGCCAAGTTCCATGTCGTCAAGGCTGACCTTGAGGAGATTCTCAAGGTTGACGTTGAGGGCTGGAAGAAGGAAATTGCGACGATTGGCGCGTCCTACGATCAGTATGATGCCCTTCCGTCGAAGGACTCGAAGGTCGCTTCGAAGACGGCTCATCGTGTTCCGAAGGCTCTTCGCCAGGTCCTGGCGGATGTCACGGCCGCGCTTGAAAAGTAAGACTCATTCTGAGTCTTGATAAGGGGAGGGGTTTGGTGTTTCACCGAACCCCTCCTTTTTGCTTTACTTAACCCTTCACCCTTGATGGAGTTGACCTGCAAGGGTAGTAGGTCTCCGCCTCGGCGACCTTGTCTATGCGTCTGACCGTGAACACGCCCATGTCGCCGCTTCGATGTGGTTGCAGAATGTCCTCAGACACAGAGGAAGGCCTCGCGGATCATCATCTACGCGTTGACGGGGAATGCCGGAGCCCCAGCACGGCGTTCCTGAAGGGAAGGGGTTGGCAGGAGCAAGGGAAGCGTCTGGGATGCGCAACCCAAGGGGTCTGACTTGCGCATCCTAAAGGGTCTGGGATGCGCAACCCGAAGGGTCGAGGATGCGCAACCTAAAGGGAAAGGACTAAGGAGGTTTCATCAAAGGACTAAGGTGGTTTGCTCAAAGCACCTTAGTGGTTTGTGCAAAGGACTAAGGTGCTTTCCCGTTCTCCTGCTGGTCTCCGCCCGTGGCGACGGGCCTCTCCACTCTCTATAATCGTCAAAATTCCCCTTTGTGATGGGCGTTTCCGCGGCGATTCATGCCGCCGCGAGAGCGCGCATCCGCGCGGACGGGCGCTGCGAGATGCGCAGGCCCGCCGGATGTACCTGTTTCACGCAGTTGCCAGGATCCTGTGCTCCCGGTCGGTCGGCCCGTACTCGGGGGCTTTGTGTTGGACACGTTTTCCCGAGTTCCGTATGTCCGTCTTCCGTTGTATGACTTTGGAAACTTCCATTGTATGCAATTTCCGGGCACCGTGGGTGTCCGTTTTCCGGCGGAACAGGCCAGTGGTGCAACCCCTTTTCCTGTCTTTTCTTTTGGGCAAGGTTCCTTCACTTTCCCAGTTATCCGCCCCTTCGCCCTTGACAGTTGTGGGCGAGATGGAGTATAATACGCGCCAAAAGATGCAAGTAGTGCGCAGAGATTTGTTCAAACGATTGACGACATGGCTTTTTTCAGGCCTTGTTGTGGGGGTGTTCGTCTGCGGTTGCCACCTAATTCCCTTAGATAATGATGCGGCAGACTTGGCGGATGTTGATGTCGCCACGCGCTATTGGGATGGGCCGCGCATTGGTCCTGGTATGGCGCTCGTTGTGCAGGTTGGTTCGTCTACGGCCGAGTCGAAGGAGATGCAGGTCTTGGTTGATCAGAATGGGAGCGTGACATTGCCCTACCTGCTCCAGTCGGCGGTTCCGTGCGATGGCCTGACGTTGGAGGCCTTGCGCCAGCGGCTCATCAAGGCCTATTCGGAGTATATTCGTCAACCTCAGATTTCGGTGACGTTCGGTCAGTATGACATTCGTACGGGTGTCAGCCCGTGGGGGACTGTGACGGTGATGGGGGAGGTTCTTAACCCTGGTCCCGTCAATATGCCGGCGACGATGGATTTGACGGTGACGAAAGTTCTTCAGGTCGCGGGTGGTCTTAAACCGTTTGCCGACAAAACGAATGTTGTCGTCTCCAGGCGCGATAAGGATGGTCGCTTGACGCGGACGAAGGTCAATTTGAGGGAAATCGGCGAGGGAGGCCGACCCGACAAGGATATTACACTCAGAGCGGGGGATGTGGTCAACGTCCCTGAAACCTGGTACTGATAAGGAAAGGAAGGGTCTGATATGAGCAAGAGATTCGCAGTGATTGGAATGGTGGCCGTTGCGTGTGCGATGGCCGCGTTGCCTGTCGTTGCACAGGATGCGGCGGCGAAGAAACTGCCCTTGGCTGAGGCCCGGGCGCAAATCGGCGATGCAATCAAGAGCCCTGACAAGCTGACGGCGATCATGAAGAGCCTGTCGGCAGAGGATCAGGTGTCTTTCCTGGCGGATGTGAATGTCGCGATTTCGAAATCCCCCGACCTTGGTGAGGGGAAGGTTGCCGCGGCACTGAATGCGAACCGCGCGGCACTGAAGGGTGCGGCGAAGGGCAATCTTCCAGCCTTGCTGGCGGAAGTCTTTGCTACGGCAACACCCGAGGCACTGTCGGTCATCAACGAGCGCTTTGCAAAGGATGTCTTCAATCGTTCAAATGAGAAGCGCACTTACACGGATGAGCAGTTCACGCGGATTGCCGAGGGTGCGATGGCAAAGATTCAGCAGCGTACGGCTGGGAGTGATGAGGCGGCGGTTCGCAATGTGTTCGCCATTCTGATGTTCGTTCGTGCATCGAACGGCACGCCGGCAGATCTTGCAGACAAGTTGGTTGCGGGGCTTCCCGAGGGATCGCCGCGAGACCTTGCCAAGAACGAGTGGATTCCTTCCGCACTCGGGGTCAACGGCGAGAAGACCTACGAGCCGATGCTCGGTTATGCTGAAGCGGGTGACCAGCCGAATGTGGAGGTTGTCATTTCGATTGCGGGGCCGCAACTTCTGGATGCGATGCTGATTGACCTTGCGACCTCAATGAAGGGTGGGGACGGCAAGCCGCTCTTTGATTTCTCGGATAATGCGCTTGGCCTTAACAACAACCTGATTGGGGAAGACCAGGGGCTGGGGCGTGTTCAGCGGACGCTTGATCCGACATTGCCCTGGAATCCCAGCAACAAGCGCCAGGAGTCCAGCGGGTATCAGTGGCAGAACCCCTAACTTAAGCCGAGAGAGGTTGAAGTAAAATGAAAAAGAGTATTCTGACATTTGCGGTTCTTTCTCTCGCCGGATTCGCTGGCGCGGAGGTGATGGATCGTCCGACTGGTTACAAGATTGGCCGGCGTATGACGCTGAAGCCGTATGTGTCGCTGTCCTACACATACGACACGAATGTGGATTCCTCCAAGCGCGAGGAGGCGGGGTCGTCTTGGGTTGTCAATCCTGGGTTCGTCTTCGACTACCTTGGTGACAATTGGAGTTTGAGGGGTGGTGCGTACTACCAGTACCACGCGTATACGCGCTATTCCAAGAGCCTCAATGAGAATAGTTACGGCGAAAATCTTGCGTTCGACTGGTCGAATGTTGAGAACGGTGGTCCGGGCTGGAAACTGACGATTGCGGAGGACTATAAGAAGATTTCACAGGACGACGACATGACGAACAGCGGTGGTCGCGGCATTGGGCGTGATCGCTCGCAGTTTACGGTCTCTGCCGTCTTGGAGCGCCGCTTTACCGAGAATTGGCACGGTAATGTGAATGCGAGTTACTACTACCTCGACTACGACAACGACCAGTCGCAGTATGCGCCGATGTACGGCTGGTCGCGTTGGACGGTCGGTGCCGAGGCTGGCTACACGGCTTCGAAGTGGACCGACTACATCATTTCTGCGAACTATCAGGGTTATACGCAGGACAATGAGGTGGATCGCGGTGGCTCGATTGGCGTTCCGTCCAGCCGTCAGACGGACGGTGAGTCGAAGGGGTGGACGGTGCAGGGTGGTATCGCGTCCTATGCGACTGAGCGTATTAGCTATCGCGCCCTTGTCGGTTGGAGCGCGTTCAAGTACGGCGGCGGCAAGACGGACAACTCCTTCACCTATACTCTTTCGGCCAACTGGAAGATGACCGACAACTGGAATATGATGCTCCTTGCGAATCGCTACTATCAGCCGTCCGAGCGTGAGTATTCCGCATCCCTTCTTGCGGATGCCGTGAGTTGGGGTGTTGGACACTCGATGATTCGCGGCAAGTTGAATGCGACGTTTGACCTCTCCTATCGTCATGAGGAGCACGCCTACACGGCCTATTCGAGCAATGACTACGATGAAGACATCTTGACGGCGAGGCTTGGTTTGAACTACATTATCAACCGCTTCTTCACGGTCTTTGGTCGTGTTGAGTACCAGACGATGTTTGTTAACCGTGGTGACACGACCTCGCTGAATGAGTACGACTATGATCGTTGGCGTGCAACGATTGGCCTTCGTCTGACGTATTGATAACGTGCAGAAGTTGGCTTCCAAATACGGGATTGCGGCGCATCTGGCTTTGTTGACGGTCGCGCCGCTTTTCCTATTCCCATTTGTTTCGGTGGATACGGTGGCCACCGTTCTCCTGTGGCTTTCGCTTCTGGGGGCGATTTGGGTTGTGATGGGCCCCTCGCGCCGGGTGGATGAAACGGCGCACGAGGCACGCCTGCGTGTCTTCCATTCGTGTTTGCGCGACCCTCTCTTTTGGTTTTCATTGCTGTTTATGGTTCTTGCCGGCGTTCGCTGGTTGAATTCGGGTGTTGATGCGGTCTATGATGCGGAGCGCGAGGTCTGGACGATGGCAGATGCCCATTTCCCGATGTTGCCAGGGAGTGTCGCGGGAATTGGAATGCTGCCGTTCGCCGCTTCCGTTGCGTTGGTCGTTTTGTTTGCCGGTTTGCGCCATGCTGTGGGGCGTCAGGCGAGGATGTCGTTTGCGCTTGTGGCTTCTGTCCTCTCAGGTATCGCGGCACTTGTCTGCGTCCTTTCGGTCTCTTTTGGAGTCCCGGCGACGCGGGCTTTGCTTTCTGTAGTCTCCTTTCGTCCTGAGAGTTTGGGGACGGCGTTTGGACTCTATTTCCTGTGTAGTCTCGTGGCCCACTTTGGGTGTGTTGAGTTTCGCTGGATTCGGGCGGAGTTGCTTTCGGTTGTTGCGTTCGCGGCAAATGGCGTTGCGCTTGTGACATTCGCGCCTGTCCTCACGGTCTTGGCGTTTCTGGTTGCCTTTTTCCTGATGGCTGTTATCTCATTTATTATGATGCGCAAGACGCTTGTAGGGACCGGTTCTTTCCGCTGCGCCCTGGCGGCTCTGACGGTTCTTGTGGTTATGGGACTCTTTGCCCTTTTTGCTCCTCCCATCTTTGCGACGGGGGCGAAGGTCGAGTCCGTCATGGCGATGAAAGTTGTGCCGGACAATCTACTCGTCTTTCGGTCGGTGCTGTCGGACATCGCGTTTCGTGCGTGGAAGACTATGCCGTGGACTGGTTCCGGACTTGGGGCATTTCCGATTGACTTGCGCTTTTTTGCAAGTGCGGCGGATTGGAAGACTCTTGGTGCTGGCGTGACGATGATCCCGAACGGCTGGTGGCAGCTCTTGGTTGAGCGCGGCGTTGTTGGTGCGTTGACCTTCCTGATTGCATTCGCGCTCCTGTTCTGGACGTATTTTCGTCGGCTTGTCCTTTCGTTTTCATCGATTCCCTGGCATCCGTTGCAAATTCTGGGGCCGATTGCGATGTTGACGCTTGTTGGGTTGACTTTTGTGGACTGCTCGTTCTTGCGCGCAGACGTGTTGCTGGCCGTGTGTGGATTCGTGGCACTGTCGGCAAGCGACATTCCCGAACGAAAGAGATCGAGAGACGCTAAAATGACGGAGGACGGCAATGGCCGATAAGCCAATTTATTACGGAAGTTCTGAGCCGGTTTACGGGACCAGTAAGGGTCCCGTCTATTATGGAAAAGGCCCTGCCTATTACGGGAGGGGGCCGGCCTATTATGGCGGGACGCGTTATGGCGGCGTTTACGGATCGCCGGCTTATGGCGGTGGTGGTGCTCAGAACGAGGACGGCTCGATTGTTGGCACGATTACCTTTGCGCGTATGCTGCGCGTTGTCTCTCAGCGGTGGTTGTCCGTCTTCGTTTTTCTTCTTGTCGGGCTTGTCGTTGCATTCGCCATTTATCGGATCTCGCCGACGATTTATGAGGCGGCAAGTGAATTTACGGTTGATATGCGCCGTTCGACGGCGGGTTCCGGCCGGGGAGCCCTTGCCGAGGTAACCCCCGATTTCGGTAGCACCTATACGGAAATCTTCAATACGCGAATTTCTGATTGGCGTAGCGATAAGATTGTGACGAAGATTGTCCAGCAGTATCGTGCGAACCATCCGTCCTCAACGGTTTCAGACGAGGAACTGATGAAGACGCTGTCGGATTCCAAACTCGACCTTCAGCGCAATTCACGAATCATCACGATTACCGTTCGCTCGGGAGATCCCAAACTCGCGGCCAATCTGGCGAATGCCTATGCGGAGGCCATTGAGACCTTTACGGACGAGGAAAACAAGATTCGTTGCGACAAGGCCGTCTCGCAGATTCATTCAAACGTGGAGAAGCGTCGTCGGGAGGTAGACAAGATTTCCAAGCAGCTTCTTGACTTCCGGACGGCCCACAAGGTGGACAACCTGCGTTCGTCGCGTGATACGATTCAGCAGGGACTCTCGAAGACGACGGGGGATATTCTGGCTCTTGAGACCGAGGAGTCCCAGTTGGTTGAGTGGGAGAAAATGCTGGCCGAAGTTCAGAAGAACCCAGAGACCTATGGCAACCTTTCGACGGGCGTACCTCGTGCGCAGGAGATTGCCAGCGAATACCGTGCCTTCCAGGATGCCTCAAGCGAGTATCAGACCCTCCTCGTAGCCTACACGGAGAATCACCCGGAAGTCATTGCCCGCAAGAAGGTTCTCGACATTTCGAAGCAGCGTTTTCTTGACGCGGCGGCGCGGGCACTTCTCACGGGTCGCTCGATGCTGAAGGTGGCGCGTAGCCAGCTTGCCAATCTTCGGACGAAGCAGGAGGATTTGCGATCGGAACTTGCCTCGGTCGAGCAGCGCATCGTTCTGGCCGAGTCGGGACTGTCGCAGTTGGAGACTGAGTCGTCTGTCGCGAACAAAGTCCTGGAGGGATTGATTTTGGATGAGAACCAGGCGCGTTTGGAGGCGGAGTCGAATAATGAAATCGTTCGCGTCGGCCGGCCAGCCAACGAGCCTCAGAAGCCGGTTTTGCCGAACCCGATTATCATCTTTGGTGCGGGCATCATCCTTTCGATTGCCTTAGGTCTCCTGTTTGTGTTGGTGATGGATAACCTTGAGGACACGGTCGTCAATCTCGCCGATATTGAGGGACGCCTGGCCCTGAAGGTGTTGGCCGTTCTCCCGCACGTCCGGCGCAAAAAGCGCGAGCAGGTGGCGCGATTCACAGTTGAGGATAAGTATTCCCAGTTTGCCGAATCTGTTGCCGGATTGCGGAATCTTCTTGATTCGCCGCGATATGAGTCGATGTCCCACTGCATGCTCATCATTTCGACGCAACCGGGTGAAGGCAAGACCATTACCTCGACTTCCTTGGCGATTACGTATGCCCAGGCCGGCAAGAAGACGCTTCTTGTTGACTTTGATTTGCGCCGTCCGCGACTGGCTCATGTCTGGGGTCTGGACATCGACCGGGCGCATAGTTTCTCCCATGTCCTGCAAGACGCGAATGGTGGCGCGAAGCCCGACTTTGCCGCGTTGCTGAACAAGACGACGGTTGGTGGGCTGGATGTCATTTCGTCTTTGCCGCCCGAGGGGGTTTCGCCCGCAACAATTCTTGGCTCGCGTGTGGTTTCGGACTTCTTTGACTGGGCGCGGGCCCACTATGAGCGGATTATCGTTGACTCGCCGCCTTTTGGTCTGGTTGGCGACGTTGTCTCGTTGGCCATGCTGGTTGATTCCGCAATCATCATGTGCTGTCCCGATCGGACGCATTTCAAGCCGATTCAGTACTGCTCGCGTTGCCTGACGGAAGCCGGGGCGAACATCCTCGGTGTCGTCGTGAATGACGTTGAGTTGTCGAGTGCCTCGGCCTTCAGCCCGTCCTCACACCGTCGGTATGGCTATGGCGGGTACTACGGCTATGGTGGGTATGGCCCCAGCGAAGAAAGCAAGAAGAAATCCGCTTCGGCTTCGAAGGGTGCGGCAGAGTCCCCGAAGCAGGAGGAGGAACTTGCCGATGAGGAATAAGCGGTGCATTGTGACGGGTGGGTGCGGGTTTATTGGCTCCGCACTTGTCCGTCATCTGGTGAAAAACGAAGGCGCGACGGTCCTGGTCGTCGACAAGTTGACATATGCGGGCGTTCCTGAGTCCTTAACCGAAGTTGCAGGTGCCTACGAGTTCCTGAAGGCCGACATTTGCGACCAGGCCGCGATGGACCGGGCCTTTGAGACCTTTCAACCCGATACAATCTTTCACCTCGCGGCGGAATCGCACGTGGATCGGTCGATTGATGGCCCCGGCGAATTCATTCGGACAAATGTCGTTGGCACGGCGACCCTGCTGCAGTCCGCTCTTGCGTGGTGGCGGCAGCACCCGTCGTTCATCTTCCAGCACATCTCAACGGATGAGGTCTATGGGTCGCTTGGCCCGAGTGGATACTTTACGGAAAAGACGCCCTACGCGCCACATTCCCCCTATTCGGCGTCAAAGGCTTCGAGCGATCATCTGGTTCGTGCCTGGCACGATACCTATGGCTTGCCGACGCTGATTACGAACTGCTCCAACAACTACGGGCCTTACCACTTTCCAGAGAAGTTGATTCCGCTTGTGATTCTCAACTGTTTGGATGGAAAGCCGCTTCCCGTTTATGGGAAGGGTGCGAATATCCGCGATTGGCTGTATGTTGATGATCATGTGCGGGCCCTGTGTCTTGTCAATGAGAAGGGGCGCAGTGGCGAGACCTACAATGTCGGCGGACACAACGAGCGCACGAACCTGGAAGTCGTGACGACCGTCTGCTCGATTCTGGACGAGATTCGCCCGCAGGCCTCGGGACGGTATGCCGACCTGATTACCTATGTTGCGGATCGTCCTGGACACGATTTGCGTTATGCGATCGACCCGACGAAACTGATGACTGAACTTGGCTGGAAGCCTCTTGAGAACTTTGAAAGTGGTATTCGCAAGACGGTGCAGTGGTATCTTGACAATGACTGGTGGTGGAAGCCAATCCATCAGAAACGGTACGCGGGCGAACGTCTTGGCCAGGTGAAGCGGTGAAATGATGAAGGTCTTTATTGATGGTTCGGCGGGGACGACGGGTCTTCGCATTCGCGAGCGGCTCGCCGATCGGCATGACATTGAACTAACGGTTCTGCCCGAAGCCTTGCGAAAGGATCCGGCGGCGCGGCGGGATGCCCTGAACGCGGCGGATGTGGCCTTTCTCTGCCTGCCGGATGCGGCAGCCATTGAGGCGGTTGGAATGGTGGAGAATCCGAAGACGGTCGTCATTGACACGTCAACGGCGCATCGCACGGCGGCGGGCTGGGAGTACGGCTTCCCGGAACTCCTCGGTCGGCGCGAGCGAATTGCCGCGTCCACACGGATTGCGAATCCCGGATGTCATGCGAGTGGTTTTATTGCCCTTGTTGAGCCGTTGGTTCGGCAGGGACTCCTTACGCCGGATGTTGCGCTGTCGGCCTTCTCACTGACCGGCTATTCGGGTGGCGGTAAGAAGATGATAGCCGACTATGAGTCCGCGTCGACACCCCTGCACCTGGGCGGTCGGCAGTATGCCCTTGGGCAGTCGCACAAGCACCTGCCGGAGATGGTTCGGGTCTGCGGACTGTCTACGGCCCCCGTCTTCTCCCCGATCATCGTGCCGAGCTACAGTGGAATGGAAACGACGATTCCGCTTTTCGCGAAGGATGTGAAGGGGTCGGCTGATGATATCCGAAAGGCCTACGCCGACTATTATCGGTCGGGGCTTGTCCGTTTTGTTGCGGATTCTTCCGAGAGCGGTATTCTCTCGTCCGCCGCGCTTTCGGGGCGTGACGACATGGAGGTCTCGGTTTTCGGCAATGACGAGCGGATTCTCCTTGTCGCACGGTTTGACAACTTGGGCAAGGGCGCATCAGGCGCGGCGATTCAGAATATGAACATTGTCATCGGTGCGGATGAACGCACGGGTCTTGTAACGGAGGTCTAAGATGAAAGTTGAATATTGGGAAAATCCCTGCGGTGGTGTTGGCAAGATGAAAATCGAGAAGATTCTCGATGCGGACATCTTGAAAGACAAGAACGGGCTTTATGCTCGCGTCACGCTTTCCCCGGGGGCTTCGCTCGGTCATCACGAGCACCACGGTAATGGTGAAAGCTATTTCATTCTTGCGGGTGAGGGTGCCTACGAGGATAACGGAACGATTCGCACGGTGAAGCCCGGGGACGTGACCTGGACACCGGACGGATCGGGGCACGGAATCAGCAACATTGAGGGCAAGGAAGATCTGGTCTTCATGGCCCTGATTGTCAATTCCTGATGTCGGCGATTCGGGCAAGCGAGGAACTGAACCGGGCGAACAATGCGTTTGACAACCGGTTGCGTCCTGTTGACTTTGATGGTTTCGTCGGTCAGGCGAAGATTCGCGACCGTCTGATGCTGGCCGTCCAGGCGGCGAAGGATCGTGGCGAATCGCTTGACCATGTGCTCTTCTCGGGTCCGCCGGGGCTTGGCAAGACGACGCTTTCCTACATTCTCGGGGAGGCGATGGGCGTTCATGTCAAGACGACATCTGGCCCCGTGATTACGAAGCCGGGAGATTTGGCCGGGCTTCTGACGTCGCTTGAGCCGGGGGATATTGTTTTCATCGATGAAATTCATCGCATGGCCAAGACGGTCGAGGAGTATCTCTACAGCGCGATGGAGGACTATGCGATTGACATCATGATCGATCAGGGGCCGAATGCGCGAAGCGTCCGCCTCGAACTGCCGCGCTTCACGCTCGTCGGGGCGACGACGCGCATCGGTCTTATCGCCGCGCCGTTGCGTGCGCGATTCGGTCTGGTGAATCGGCTGAACTACTATCTCCCGGATGAACTGGCCGAGATTGTGACGCGTAGCGCGGCAAAACTTGGCGTTGACATCGATGCGGGTGGCGCGGCGGAAATCGCTCGCCGCGCCCGTGGTACGCCGCGAATCGCCAACAACCTACTTCGCCGCGTTCGGGACTATGCCCAAGTCAAGGCCGGCAATTTCATTACGGGGGATGTTGCCCGTGATTCGCTGAGCCTCCTTGAGATAGATCCGCATGGACTGGACGAGATGGACCGAAAGGTCCTGGAGACGATTTGCGTCAAGTTTGGCGGTGGCCCTGTTGGACTCTCGACGATTGCCGTTTCAGTCGGTGAGGAGCCTGACACGATTGAAGAGGCCTATGAGCCGTTCCTGATCATGGAAGGCTACCTTGAGCGTACCCCAAAAGGGCGTGTGGCAACGCCTCTCGCCTATTCCCGCCTTGGGCTGGAGGATGAGCGGAAACACTGAGCGCGGCACTTAGAACGAGGGCTTGACAATGGCTGATCAAGGACAGAAGACGGTTGCCGTCTATTGTGGCGCATGTCACGCCGCGCCCGTCTATGAGACGGCGGCGGCCGACTTCGGGCGGCTTCTGGCGCAGAAGGGCTACCGTCTTCTGTATGGCGGGAGTGACACGGGGACGATGGCAACGCTGGCCAACGCCTTCCTTGATGCGGGCGGTTATGCCATCGGGGTCTCTTCCGAAGCCATTTGTCAGCGCGCGCCAATCAATTCGCGTTGTCAGGAGAAGATTGTCGTCAAGAACCTGGCCGAGCGCAAGGCCTATATGTTCACCCACGCGGATGCCGTCGTTGCGCTCCCGGGTGCCGTCGGAACGCTGGATGAACTCTTTGATGCGGGAGCACGGCGAAAAGTCGAGACTCCGTCCATCCGGGTCGGTGTCCTGAATGTGGATGGATTTTACGATCCGCTCATTTTGCTCCGTGAACGGATGCGGGGGGCTGGGTTCATCCATCGCTGGGCCAAGGGCTGTATCATTATTCGTTCGAATCCGGAGACATTGCTTCACAAGTTGCTTGACACGCCACTGAAGTGAAGGTGACGGCTTCCTACTCCAGGAGCACCGCGGCTGAAGTCGCGGCGGAAGTCAAAAGTGTTACCATCGTCGGAGTTCGGTATGTTGGGGGCGCCAGGGTCGTCTAATGGGCATTGGTGTACTTCCCTTCGGGCATCGGAATTTTGCCGCGATGGGGGTCTGGGCCGCTACGCCCCAAGCCTCCCAATCACCGCGTAGGCGTTTGTTCGCATTTCTGATAGTGATTGTCGCGTGAACGATAGTGTTCGTCGCCCACGCGCGGCGCGAGAATTGCTATAATTGCCGCAGTTGGCACGGGGTGTGCCGATTGGA
Source organism: Verrucomicrobiota bacterium (assembly GCA_050874585.1). GTDB lineage: Bacteria > Verrucomicrobiota > Kiritimatiellia > RFP12 > UBA1067 > UBA1067. The sequence goes on along the minus strand of JBNMKZ010000009.1, from coordinate 12,811 downwards.
CTTTGAGAGGAAGGAAAGCAATCATGAAACGAACGGGTATCTGTACACTGCTTCTCATTGGGGGGCTTGGAACCCTGTTGGCCGATGGAATCAATTCGTCGGTTCCGTTCTACTACACCATCAATGGCGGCACTGAGGAGATGCCGCTCGATTGGTCCGAGTCAGCAACCAGCCCGACCCGGTTCGTGAAACTGAAGACCGACGAGACGGGTCTTGTCTACACGAACTGGCTGAATGCGTCCTTTCGTCTTGACGGCACGAAGAAGGTCCTTTACTGGGCTATGGCGGCGACCTATCGCGATTATGGTGCGTACGCCCGTACGCCCAACTGCGCCACGATGACAACGGGCTGGCACTGGGAGCAACCGACGGACTACGGATACTTGATGTATCCGCGGCTGGTTCTCGAACCTGAGCCAGATGGTGTCAATGTCACCGAAGCCATTGTCCCGAAGTACAACACGACGGGCGAGGATCCCCGTGGACTCCGCCTGTGCGGAACCGTCGACCCGTCCTTGGCCGGAAAGACGATTCTTGCGACCTTGTCAAATGCGGCATTGGGCGTTCAGGAGCGTTATGCGTTCACTGCTCGTGCGGACGGGAAACTTCAGGCGAGCATTCCCTTGCCGGCCTTTCTTGGTGAGAAGTATCGGGAGTATTCGCTCTCGCTCTCCATCGTGGAGAGTTTGCCAGAGGGCCTTGGAGCGAATTATGCACTCGAAATTGCCGATGCGGAGGAAGACGAGTATGGCCCGGTAAATGTCGATTTCTGCATTTCGCCGTATGAGGATGGGCACATGGGGCTGCGCTCCGTGCTGAATGTGAGGGTGAATCCGAAGTGGGTGGATGCACAGGGGCGGCGGATCCTGGAATATGCCCAGCACAATATGTGGAAGGAATACGACGATACCTATCCGAATGGTCAGTACGGTGGCTTCCCGGCGGACGGATCATTCCACAAAAATGGAACGCGGGAGTGTTTCCTCTACCCGCGCACCTTCCTTATTTCGTCCGTTCGCTGTCACGACATCGGTTATGTGCATACGGCCGACCATTCCGAGGTGGCCTTTACGGGGATTGCCGACCCGGAACTGGCGCGGCGGAAGGTCTCCGTGCGGGTTGCCAACGAGCGCACGGGCGAGACGCGGACATACGAGGGAAAGGTTGGGTCTGATTTAAGTTTTCGTGTCGTACTGCCGGAGGGGGAGTGGATGTTCCTGAGTGAGTCGGCCGCCAAGTCTTCGCTCTCATCCTATCTCGTTTCGGTAGAGGTCGAGAAGAAGAGCGGATTCAAGATTGTCATTCGCTAAGGAGAAGGAGGTCTCAAGATGAAGACGAAGGCACTGACAATTCTGTTCGCCCTGGCCGTCTGGTCGGCGTGGTGCGCGGATGTCGAGACGAACCTGTTCGGTGATGCGTTTGTGGCGATTGCCAAAAGTGCCGCGCCCGGCTATGTGGCGAAGGCCAATCGTGCTGTGTTTGATCCGTTGCTGAAGGAAAACATCCCCGGGGGAAGGGCGGCGCGGAAGTACCTTGTCCGCTGGACGGGCGAGGGGCGTGTGCGGGCGAAAGCGGAGGCGGATGGCTCGTTCGCCGGCCGCTTTGAGGTGATGCCAGGCCCTGGGGTCGAGGCATTCTCCATTTGCGATGACGGCAAGTCGAATGGCGTCATGCGCGTCTACAGGAAGGGCGGGGTCTATTCCATCTCGCCGTCGAGTCTTGATCGTGCGGCCGGCACCTGGTGCGTGGCCTCGGTGAATTTCGGCGATGCGGGCTTTACGGGAGAGGCTCCCAGTCCAGCCTTCGGACTCGCCCAGCCCGACAAGGGGTACGTCACCTTCGTCATTGACGACAACCGAGCGGATCTCGGGCAGATTTTCGGCATCTTCCAGGAGTACGGCTTTCCGCTCTGCGCGGCGGTTCCCGTTTGGACGGTGTCGGCCCCGGCCTATCTTCTGAAGTCGATTGAGGCGGCTGGCGGTGAGGTGATGTGCCATACGCTGACGCATGACGGTCGGGTCAATCGCTGGAGTTCGCATCAGGAGATTGAGAGTGAGTTTGCGGACTCGAAGGCACGGCTCACGGCACTCGGCTTTGCCGGTGATACGGTCATCATGGCCGGCGGCGGCGGAATGGATCGCGGCGAGGACTTCCTGCGTCACATTGAAGGGATGGTTTCGCGGTATTTTCCATTGAGCGATCTCTATGGGACGACTCCACAGCACACGCTTGGGCGGACATGGATTACGGGGCTGGATACGGGGTGGCGGCCAATCCGCAGATATGTCGACGAGTCCGTGCGTGAGAAGAAGTGGAATCGCTTCCTTTTCCATGAGACGGCCGAGGTCGGGGGAACGAGTGGGCTTTACGAGATACTGGACTATGTGAAGAAATTCGTCGATGAGGGCAAGCTTGAGGTCGTCACCTATCGTCAGTACGTGCAGCGGTTTGGAAAGTGGTCGTCCGTTGCAGACTCGGCGGCCAAGCTCTCGCCACTGCAAACTGCCGCGCCCGTGCGGGCGAAAGGGCCGCGCACCTATTGGATTTCTGAATCGGGCTCCGATGAGAATGACGGCCTGACGGCGAAGACGCCCATTCGGACAACCCAGAAGGCGGCCCTGCTGACGGGGAAGGATGACGTGACGTTCAAGGTCCTTGGGGTCTATCGCATGGACGGAAACGCGGCACTGCTACCCTATTCGGGGCGGATGAAGTTCGTCTCCGGGGATGAGAAGGCCTCGTTGTCGCGTGGGCAGTGGCGTGTCTTTGCGGGCGGAGATCTTGTGGTTGACGACATTGCCTACAGTCTTGGGACGACGAATGCGCCCTACTTCGCCTGCGGCAATCGCATTGAAATCGGACCAAACGCCCGCAATCTGAATGAGCGGGCCGCGGCAATTGTGCTGTGCGGCAACGGTGGACGGCTCTTCGCTCTCCAACCCCTGCAACGGATGGGCGCAACGGTTCGCAGTTCAACGACGGGCATCTACATCTGTGCGGATGATGGCGTGAGTCAGGAAATCAAGGTGACGCGAGATGTCCTCATCGACTGTGCGGGGACGGCAACCGTTCCCATCGTTCGGCTGAACGGGGGCGGCAACCAGGTGAAGGACTGGCGCAAGCGGCAGCCGCTGACATTTGAGGGCAATGTGTTCGTGAATGCGCGTGAGGCGGCGCGGATTGGCGAAGTTGAACTGCCGCCCTTTGGTGAGGCATCGGGTTCCTATTCCAACTACTATAAGGGATGCGTACAGGTTCTTCTCAACGCCTCCTCCTCTGATACGGTCCTTCGGGGCCTCGGCCAGTTGCCGTCCAATCTCGTGTATGTCGTCCGGGCAGGCGAGGGCGGCGAAGTCGGGGCCATCGAAAAGGATGGACGGCGGGTGCCGGGTCGCGTCCGCGTCACATTCGCATCGGGAACGCGGGCGGCGGTGCTTGTGAATGCGGGGCGGACGACGCGGCTGACGCAGGCGGGCATCTACCCGATTGAGCCGGGCGAGACCGTCATCTCGTTTGAGGGGGCGTGGGCAACGGACACGGCGAAGTCTGAACCACGCGAAATGCCGCGCCCGGAATTGGTCTGGAAGGATGGTGAGATGGGCGAAGGGAATGTGCTCACGGTTGTTGCCGAGAAGCGCAGTGGCGTCATTCGTGCGGCGAAGTCCTGGATTGACCTCACGCCCTATGTGGGGCGTGTGCTGGAACTCTCAATTGATGCGGAAGGTGAGAATGTCAGCGTTCCAGTCGCCTCGTGGAATGGCATGAAGGTGATGCTGGTCTACAGGAATCCTGTGACGGGCAAAGACTCCTATCCAGGCGCCGGCGGCAAGACGGGGACATTTCCGCGTCAGACATTCACCCTGAATGTTGACCTGACGGACATTCCCGCCGGGAAGCGAACGACGGGCTACCTCTTCCTCGGGCTTCAGGATTCGACGGGGAAACTGAGGTTCTTCACGGATTCCATTCGCGTGCGCACCAAGGCGAGCGTTTTTCCGCTCTTCAATGCCGAGGGCGAGGCTCGCTATTCCGACGGGCTTGCGCGGCTTCCACCGCACCGCGGCGTGATGCTTCCGGCGGGGGATAGCACGGAGGACGACTTCAGGACGCTCAAGTCATGGGGGGCGACGCTCGTGCGCTACCAAATGGTGCGCGGATGGACGAAGACGGACGACAACCGCGATTTGGCGGAGTTCGATCGGTGGTTGGACGGGCGGCTTGACCACTTGGAGCGTGTCCTCTCTTGGGCGCGGCAGTATGGACAGAAGGTCGTTGTCGACTTACACGTCCCGCCGGGCGGCAAGGCAAAGAATCGCCAATTCAATATGTTCACGGAAAAGAAGTATGCGGATCACTTTGTGGCCTGCTGGCGGCGCATCGCCACGCGGTTTCGTGCACGCAAGGAGATTTTCGGATTCGACCTCATCAATGAGCCGGTTCAGAATGATCCGAATGCGCCGTTCGACTACTGGAACCTCCAGTTCCGTGCCGCCCGTGCCATCCGCGAGATTGACGGCTCGACACCGATTATCATGGCTTCGAATGGGGGCGACACGCCGGACGCTTTCCGCTATCTCACGCCGATGCCGCTCACGGATGTCATCTACCAGGTTCATGTCTACGACCCGATTGGCTATACGCACCAGGGCGTTCTCACCCCACGGCGGAAGCCGGGCGAATATGAGGGGTATCCATCGGATAAGTGGAACATTGAGACGATTCGCCGCGCTCTCAAGCCCGTTCGTGATTTCCAGCAGCGCTACCATGCCCGAATCTATGCCGGTGAGTTCTCGGCCATTGCATGGGCACCGGGGGCGGAACGCTATCTGCAGGACTGCATCCGCCTGTTCGAGGAGTACGGGTGGGACTGGTCGTACCATGCCTTTCGCGAATGGGAGGGTTGGAGCGTCGAGCACGAGTTCGGCGCGGACGGCAAGTTCCGAAAGTCCGAAACGCCGCGTCGCCGCGTCCTGGTCGATGGCTTCCATGGCAAGACGGATACGCCAATCGCGGCAGATCGAAAGGAGTGAGAGGTAAATGCTGGGGTCGATTTTCCTTGCCGCGTGTACCCTCGCGCCGGCCAATCTGAACGATATCCACCTGAAGGGGGTTGTGGCGGATCGGCTCAACGCCTGCATTGAACGGCATGTGGAGCGGACGGATTCCCTCTATCTCACGCGCTTCTTCCATGCGCGGCAGGCGACATGGACTTGGCAGACGGAGTTCTGGGGAAAGTGGATGTTGTCCGCCGTCCCTTTTGCGGACTACGCCGACTCGCCCATCCTGCGCGAGAAGATTGCGCAGGGAATGGACGACCTCCTTTCAACTCAGGATGCCGACGGGTATATTGGCAACTACCGTCCGTCATGCCGCTATGCGCCCGGAACATGGGATGTCTGGGGAACGAAGTATGTCCTTCTCGGTTTGCTCGCCTCCTATGAACAGACGCATGAGGTCCGTACGCTTAACGCGGCGGAACGGCTTGCAAAGTGCCTGATGGCGCATTTCCGTACGCGCCCGCTCTACAAGTCGGGATGGTACCGTGGGCTGCCGAGCTGTTCCGTGCTGTCGCCCATCGTTCGGCTCTATCGCCTGACGCGGAAACAGGACTACCTTGACTTTGCAAAGGAGATCCGTGACCAGATGGATGCCGAGAACGGTGCGCGGTTGCTGACGGATGCCGAAGTGCCGCTCTTCTCCCGTGTCACGAAGGGTGGTCTCGACAGTTCGCTCAAGGCCTACGAGATGATGGACTGCTACCTTGGGCTTCTCGACCTTTATGAGGTGACGGGCGAACGCCGCCTGCTGGAGGCTGTTCGGTGCACGTCGGAACACATCCTTGCCGAGGAAATCAACATCATCGGTGGCGCGTCGTCGGGAGAGCACTGGTATGCGGGCGCGTCCCGTCAGACGGAACCCTATAACCGCCCGAATGAGACATGTGTGCTGACGACCTGGATGCGCCTGTGCGAGCGGCTGTACCGGGCGACGGGGGAGACGCGGTACTTGGATGCTCTTGAGCGGACATTCTACAACGCCTATTTGGCGACGCTTGCACCGGACGGGTCGGTGTTCTCGCAATACTGTCCGCTGAGCGGCACCCGCGCCACGGGCGAGCACCACAACAAGACGTTTACAAATTGTTGCAATGCGAATGGTCCAAGAGGATTCCTTGCGTTTTTGGGCAGTCTTCTCGCGGTCTCGAACGAGACGGTCAACCTGAACCTCTACGCTGGCGGCGACCTTTCCGTTGCACTGCCGAATGGACGTGACGTGCGCTTCCAGGTCTACACGCGTTATCCCGAGAACGGCGAAGTGACGATCTGGTATCGTTCGGAAAAGGCGAACGAGTTTACGTTTGCGCCGCGCATACCGGGTTGGTGTGAGAACTATTCGGCAACTGTGAATGGGCAGGGCGTTCGCTTTCCGCTCAGGCGAACCTGGTCTCCGGGGGATGAGATTCGGCTTCAGCTTGAAATGCCCGTCAAGCTGCACCAGTTGAACGGGCATGTCGCCTTTACGCGCGGGCCGATTGTCCTTGCACGGGATTCTCGGTTCGGGGGCGACCTTTCGGACGTGATGCGTCCGGCCTTCGCCGGGGATGGCTCAGGCGAAACGAGCGTCCCGGATATCAGGGACCTGAAGCTCGACTTTCGTCAGGTACGGAGTGACAATCCGCAGATTTGGATGAAGTTCGCCGCCGTCCTGCCGATGGGCTTTCATGCGGAATCGACGCGGGATGCCTTGGCGGATGTTGTGGAGTTCTGTGATTTCGCCTCCGCTGCCAACACCTGGTCGAAGGCGTCGTCCTGCCGCGTTTGGTTGCCGCTCCTTCAGTACGAGTCTCATCGCTGAGCGGCGGAACGCCCAAGCGCGGAATGTCTTGCGCTTATCGCCGCGTTATGGGGGGGGGGTTGCGGAGTTGCCCCCGAATTTGGTATACTATCCGCCACTTTCACCCATGGTGGGTGAGGCGAAGCGAATGATTCGGGGTCATCCATCCTCGGACAAAGCGGATTGATCTGATAATCAAATGTGATTGAAAGGAAAACAAAATGGAAATGCCTACCTCCGCCCTTACGGGCATCACCCTCAAGGATATGTTTGACGCTGGCCTTCATTTCGGCCACCAGACGAAGCGTTGGAATCCGAAGATGAAAGGTTACATCTTCGACAAGCGCAACGGTATCCACATCATCGACCTGACCCAGTCCGTCACGCTTCTCGACGAGGCGGCTGCGTTCCTCCGCGACACGATTCTCGCCGGCAAGAAGATTCTCTTCGTCGCGACGAAGAAGCAGGCGCAGGAAATCGTCAAGAACGCGGCAGAAACGACCGAGCAGTTCTACATGACCGAGCGTTGGCTCGGCGGCACGCTGACGAATGCGAAGACGCTTCGCTCGTCCGTCCGTCGCATGCGCCAGCTCCAGGCGACGGCGAAGGCGAACGGTGGTGAACTGTCCGAGCACAAGCAGGAGGCTTCGATGCTTCGCCGCGAACTCGCGAAGCTTGAGAAGAACCTGACGGGTGTTGCCGATATGGCGGAGCTCCCGGGCGCGGTCGTCGTGGTCGACGTCTGCCGCGAGGCGAATGCGGTGAAGGAAGCCGTCCGCCTGCACATCCCGGTCGTGGCGCTCGTCGATACGAACGCCGATCCCGAGCCGATTGACTACGTGGTTCCGGGCAACGATGACTCGGTGCGCGGCATTGAGCTGATTGTCAACGGCCTTGCGAAGGTCATCAAGGGTGCGAACGACGAGTACAGCGCGAAGGCCGCCGAAGAGAGCCGCCGTCGCGAAGCCGAGCGTGCCGCCCGTGATGCGAGCGAGAAGGCCGCCCGCGCCGACCGCAAGGCCCGCGCCGTCAATCGCGATGGTGCGAAGCGTCCTGCCGGTGCCGCCGCCAAGAAGGCGACGCTCGCCGCCAATGTGAAGGCTGCCGCCCGCAAGGCGAAGGAAGCCGCCGAGACCAAGGCGAAGGCCGATCTCGCCGCGAAGCGTCAGGCCGCCGTCGTCGAGGCCGAGGCCGCTGCCGCGAAGGTCGCCGAGCCGGTCGCCCCTGCCGCCGAACCCGCTCCTGAGGCCAAGTAAGCCGAACCGATACACAAGGAGAATTCAAAATGGCTATTACGATTCAGCAGATCAAGGAACTCCGTGAGGCGACGTCCGCCGGTATGGGTGCCTGCAAAGAGGCGCTCACGGCGACGAACGGCAACATGGAGGAGGCGGTGAAGTACCTTCGCGAGAAGGGCCTCGCCGTTGCCGCGAAGCGCGTCGACAAGGAGTCGAAGCAGGGCATCGTCGCCCTCGCCGAGGCCGCCGACAAGAAGGCGATGGCACTCGCCGAAGTCAACTGCGAAACCGACTTCGTTGCGAAGACGGACGCGTTCATCAAGTTCGTTGATGAGGCGGCCAAGGTCGCCCTTGAGGGCAAGGACATCGAGCAGACGCTGAACGACGACTACAAGATGCTCCTGACCAAGACGGGTGAGAACGTGAAGATCCGCCGCAGCGAGCGTTTCCAGCTCGAAGGCGAGGGTGTGCTCTCGGGTTACATCCACATGGGCGGCAAGATTGGCGTTCTGGTCGAGATTGGCTGCACGAAGGCGGAGACCGCCGCGAATCCGGCGCTTGCCGAGGCCGCGCACATGATTTGCCTCCAGGTCGCGGCGAATGCGCCGAAGTACATCAACCCGGCTGATGTTCCGCAGGCCGAGATTGACGCGGAGCTTGAGATCAAGCTCAATGCGCTGAAGGAGCAGAAGGGTCACCTTCCGCCCGAGCAGGCGTTGGCGGGCATCAAGAAGGGCATGGCGGCCAAGTTCTGCACGCAGATCTGCCTGAACAAGCAGGACTACGTGGCGGACGGCGACCTGACGGTCGAGAAGTATCTCGGCGGTGTCGCGAAGACGCTCGGCGACACGCTGACGATCAAGCGCTTTGCGCGTCTTCAGCTCGGTGCCTAAGTCGGGCCTGCGTCCTCAGTGACGCGCTTGAGAGAGAGTTCGCGGCAGATTCTGCCGCGAACTCTTTTGTTTTCAGGCCTTGCCGGAAGGGCCGAGGACTACACAATCGGGGAGAAAAAGTGTATCATATCCGCCAAAACCTGAACATTCACTGAATTCAAGGAGAAGAGAGGAAATGACGCGACGGACAGATAGAGGTTGGCGGCGTGGAGTCTTGGCACTCGGCGCGGCGCTTGCGTTTGCCTGTGTTGGGGCGGAGGTCCCTCACGTGGATGAACTGGACGCGGCACTTGCAAGAGGTGCCCGCTTTCTCATTTCGCGGCAGTCGGAGGATGGACACTGGAGTGACGCGCAGATGCCGGCCCTGACGGCCCTCCCCCTGTGGGCCTTGTCGGCTCCCGGCGTGGACTGCGCGGTATCCGTTCGCGAGAAGGCCGTGCGCTTCGTCCTCTCGACCCAGCGTGCGGACGGTGGATTCTATGTGCCGAAGCCGGGGCGCGGCGGTTCGGGACTTGGCAACTACAACACGGCGGTTTGCCTTTCTGCGCTTTTCGAATCGGGCCTGGCACCCACGGAGCCGATGCTGAAGGCGCGTGCGTACATCGCCTCGTCCCAGCTGACGGGCGACGACACGATGGCGGGCGGCTTCGGCTACGATCGGCTGTCCCGCAGGCGATATGCGGACCTGTCCAATACGAGTTATGCGATGGATGCGATGAGCCGCACGGCTTCGCTTGAGGAGCGTCGTCCAGGTGGGGCGCGGGTCGACCTCGACTGGAATCGGGCCATCGCATTCGTGGAACACCTGCAGAAGACGGAGGGAGATGAACGGGGCGGGGCCGCCTACAACGACCGAACGCCGCAGGCCGGGACGGAGACGAACCGTGCGGGGCGGGTCAATCTGAGAGCCTACGGATCGATGAGCTATGCGGCCGTCCTGTCGATGTGCAGTGCCAAGCTGACGAAGTCCGACCCCCGCGTACGCAATGCGCTCGACTACTGCACACGCTACTGGTCGGTGGAGGAAAATCCCGGCATGGGGAATCAGGGCCTCTACTATTATTACGACATCCTCGCCCGGGCGCTTTCCGCCGCAGGCGTGGACGAGCTTCGTGCCGAGGACGGACGCACGATTCGCTGGAAGCGCGAACTCGCGGCAAAACTCCTCGCCCTGCAGGGCGAGGACGGTAGCTGGGTCAACGAGAACAACCGTTTTTGGGAAGGCGACCCCGTGCTGTGCACGAGCTTCGCCATGATTGTTCTCGAACTCTGCCGCTGATTCAGGCGCGAATGCCGTCCAGGAAGAACTTGTGGACGGCCGGGTTCGCGTTCAGTTCGGGGTGGAAGGCCGTGACGAGCATATTCCGCTCGCGGGCGGCAACGGGGATTCCATCCACGGAGGCGAGAACCTCGACATCCTTTCCGACGCGGCGAATGGCGGGGGCGCGGATGAATGTCGCCGGGATTTCGGCTCCCTTTGCAAATGGAATTGACGCGGCAAAGCTGCCGAGCTGCCGCCCGTAGGCGTTGCGCCCGGCGGTGATGTCCATCAGCCCGAAGTGGACGGTGGGGTCGTCTTCCAGGTTCCGCGCCAGCAAGATGAGACCGGCGCACGTGCCGAAAGTCGGCAGTCCCTCGGCGATGCGCTGCTTCAGCGGCTCAAAGAGGCCGAGTTCGTGCAGGAGCTTGCCCTGCACGGTGGACTCCCCGCCCGGCAGGATCAGCCCGTCGAAGGGCTGATCGATGTCGGGCAGGCGGCGAATCTCGAACGGCGTGGCACCGAGTTCGGCGATGCGCCGTTCATGTTCGATGAATGCCCCCTGAAGGGCGAGAACGCCGATTTTCATGGATTACTTTCCGCGCTCGGCCATCAGGACCTTGATTTCGGACTCGTTGATGCCGACCATGGCCTCGCCCAGGTCTTCCGAAATCTCGGCGAGAACCTTCGGATTGTTGTAGTTCGTCACGGCCTTGACAATCGCCGCCGCACGCTTGGCCGGGTTGCCGCTCTTGAAGATGCCCGATCCGACGAACACGCCTTCGGCGCCGAGCTGCATCATCAGCGCGGCATCCGCCGGGGTCGCCACGCCGCCGGCCGCGAAGTTGACGACGGGCAGCTTGCCGTTCTCGTGGACGAACTTGACGAGGTCGAACGGAACGCGGAGTTCCTTCGCCGCTTCGTAGAGTTCATCCGCATTGAGCGAGACGAGACGGCGAATCTCGGACTGCATCATCCGCATGTGGCGGACGGCCTGAATGACGTCGCCGGTTCCCGGTTCGCCCTTGGTGCGAATCATGGACGCACCCTCCGAGATGCGGCGCAGCGCCTCGCCGAGGTCCTTGGCACCGCAGACGAACGGGACGTCGAACTGGGTCTTGTCGATGTGCAGGCGGTCGTCGGCGGGCGAGAGAACCTCGCTCTCGTCGATGTAGTCAATTTCGATGGCCTGGAGAATCTGGGCTTCGGCGAAGTGCCCGATGCGGCACTTGGCCATCACCGGAATGGAAACCGCCGCCTGAATGCCCTTGATCATCTTCGGGTCGCTCATGCGAGCCACGCCACCGGCGGCGCGGATGTCGGCGGGGATGCGCTCAAGTGCCATCACGGCGCAGGCGCCCGCCTCCTGGGCAATCTTGGCCTGTTCGGGGGTCGTCACGTCCATAATCACGCCGCCCTTCAACATCTGGGCGAGGTTCTTGTTCAGTTCATAGCGGTTGCTGCTCATTCGGTTTGTCCTTTCCGTTGTTGGAATGCGCATAGGATACCCTTTTCGCTGAGTTCATTGAAGAACCAGTTAGCGTATTTTGAATAAGACCAGATTCCGGGTTCGGGTTGGGCGCATCCCCGCTGTTTGCGACGGTCCTTACGGCATCGTCAGGTCGTGGCGCGGCGGATGCCGTCTCACGAGGTCAGCATGCTCCACACGCACTCCAGTAGAGTCAGTGCCATCAGAATGTTGATGATTCGGAAGTGGTGCAGGTAGAATCGCTGGATGACCAGGCCGAATCCAATCCAGGTGAGCGTGGCGACCGTGCCGAGCGTCGCAATGAAATATTCGGCGGCAAGGATGATGCCAAGCGTCTGGTGATGGGGCGTAATGAAGCAGGTGAGGGCGGTGATGCCGAAAATGAAGATTTTGGCGTTGAGGAACTGAAGGAGGAAGCCCTTGGCGAATGAGGCGGAGCGAGCCGAGTCGGGCGGCTGGGGCTTGTCGAGGGCGACATGGATCGTCAGCCAGAGGATGTAGGCCGCGCCAATGTACCTCAGGGCCGTGAGAATGTGCGGATTGAAGGAGCCGAGTCCATAGACGACGAGACCGCACGTCGTCTGCACGGCATAGTAGCCAACGAAAATGCCGAGGAAAAGGGGGCGTCCCTTTCGGTAGCCGTAGTTGGTGACGGTGTTCAGGGCGAGGAGATTCCCGGGACCGGGGGTGAAGGCATTGATGATGCAGTAGAGCAGGAAGTTGATGAGAATGGTGCTGGTCATGGATTGGTTTTCGGTTGAGCGGTATTCTACCATATTTTGAACCACGGAACACGCGGAGCACTACGGAAAGGGGGAGATTTTTCTACCACTGAATGCACTGAAGCCGCCTAACGGCGGACACAGAAATTCACGGGAGGGCGCGGCGGTTTCGTTTCCGGCTTCGCTGGTTTTGGTGGCCTTTCGTGTTTGGCCCCGCAGGAACCGCCGCGCCTTAAGCTGGAGTTTACCCATTTTTTGAGGCGAGAAGTTGATTTCGCCCCGTGTTTTATAGGGTGAAGTTGATTTCAGGAAGTGTATTTTGCGTATCGGAAGGCGAAGCTGCTATCCGTCGTTGAGTTCAAGCAGTTCGGCGAAGC
>JBNMKZ010000008.1:0-66637 GCA_050874585.1 Verrucomicrobiota bacterium | reverse complement strand
TTCTACACGGAGACTTGGTTTTTTCTTCGTGTAGAATCGATTTGTTCTACGTGTAGAAGCGTTCCGTTCTACGTGTTGACTTGACACTTTCTACGTGTAGAAGCGTTCCGTTCTACGTGTAGAATTGATGCGTTCTCCGTGCAGAGGCTCAGTGCTTCTCCGTGAAGACGAGAAAAGGTCTGCACGGAGAGGAAAACGCTTCTACACGGAGGACGAAATGCTTCTACACGAAGGACGGGACTCGCCCTGCACGGAGAACGGAAACGCTTCTACACGTAGAACCGAATTCGTCCTCCGTGTAGAAGGGCAGCCCACGCGGCGGATTGGCAACCTGCGGAACTCTCGTTTATCTGATACCCTCTTGCGCCGAGACGGACGATATGATATAATACGCGCCAATTCATCAACCGAAAGAAAGAACTGAGAAGATGGTAAAGATTAGAATGCGTCGTACGGGTTGCACAAACCACGCGACCTATCGTATTGTCGCGGCGGATCAGCGCAGCCCCCGCGATGGCAAGTTCCTTGAGATTCTCGGGTGGTATGACACCCAGATGAAGGAAGAGAACTTCAAGCTTGACTTGGCGCGTGTTGACTACTGGCTTTCCAAGGGCGCGAAGCCCTCGACCACGGTCGCGAGCCTGATTCGCCGTGCGAAGAACCCGGCGCTCAAGCCGCACCACGCCCGCAAGGCCCAGCCCAAGGCTGAGGCGAAGAAGGAGGCCTAATCATGGGTATCAAGATTCTCGATAAGATCAACGCCGAGCAGACGGCGAAGTCGGGCGAGAAGAACTTCCCCGAGTTCCACACGGGCGACATCATTCGCGTTTCCATCAAGATTAAGGAAGGCGATAAGTTCCGTATTCAGGATTTCGAGGGCAAGGTTCTCGCGATTGACAACGGCCGCAAGAACATCTCGGGCAACTTCACCGTGACGCGTGAGAGCTACGGCGTTCGCGTTGAGAAGCTCTTCCCGTTCCACTCGCCCTGGATTCAGGCGATTAAGGTCGTCAAGTCGAACCCGAGCTGGCGCGCGAAGCTCTACACGGAGCGGACGTTCTGCTCGCATAAGGCTGTCCGTAAGCTCGTCAAGCGGTAAGCGTTTCGGGTCTGATGAATGAAGGTTCGGCCAACCCCATGCGGGTTGGCCGTTTCTTTTTTGGTACATTTTGCCGCGAAAAACCGTTCGGCTTGTGCAGGCGATTGAACGAGGTTTTGGCCGTTGGTCGCGCTATAAGCTATAATCAGAAAAGTTTAAGCCTTTGTCGGGGGAATATGCTATAATACCTTCATCGTAAGTAGAATCATCCCTTGGTAAGGAGTGAATGCTAATGAAAGTTCGGATTCGTCCAGTCCTGAGTGCCGCGGCGGCGTTTGTGTCCGCTGCGCTGTTTGCCGGGAATTACACCGTTGTCTTTGACGGCAATGGCGGAACGGCCTACAATGAGGGGAACTTCTCCGTCACCAATCAGGTGATTGAATCGGGGAAGCCGACGCGCCTTCTGGCGAGCGTCTTTGAGAAAGGCGGCCTGGATGGCTCGGTCTTCTGTGGCTGGGCCGAGACGGCGGATGGGGCCGTCAAGTACACGAACTGCGCGAAGGTGACGGATCTTGCCGCCGAAGGGGGAACGAAGACCCTCTACGCCGTCTGGCAGACGCGGGCCGATCGTGCGGCGGGTGTGCCGTCGGCGAAGAAGCTTTTCCCCGGCAAGTGGAATTCGGTCGGCACGTCCATCACCTGGTACAACAACAACGTCGGGGTCGCGGGCGGCAGGTTCACGCGTGGGTATCAGGACCGCGTCATGGATAAGCTCATTGTCACCGCGTTCCTGAATACGGGCATCTCGGGCGGTTGCGTGAATGGCGCAAACGTCCAGCCGGCGGACCTGTATACGCTGGAGCACGGCATCAACGACTGGGGCAACAATGTCGCGCCGGGCACGCTGGATGACTACAAGAACAAGACCGAGAACAACTCGTTCGCCTACTGGTACCGCGTTGCAGTCGACAAGATGAAGGCGAACAATCCGAAGGCGATTGTGCTGGCAACGCCGCGGAAGGGCATTGGATTCGGCGGCTACCTGCCGATGCGGTGGGATGAGAAGCGGGAAGGTGGCTACGCCCTTCAGGATTACGTGAACGTGGTTCTCGACATCGCCGAATACGAGGGCTTCGAGGTCGCGGACAACTTTACGTTTGCGGGTGACCAGTCCACGCTTGAGTCCCTCTCCATCGAGGTGGCGCTTCATCCGAACGATCCGGGCTACCAGTTGATGGCGGACGAAGTCTACCGCGCCATCTGCCGCGCCCTTCCGAATATGGAGGAAATTGTCAGCCATGGTGAGTATGTCTGGACCAAGGGGGCCTCGGGCACATGGGCGGACGATGACGCCGGCTGGACGCCGCGGGCGACACTTGTTGTGAATGAGACGGCCGAACTGACGCTCAATGGGCCGAAGGAGGTCTCGTCCGTTTCCGTCGGTGGCGATGTGACCTTCAAGGGGGATGCAATCTCGTTCAATTATCCAGGAACGATTGTCTTCAAGCGTGATGCGGCGGTGCGGTTTGAGAATGCGATTGGCGCGGGCTGGTCGGTGACGACGGTGGCGGGTGACGCGTCCGTGAAATCGGGGAGGATTGTCTTCCCGACATTGCCGACGGTGCCCGTGAACGTCAACTTCGGTGAGGCGGTTATAGAGGGGCAGGATCTTCAGATTGATGGCTCGGCACTTTCGCTCACCACGGCGAATGGTGGACGGATTCGGCTCGCCGCCGGCTCGACGGCAACGCTGAACCTGGATGGCAAGGCCATTGACTTTGCCATTTCCGGCAAGGCGCAGACGAAGCCGGCTACCTACAACTGCCTGACGGACGGTGCGGGCGCGACGCGAATCTTGGACGGTGGCGAGCTCTCGATTGGTGCGACTTACGGTGCCTGGGGCCCGCAGGGTGCGGGCGGCGACATCCACGTCGAGAAGGGCGGCACGCTGAAGCTGACGACCGGTTCGTCCATGGGCATCTACAAGCCGACGCGTGTCGAGGGCGGCACGCTCGTGAACGAGTACGACGGGTGGGGCAACATCCTCTATAAGGTCCACCTCTCCAACGGTGCCCACTTGACCGGTCGCAAGATGGAGGCTGGCAACAACGCCTATTACAACGGTTCGGATACGGCCCAGTACTCCGGGTCGTTCCTGTGGCAGACGGGGACGGAGGAGTCGCTCGTCGACTTTGATGAAATTCGCCTCGGGTTTTCGCCGGATGCGACGGTGTACCCCGTTCAGCTGAGGTTCATCTGCGACGGACCGCTGACGGTCGCGTCACCTCTGACGGCGAAAGAGGCGAGCCAGATTCGTGTCAATTCGCCCGAGATGTTCGGCTTCCTCAAGAAGGGAGCGGACAAGCTGACGCTGTCGAGCGGCAAGACGGTCGCGCCGACTGCCGCGCTCATCCTGCAGGCGGGCACGGTCGTGTTCCCGTCAACGGCCAAGGCGACGTTCGGTGCGTTGGTCGTGAAGGGCGATTCGACGCTCGACATCGCCGACGGCGCGGCGGTTTCGTTTGCCGCGTCCGCGTCGGCCAGTTGGGGCGGACACCTGACGCTTGCCCGCGCACCCAAGGTCGGGGATGTGCGCATCGGCACGGATGCGAATGGACTTTCGAGTGCGCAACTCGCGGCGATTTCGATTCAGGACGATCCGACGGCCGTGCTGGCGGTGGACGACGACGGGTATCTTTTCCGTCTGGCGGGGGCCACCGCCAAGACGGTTGAGAAGACGGCCGAATCGGCGACGATTCTCAAGGGCGAGAAGAAACTGCTGTTCACGGGTGTCAAGTTGGAGAATGTCATCGGCCTTTCGGCCGACTACTCCACCCTGCATATTGACGAACGGAATGCGGGGACGAACCCGACAACCTGGGTGCTGGACGAATGCTGCGCGGCGGGTGCGGATAAGGCCGGCATCTACTACTATGAGAACGATGGGACCACGCTGACGTGTCAGTTCCAGGCGAAGGGGGGCGCGGGCAAGAGCCTGCTGACGGCGACCAAGCTTGAACTGACACAGGTCGGTGCGGATGTCTATGGACAGGTTGTGTATGCGCTTTATCCGTACGACAAGGCCTACGGGTTCAATGGCGACACGGCGGCGGCGGACACGGTTGCGGCGGACTATCGCACGACGCCGGAAGATCTCGCCAACTCGACCGCCTGGATGGCGGTGTGCCTGAACAACGTGAAGCTGACGGTGTGGGAAGTGTCTTATGCCGATGCCAAGGTGACGGTGACCTACGTGGGAAAGGACGGCGAGACGGTTGGCACGGTTGAGGCGAATGTTGGTACGCTCGATCTCGCCGCGTTGGCACCTGCCGCACCGACTTACGAGGGCTATGCCTTTACGGGATGGGATAAGGGCGTGATGAAGGTCCTGTCGGACATCACGGTGACGGCACTTTACGAGAAACTCTGCAAGGTGACGTTCGTGGATGCCGATGGCACGGAACTCGCGGTTGTCTATGTCAAGACGGGCGCATCGGCGACGGCACCTGACATGACGGGCAAGACTTACAAGGGCGGCGCTTTTCGCGCTTGGGACCAGCCTTTCAATGCCGTCACGGGAGACCTCACGGTGACGGCGACCTACGCCCTGGCGGGCGTTCCCGCCGAGGTGCAGGATGCGATTGAATCGTCCTATTTCCCGAAAGGGAAGGATGCGCTCATCTGGGGCGGCGGAGCCAGCGGGGTCTGGGATGACGGGACGCTGAATTGGTTCACGGAGGATGGAGTTGCAACCGCCTGGAAGGCGGGATCGATTGCCGTTTTTCCTAACTCATCGACCGTTGCGGTCGTTGGTGAAAAAAGTGTCGCGAAGATTCTGAATGTCGCAACTGCTGAACGAGTCGTCTTCACGGGCGACTCGTTGACGTTTACGACGGGCGAAGGCGTGCGCTTCGGCGCGAATGGCGTTTTTCGGTTTGAGAATGCCCTCGGCGGAAGTGCGGGTTATTCGCAGGCCATCGGCGAATCGAGTGACGCGGTTCTGAAACTGGCGAGTCCCGTCTACATGGTGAGCACCGAAACTCGTAAGATTCTCCCCGCCGCCGCCAAGCTTGCCAATATCGAAAGCTTCAGTTTCGCGCTGGATACCTGTTGGGGAAGCAAGAGCACACGGCGCGTCAACAACGATGTCGTCCAGAACAAGGAGGGCATCTACAACTGGACGTATGATCCCGAGACGGATTCGGTGACCTTTCTGCTCAAGGCCTTGACGACGGAGGCTGAGGGTACGGTCATTACCGCCGTGAAGGTGAAACTCCAGCAGAAGGCGGACGGCATTTATGCGTCCGTCATCTATGTCAAGGATGCGTTGGGGGGTGCGATTTATGGGTGCCTTGTCCACGGTGAGAAGACGACCTGGGACTGCGACTTTGATGCCTATGAATTCCGTCGTGACTTCGGGTGCGACCTGTGCGATGAGAATGTCCAGATTCAAAATTACTGGGTTGCGATGTATGACTTCGCGTGCTCGCTCAAGGGGGCGATTCCGACGGAGATGGCCGTAGAGATTGCGGGCGATTGTGCCATCTCTGGGGGGGGGGGGTATACGCTGGAGGCTGGTGCTTTTCGTGTTGTTGATACGGGTACGCTGGGCGGCGGCACCTTTTCGGAGAATGTCACGGTCAATTCGGGTGCACTTTTCGAGCTGGCGGGGACGGCGGCGATTGAGGTCAAGGGGTCGCTCACGAATGTCGGTTCGGGACGCGTCCTCATCTCGGGAGAAGGCGTTAAGCTGACCGCGAACAAGGGGCATGACTGGGAACTGAATGTCTCGGGGCGGGCGACGGCTTCGGGTTATAACACATTGCCTACCGGTGGCGCGGGCACGAAGGTCCTCGCCGGTGGTGACCTCTCGATTGGCGAGACCTATGGTTATTGGGGTCCGTGTAGTGGGGGCGGCCCGATTTACGTCTATGCTGACGGTCTTGTCCGCCTCGCTCACCCCTCGGCCATGGGCGTTTCCAAGCCGTGGTATCTTGTCGGTGGCGCGGTGGCGAACGAGAATACGGCGAGTTCCTATCCGATTGTCTACCTGTTGAACATGAGCGATGGCGCGACCTTCACGGGTTCGCGGGTGGGTGTCGGTTTCAAGGACTATTACGACAACTGGAGTTTCGTCAATGTCGGCGGCACGAGTCCCAGCACCTTCGCGGCGGAGGACATGATGGTTGGCTACCAGGCCCCCGCAACGGCGGCCAACCACAAGATGGGCGTCAAGTTCATCGTGGCGGATGTGACGGGTGACGCGGCGGTCGATTTCACGCTGGAGTCGCCGATCGTTGACCGCGAGGGCGTAAACCTTTATCAGGGCGAGGCCTTGCGCGAGAACTGCGGTGTCTGGAAGACGGGCGCGGGGACGATGCTTCTCACGGCGGCGACGCACAATGAGCCGCAGGGCGTTTTCAAGATTGACGCGGGTGCGATTCGGCTTGGTTCGACTTGTGCGGGCAAACTCGGTGCGCTCCTGGTCGGCGGCGATTCGGCCATTGAGGTCGCCGAGGGCGGGTGCATTGCCTTTGAGGATTCGGCATCCGTCGCATGGGCATCGGATGCCACGCTGACCATTCGCGGGCAGGCGAAGTCGCGCTCGATTCGCATTGGAACGAGTGCCGATGCGTTGACGGCCGACCAGTTGGTGCAGATTCGCTACGAGAGCGCGAGTGGCGTTCGGAAGCCCGTCACGATTGACGCGAACGGCTACCTTCGGTTCGAAAGTGGCTTCCGGCTGATTGTCCGCTAATGCGGGCGGATGGAGGGTTCCGTAAACGAAGGGAGGGCGCAGGTGCGTCCTCCCTTCGTCTTGATGATTTGTCCCAGATGGAATTTATCGGGCAAAGTAGGGATTGCCGCGCTTTTCGCGTCCGATTGTCGTCTGCGAACCGTGTCCGGGGATGACGAGCGTTTCATCGGGGAGCGCGGCAAGTTTTTCAAGGGACTTCATCAGCGTCGGCATGTCGCCGCCGGGGAAGTCCGTGCGACCGACTGAACCGGCAAACAGCGTGTCGCCCGAGAGAAGAAGCTTGTCTTCCGGGAAGTAGTAGCAGCATCCGCCGGGCGTGTGGCCGGGCGTTTCGATGACCGTCACGCCCTCAAGGTCGCGGCAGTCACGGATGTTGCTCGGTTCGGAAATGGGCGGATAGTCCGGGGGGAACGCGTTGAGGGGATGGGCGAGAATCTGGGCATCCAGCGGATGGATGTAGACGGGGAGGCCGGGAAAACGCCGCTGGAGGTCGGGCACGCCGCCGACATGGTCAAAGTGGGCGTGTGTCAGGAGGATGAGTTCGGGCGTGAGAGCCCGTTCCTTCAAAAGTGCCGCGATGCGATCCACATCTGCGCCGGGGTCGACAATCCAGGCCCGCCCGTGCTGGGCGAGAAGAACGCAGTTTACCTCAAAGGTTCCAACTTGTAGAATCTGTCTTTCCATGCCCATATTTTATCACAACTGGTCCCTTGCGTGGGGCTGGATGCGCCGGTTGCCGTTTGTGGTGCTACAGCATGAGGAGCGTGCCCACGAGAAAGATCGTCAGGCCGAGTGCGAATCGCCTCGTCACTTTCTCGTGGAAGACGATGGCGGAGAAGAGAATCGTGACGAACTGGACATCGTTATCATTTGGCAAGGCGGGGGCTTCGGAGGACTGAAAGGGGGCGTTCGGCATCTATTTGGTCGTTATTCCGTTTTGGTAATTCATCATTTTACGATGGATTCGCGCTCGAATGGCGAAAGATGAAAGAAACTTAAAATAATACTACTCTCGTGGTTGACTTTCGTCGTCGGCGCGTGCTATAATATGTGCCGTTCTCTACTGAGTAGGTAGTGTATGGCCCGCCAGGAAGGGGAACAAGGAAAAAACGAAAGGAATTTGAAGATGTCGAAGATTGCAAAGACGGTTCTGGAGAAGGTCGGCGGTACGCCGCTCGTGGAGATCTCCAACAAGCTGAACAAGGGCGGTGCCCGCGTGCTCGTGAAGGTTGAGTTCTTCAACCCCGGCGGAAGCGTGAAGGACCGCATCGCTCTCGCGATGGTCGAGCAGGCGGAGAAGGATGGAATCCTGAAGCCGGGCGCGACGATCATCGAGCCGACTTCCGGCAACACGGGCGTTGGCCTGGCCCTCGTGAGCGCGGTGCGCGGTTACCACCTCATCCTCACGATGCCCGAGACGATGTCCATCGAGCGTCGCAAACTCGCGGCGGCGTATGGCGCGGAAATCGTCCTCACCCCGGGCAGCGACGGAATGAAGGGTGCGATTGCGAAGGCGAACGAGTTGCGCGACTCGAAGGGCGGCATCATCCTTCAGCAGTTCGAGAACCCGGCGAATCCGGCCTACCACCACATCACGACCGGTCCCGAAATCTGGGCCGACACGGATGGCCAGGTCGACGCGTTTGTCGCGGGTGTCGGTACGGGCGGTACGCTGACGGGCACGGGCAAGTACCTGCGTGAGAAGAATCCGAATGTTGCGATTTACGCGGTCGAGCCTGATACGAGCCCCGTCCTCTCGGGCGGCAAGCCCGGTCCCCACAAGATTCAGGGCATCGGCGCGGGCTTTGTTCCGAAAGTGCTCGACACGAGCCTGATCACGAAGGTGATTACGGTTTCGGCGGACAACGCCGGCAGCACGGCACGTGCGGCGGCGGCGCAGGAGGGCCTGCTGGTCGGCATCTCGTCGGGCGCGGCGCTTTGGGCGGCACTTGAACTGGCGAAGGACCCAGCCTATGCGGGCAAGACGATTGTCGCGCTTCTGCCGGATACGGGAGAGCGTTACCTCTCGACCTGGCTCTTCGCCTAATCGGTCGGTGAACGAACACGGTATAAGATAGAGAATTGACGAAAGAAGAAGGAGGAATCCACATGAGTACTGAAGTAAAGCAGCATGCAGAGACGCTCGCGGTTCACGCGGGATGGAATGGTGACCCTGCGACGGATTCGACGGCGGTGCCCGTCTACCGTACGACGGCCTACAACTTCAAGAATGCACAGGATGGTGCGGATCGCTTTGCCCTGCGGAAGGCGGCGAACATCTACGCCCGTCTGATGAACCCGACCGAGGACGTGCTCGAGAAGCGCCTGGCGGCCCTTGAGGGTGGCGCGGCGGCTATCACGCTGAGCTCGGGTACGGCGGCAATCTACTTCACGATTACGAACATCGTCCCCTCGGGCGAGGAGTTCGTCGCGGCCTCGAACCTCTACGGCGGAACCTACACGCAGTTTGACGTGATCCTTCCGCAGTCGAACAACATCCATGCGAAGTTCGTCAAGGTGAACGACATCGCGGCGGCCGAGGCGGCCATCAACGAGAAGACCCGCCTCATCTTCGTCGAGACGATCGGCAACCCCGGACTTGACGTTGCGGATATCGAGGCCTACTCGAAGCTTGCGAAGAAGCACAACCTCCCGCTGGTCGTGGACGCGACATTCTCGACCCCGATCCTTGAGCACCCGATTGAATTCGGCGCGGATGTCGTCATCCACTCGCTCTCGAAGTGGATTGGCGGCCACGGTGCGGGCATCGGCGGCGTCGTGATTGACGCGGGCAAGTTCGACTGGTCGGATCCGAAGTTCTCGCTCTACAACGAGCCTGACCGGGGCTACCATGGTGCGGTCTGGTCCAAGCTGGCGGGTCCTCTCGCCTTCATTACCCGCCTGCGCACGGTCGGCCTTCGCAACCAGGGGCCGACGCTGTCGCCGGATGCGAACTGGATCTTCCTCCAGGGCGTGGAGTCCCTGCCGCTCCGAATTGCGCGGCACTCGTCCAACGCGCTGGCGGTGGCCAAGTTCCTCAAGAACCACCCGAAGGTGGCGTGGGTTCGCTATCCGGGCCTGGAGGGCGACCCCTCGTACGACCTCGCGAAGAAGTATCTCCCGAACGGTCAGGGCGGCATGGTCGTCTTTGGCGTGAAGGGTGGCGTGCAGGAGGGCATCAAGGTCGTGGACGGCCTCAATCTCTTCACGCAGCTCGCGAACGTGGGTGATGCGCGGTCGCTGTCGGTTCACCCGGCCTCCTCGACGCACTCCCAGCTCACCGAGGAACAGCAGCGTGCGGCGGGCCTTGCGCCCGAACTGATCCGTCTGTCGATTGGCATCGAGCACATCGACGACATTATCGCGGACCTCGATCAGGCGCTCGCACTCATCTAACCATTGTTCAACGGGGCCGTTCCAGGTCGGGGCGGCCCATACTTTGCCCGCGAAAGCGGGCTTTTCAAAGGAAACAAAACCTACTGAACGAGTAGGGTAGAAAGGGATAACACGCATGAACATCAACAAGAAAAACGGATTCTCACTGGTTCGGACGCTTCTCATTTCCGCTGCGACGCTGGGTGCGGTCGCGGCGCAGGCGGGCGTGCCGCTCAACAACCTGCAGGGTACGGGCGGTATCGCCTTCAACCCGTTGGCCTACACGGCCGGATTGCCGTGGGAGGGATCGAGCACGAGCAACCTGAATGAAATCGTCTCGAAGCCGCAGGTTGGCGGATGGTACGTCAATCTCGGTGATGCGGGCATCAACTGGTGGGCGGCTTCCGCCGCGCTGACCGTTGCGCAGCGCCTTGAGCTTTCCTACGGCTACGGCTTTGTCGATGCTCATCGCTATGGCGACGGCTCGATTAACACCCACAACATCGGCGCAAAGCTGCGCATCCTCGACGAGAACGCCTTTGATACGGCCTGGATTCCGGCAATCGCCATCGGCGGTGTCTGGAAGTACACGGACTCGGATACGGTCAAGGCTCTCGGCCTGCGCGACAATGGCGTGGACGGCTACATCGTGGCCTCGAAGCTGATCACCCAGACGCCGGTTCCCGTCCTTCTCTCGGCTGGTCTTCTCGTGTCGGACGAGGTTGTGAATGGCGTGGTCGGTCACAACAAGTATGGCGTGGCCGGTTTCGGCAACATCGACATCCTCCCTGCCGAGAACATTGCCATCGGTCTTGAGTACAAGCAGGGCGTGAACGTCGGCGACGACATCCGCAACCACGACTACTACGATGCGCACGTGGCCTGGTTCGTGACGAAGAACCTGACGCTGGTCGCGGCATTTGCCGAGACGGGCAACAAGGATCACTTCTACCGCAACGGCAACACGAAGAAGCTGGGTGTCGGTTCGGGTGCGGTCTTCTCGGTCCAGTACCAGTTCTGACGGAAGGTGACATCGCGGTGAAAGTCGCAGTCGGACTGAGCGGCGGTGTCGATTCAAGCGTCGCGGCCCTACTCCTGAAGGAGCAGGGCCACGATGTTATCGGCATTACGATGAAATTGTGGCGCGGGCAGTATCGCGGCGGCCCGCGTGATGCCTGTTTCGGGGCTGGAGAGAAGGAGGACATCGAGCGTGCGGCGGCCTTTGCAAAGGCCATTGGCATTGACTACCAGGTCTTCGACTGTGCCGCGCAGTACGATCGGGCCATCGTCTCGTATTTTCGCGAGACCTACCTCTCGGGCAGAACCCCGAATCCCTGTGTCCGGTGCAATGCGCTGATGAAGTTCGGTCTTCTGCCGCGTTTGGCCGCTGAGGCGGGGCTTTCGTTCGACAAGTTCGCCACGGGGCACTATGCGCGTGTCGAGCGGCGCGGCGAACGGTGGGCGATTCTCCGTGCACGGGATGAGGCGAAGGACCAGAGCTATTTTCTCTATCGCCTTTCGCAGGAGCAGCTGGCGCGGCAGGTCTTTCCGTTGGGTGAACTGACGAAGGCCGAGGTTCGGTCGATTGCTCGTGCCCATGGGCTGAATGCGGCGGATAAGCCGGACTCGCAGGACTTCTATGCGGGTGACGTGAACGAGCTGATTGGCGCGGCGGATCGTCCGGGCGACATCGTGACGACGGACGGACGCGTCCTCGGCCATCATCTTGGGTTCTGGCACTACACGATCGGACAGCGCAAGGGCCTTGGCATCGGTGGGGCGGGCGAACCTTATTATGTCATAGACGTGGACGCATGTCGAAACCGCGTCGTCGTGGGGCGGGCCGACGAGGCCGTCCGCACTTCGCTTGATGTCGCGGAGATGAACTGGGGCGCGGCGGAACCGACGCAGGAGGCAATTCCATGCCGCGTCAAGGTGCGCAGTGCCGGGCGGCTCGTCCCGGCCGTTCTCCGTGGTGCGCACTGTTCGCTGTCCGAGGGCATCATGGGCATCGCAACTGGGCAGAGTGCCGTCTTCTATGGGGCGGAGGACGATGCCGTCCTTTGCGGAGGCATTATCGTCTGAGCAAAGTTTTACATTCGTCTGACACTTCGCGGACGCGGTTTCGCTATACTATGCGCCAGTTAAACGATTAAGGCCAAAGGAGGCTGAAAATGATGAAGAGTGCAATTGTCGCGGCGCTTGTCGCCGGAGTGGTGGCGGTTCTCGCCGGTTGTTGTTCGTGTGTCGCGCCGAAGAAGGCGTGCTGCAAGAACTGCACGCCGGGTCAGGCGTGTGAATGCGGATGCGGTCAGGCGACCTGCACCTGCACCACCAACTGCGCATGTGGTAAGTAACAGGTGATGCTCGCGGCACTTCTGGCGTTGGCTCAGCACTGCTGCACGACCGATTCATGGTTGTGCAGTAGCTTCCCCTGCACCTGCCTGACGTGCTGCTGCATCTATTGCGCGACATCGGGAGTTGCCCTTGTGGCGATTCTCGGTGTCGTGCGTTTATTGAGGTTTCCAAAGGTCGTCGTCGTCGGCAAGGACGGGGCGGCCCGTTCGCGGCTGGTGAACCTGCTCCAGTCGGCGAAGTATCGTGTGGAGGTCAAGGATGGTGACGGCGGACTTTCCGTCCTTGAAACGGGTGGGGAGATATGGTCCATTGGACCGGTGCAGGTTGATGTTGCGCGGATGGCCGTGATTCAGGCGGATGGGACATCGGTTCGGCTTTTGCCGCGTGAACTGAAGATTTTGGGGCTTTTGACGGCGGAACCGGGCGCGGTCGTCTCGCGGGAGACGCTGATGAACGAGGCCTGGGGATTCGACTACTACGGAACGACGCGGACCGTCGACCAGACGATTGCCAACCTGCGCAAGAAACTGGGCAGGGGGCTCACCATTGAGAGCGTCCGCGGCGAAGGCTACCGCCTGACGGACGGCACGGAGGAATAGGTTTCGCAACGCGGCGGTTTGGGAGCGCAATCCGCCGCGCACCGACTGTTCCTGCCCGTCAGTTTCCAGTCCGATGGGGAGGGCCGGTTCGGCTCGTGGGTAGGCGCATTCCCTCGGATGCTTATCGGAATTTCCTGTCGTGCGCAGGAGAAGTGCGCCGCGTACGCATCGCGGCAATTTCCCGTGCCCATCGGAAGAAAACTTACTGCCCAGTAACTTTGGACTTACTGCCCAGTAAGTCTCCGGGCGATGGGCACGGGAGGCGCGGCGGTTGCCCTTGCCGCGTCGGGGCCTTGCCCATGAGCATCCGCCGCGAAGCCGTTCGCTCGTCGAAATTTTGCGTTTAACGCACGAATCGTTCGATTAGGGGCGAGTGGGCGGATGCGCCTGCCGGACGGCAGGCGCGGCAAGACCCACTGCCGCGGGATGCCTGTGGTCGGCCTTGTTCCTCCTCTCGGGCGAGGGGGTGCGCGCGGCAGGCGCGGCAAAACGGGGAACCCCGCTTGGGAGCGGCGGAGCGCAGAAGGGCGGAGAGAAGCCCCACCGCGCAGGCGTTGTGTAGGCCCAGTCGCGGCAGTTTCGATGGCCTGCCGAACGGCAGGCGCGGCAAAACCATCTGCCGCGTCCCGGCCTGTGGTCGGCCTGTCCTTCTTCTCGGGCGAGGGGGTGCGCGCGGCGGTCGCACGAGAGGTGCGGTGCGACTCGCAGCCGTAGGAGAGGTCTCCGTCCGAAGCCAGTGATAACCGCCGAGGCAGGGCAGGCTCAGCGAAGCTGCTTGTCTAAGCGCGAAAGGCGTCGCGAGATCGTCGCCGCATCCGGGTCGGGCGAGCCGCCGCGCAAGCCCCCGAGCAGGCGGTTTTGTGGTATAATATCGTCCGTCGTCATTCGTGACGGCAAATTCCATGATAAATTCTACGGAAGAAAGACAAAATGATGAACTACAAGTACACGTGCCTCAATCCGATTGCGGATGTGGGGCTGAAGAACCTACCCGATAACTATGCCCGGACGGCGAACTTTGCGGAGGCGGATGCCGCGTTTGTCCGCTCGGCGAAGATGGATGAACTCGTCCCTGGCGAGAACCTCCTGGCGGTTGCCCGTGCGGGTGCGGGCGTGAACAACATTCCCCATGCCGAATACGCGAAGAAGGGCATTGTTGTCTTCAATACGCCGGGGGCCAATGCGAACGGCGTGAAGGAACTCGTCATTGCCGCGATGCTGCTGGCGAGTCGCGACATCATCGGCGGCATCGAGTGGGTTAAGACGAATGCGGCCGACGCGGCGATCAACAAGACGGCCGAGAAGGCGAAGAAGGCCTTTGCGGGGACGGAGATCCAGGGCAAGAAGCTCGGTGTCATCGGGCTGGGCGCAATTGGCCAGAAGGTCGCCAATGCGGCCGTCAGCCTCGGGATGGAAGTTTATGGCTACGATCCCTACTTGTCGGTCGACGCGGCTTGGAACCTCGACCACGCCGTCAAGCACTGCAAGAATGTCGAGTCGATTTATGAGGCCTGCGACTTCATCACGATTCACGTGCCGGCACTGGAGACAACGAAGGGTATGATCAATGCCGAGGCGATCGCCATGATGAAGAATGGTGTCATCATCATCAACGCGGCTCGCGATGCGCTGGTCAACGAGAAGGACATGCTGGCGGCGCTTGAGTCCGGCAAGGTCCGTCGGTATGTCTCGGACTTCCCGAATGCGACGACGGCGGGCCAGAAAGGCTGCATCGTCATTCCGCACCTCGGCGCATCGACCGAGGAGGCCGAGGACAATTGCGCGGTCATGGCCGTCAAGGAAATGCGCGACTATCTTGAGAACGGCAACATCGTCAATTCGGTGAACTATCCGGCCTGCTCGCTTGGCAAGCCGAACAAGGCCTGCCGCATTGCCATTTGCCACAAGAACGAGACGAACATGCTGGGCACGTTCACGTCGATTCTGGGCAACGCCAA
The DNA here is from genome assembly GCA_050874585.1 of Verrucomicrobiota bacterium. Lineage (GTDB taxonomy): Bacteria > Verrucomicrobiota > Kiritimatiellia > RFP12 > UBA1067 > UBA1067. The sequence goes on along the minus strand of JBNMKZ010000008.1, from coordinate 51,550 downwards.
GATCAATATCGACGCGATTGCGAACAAGTCCCGTGGGGACTTCGCCTACACGCTGATTGACACTGACACGGTCGTCCCGGCGGAAGTCGTCAAGGCCCTTGAGGCGAGCGCGGCGGTTATTCGCGTGCGCATTGTGAAGTAGGGTGCGCAATGGGATACGCGAAGCGGAAAGGAACGGTGGCGGACGGCGCAGGGCGACCTGCCGCATCCGCCGCGCCCGCTTTCGTATCCTCTGACGCTGCGGGATCCAAGCCGACGTCCATCTGGAAGATGCAAATCGGTGGCTCCTCGCAGAAGACGGACATGAAGAGCGTGGAGGTCCTGCTCTTCACGTCCGAACTTGCCGACCTCATCGAGGCGGGCATGACGCTGGGTCAGGCCCTTCGTGCCCTGGCGAATCAGGGGGAGGAGGCGAGTGCCCAGCGGTACATCAGCCAGGATCTCTGCGACCGGATTGTGCGCGGCGAAAGTTTCTCCGATGCGTGCGCACATCATCCGAAGACGTTTCCGCCGCTTTATTCGAGCATGATTCGCGCCGGTGAGGCCTCGGGTGCGATGGTGGAGGTCTTGCGTCGGTTGAGCGACCACTACGAGCGCTACGACAATATGCGCGGCAAGATCAAGAGTGCGCTTTCCTATCCGATTGTCGTCCTCGTCGTCGGTATCGCGGCGGTTATCGGAGCCATGGTTTGGATTATCCCCCAGTTTGAGAAGGTCTTTGCGTCCATGGGGGCGTCGCTGCCGACACCGACGCGGATTTTGCTGGGGATGAGCGACTTCACGATTCACTACGGGTGGACGATTGCCCTCGCCTTGGCCCTGTTCTTCCTGTGGTTCAGGCGGTGGTGCAAGACGGATGCCGGGCGGTTGAAAATCGACGGCTGGAAGTTGCGGATGCCGCTCGTTTCGGGTATTGTGGCGACGGGGGCCTATTCGTCGCTTGCCTATACGCTGAAGACGCTGTTGGTGAATGGCGTTAACGTCCTTCAGGCGTTGAAGATTTGCGAGGAGACGTGCGGCAATGCGGTCATCGCGCAGGCATTGGCGAATGCACGGAAGCGGGTGACGGACGGCACATCCATCTCGGGTCCGTTGGCATCTTCGGGCGTGTTCCCGCGCATGATGACCGATATGCTGGCGGTCGGTGAGCAGGCGGGTGACTTGCCGGCCTCGCTTGAGCACATCGGCAAGCGCTATCAGAAGGAGATGGACCGCAAGATTACCTCCTTTACGAACGCCCTTGAGCCGATGCTCATCGTCCTGATTGCCTGTGCCGTCGGTTTTGTCGCGATTGCCATTCTCATGGCCGTCTTCAAGGTCTCGTCGTCCATCGGATAGGAGATGGACGGCACCCGTTTCTCTCACTATCCACATAAGGAGTAAGGAAGTATGATAGAAGTCACGCTGTTGAGCATTCTCCAGGGCATCGCCGAGTTCCTTCCCATTTCAAGTTCGGGACATCTTGTCCTCGGCAAGTCCCTCCTTGGCATGAAGGAAATGGGAATGCGCATCGACATCTTTCTTCATGTGGGCACACTTCTTGCGATTTTCGCCTTTTATTGGAAGATTATCTACCGAATCGTCAAGAACCTTGAGTGGGATTACCTTCTCAAGGTGATTGTGAGCGCGATTCCGGCAGGAGCGGTCGGGGTGCTCTTCAAGGATCAGCTTGAGACGGCCTTTGCCGAGCCAAAGATGGTGGGCGGTGCGCTCATCTTTACGGGCATTGTTTTGACGGCGACCCGCTTTCTGCGCAAGGGCGAGAAGGGTGTCTCGTTTGGCCGGGCGATTCTGATGGGTCTTGCCCAGGCGGTGGCCATCCTGCCCGGCGTTTCGCGGAGCGGCATGACGCTGGCGGCGGCGCGGGCGAGCGGCGTTGAAGCCGAGAAGAGTGCCGAGTTCTCGTTCCTGATGTCGGCACCGCCCATCGCTGGCGCGGCACTTCTGCAAATCCTGAAGGCGGGTGATGCCGCCGCTGCGACGACTGAGGTCAGCTGGGGACTGACGATCTACGGATGCCTGCTGGCGGCCGTGGTCGGCTACCTTTCCTTGAAACTGCTTCTGAAGTCGCTGAAAGGTCGCTGGTTTTGGCTGTTTGGCCCGTATTGCGCAATCGTGGGCCTTCTGACGCTGATTCTTGCCTAATCCAAAGGGACGAGGGAGGGTCCCCGATGAGAAAAAGCCCCTTGTTTGCGCTTTTGGTCGTGTCCGTGGCCGCCTCGGTCGGGGCTTCGGATGCGGTCGGACGAGCCGACGGAACGCCGCGCCTGCCGACAGTGACACTGGTTCGTACGACGACAGGGACAAATGCACCCGCCGTCCTGAAGGTCGCCGGGCATTCCCACACCTGTCGCAAGCCCGGTGTCAGTATGCAGACAACCTACGAGCGGTTGCACGAGTGGGCCGAGCGCAACGAGGTCGCCGCCATGGGACTGGGCAGCCCGTGGTCCGTCGCGAACGCGGCAATGACGCGGCACTATGAGACCGAACTCCGCGATCTCTATTTCGCGGGCAAGGCCACGGACTGTCCCTTCAATTCCGCCGAGATTGAGGCGGTGATTCAGGCGGCAAATGACTATCCGGGCAATCGGACGCTCTTCTATGTGGACAATGAAACGCCGAAGTCGCGCTATGGGCATCTGTGGCATATCGGATTCCGCGTCGTCGTCCCCAATTGGCACGACTACAATCAGGATCGCCCGGTCTGGTACTCCGCGCTTGATGATGCAACGGCCGAGACGAATACGGTGGCGGGCGGCCCGCACAAGCGGCGGACTTACCGGGCGGTCGTCGATGAGCAGCGAGCGGGCGGTGCGCTGTGCATCTGGGCGCATCCGACGAGCTGGTGGACGACGAACGGTGATCCAAACGGCCCATTTGTCACGAATATCGCGGCGGAAATGGTTCCTCAGCTGTTGGAGGATGGGTACTTGGACGGGCTGACCGTGCAGGGATACGATGCCTATCATCGTGACTACCAGGCCCTGTGGTTCGCCTTGCTCGACCTCGGTTATCGTGTGCCCGGGTTCTCGGAGCTCGACATTTCAATCGGGCACAACATAACGGGACGCGATACGGCGTTGTTCAATGTCCTGCCGGCGACGGGAATCCCCGTGCCTCTGAAACAGAAGGATCTCATCCGCGAATTCCGAGCGGCGCGGCACACGATGTCGTCGGGTCCGTTACTCTTCCTTTCGGTGGACAATCACCCACAGGGAGATGAGCTTCGTTCGGGGGCGGATGTGCGCCATGTGGTGAAGGTCGTCGCCTATCCGGCGCGGAGCGAGTCGCGGCTCTCTCGTGTCGAGCTCGTGGGGAGGGGAGGCGAAGTTCTCGCCGTCGTCCGCGATTTCGCCGGGGGCACGATTGAATGGGATGTCCGGGGTACTGACGCGGGTGGTTATCTCGTCGCCCGGTGCTTCGGCGAGATGGATGGGGACTACGCGTTCAAGGCTCAGCAGCGCATTCGGCAGTGCGCCATCACGAACCCCGTCTGGTTTCGAACGCCGCGCTTTCAGCCTCCGGAACCTGTCAGGACGGTGGTTGACCACATGGCGAATCCAACTGTGAGGCGGCTGATGGACTATTTGGCGACGGGGGCTTTCCGAAAGGATTATCCGGGGTGTGTGCCAGGCGTTGTGCCCGTCGAGGCCTTTCGAATTCCAGAGATGCGCGAGGCGCTGCTCAGTCCCTGAATTCAGGTGGGCAGGCCACAGACGGTCGGTAGTTTGTCGCGGGTGACGGGTTTCGTCAGGATGGCATCAAAGGGCGTCATGTCAAACTCGCTACTGGCACCGACATCGGCTGTGACGGCGACGATTCGGAGTTTGGCGAACTTGGGATTCTGGCGAAGGTTCTTGGCGAGGCTCAGTCCGTCCATCTCGGGCATCCACACATCGGTGAGCAGAATCTCGACGGGGTGCGTTTCCAGCACCTGAAGGGCCTCTTTGCCCGATTTCGCCGTGAGGATGTTCTTGATTCCGAGCCGTTTCATGTGCTCGCGGAGAATCGTCAGGTTCAGAGGGACATCATCGACCAGGAGCGCCGACTCGGGAATCGAGAGAGGTTTCTCGTTGTCGGGTATCGCCGTCTGCTCAACCTTGGCCTTTGCGTCGTGGGCGATTTCCACCTGCGGAATGGCAACGCGGAAGGTCGCGCCGGCTCCGGGGATGGATGTGACGGAGACGGTTCCACCAGCGGCCTCGGCGATGCGCTTGACGATGGGTAGGCCAAGTCCCGTGCCCTCGTAGACGCGTCCGCTGCGCATAGAAATGTCCTGGGCGAACGGATTGAAGATGGACTCCAGACGGTCGGGCGAAATGCCGATGCCGGTATCCGAGACCGTGATGACGAGGTCGCCGCCCTGCGCCGTCGTGTGGTTGAGCTGAACGGTGCAGGTCACGAATCCCTTGTGCGTGAACTTGACGGCATTTCCAATCAGGTTCAGAAGAACCTGTCGCAGGTGCATGGGCGAAATCTTCAGCAGGGGGAAGTCGTGAGGTAGATCAAAGATGAAGTTGATGCCCTGTGTGCGAACCTTTGACGCGAAAATCGTCAGGAATTCGCGCTTGAGCAATGAGAAGTCCGTGATTCCCTCACGCGGGTTGACCTTGCCGGCCTCAAGTTTGGAGAGGTCGAGCACATCGTTGATAAGGTCAAGCAGGACATGGGATGAGCGGAAGATGCCATTGGCATACGTTTTGATGTTGTTGTCGGTCAGGTTGGGCTACGAAAGGAACTCCGCGAATCCGATGACGGCGTTCAGGGGCGTTCGGATTTCGTGCGACATCGTAGCGAGGAAGTTCGTTCGGGCGCGTTCGCCGGCCTGGGCACGCACGAGTGCTCGGGAGAGGCGGATGTTGAAGAACATGGAGATGCCGATGCTGACGGCGATGGCCAGAAGGGCGAGGACCGACACGATGATGATCCACTCTGTATCCGAGAGAATCGTAATCGGCATGGACTCTGAGACGGCGTGGTAGGTGAGGGACGAGATTTCACCTTCCGAGAACGCGTTGAGGCACTTGGAGATGATTGAGATGAGCAGGGGATTGATGCCGGCCGCCGGAGTGAGCACGATGCGCTGGAGGTGGGGCATCCGCGTCTTGACCGATGTAAAGTTGAGCTTGTGAAGCATGTGCAGTTGCTGGCTGACAAGAATGGCCTGCGGCAGGGCGGCGGCCGAGGCATCAAGTTCGCCGTTGTTGAGCATCTCAAGGGCCTCGTGCAGGGACTGAAGAGGCACAATGTTCTTGACACCTGAACCCCGGTAGCTTTCCTGCCAGCGCGGATCCCAGGACGGAACTCCGAGGCGCATCGTCGACCAGTCGGGCTCGGGCGCATTGCGACGGGTGAGGAGTACATGGGGGAAAATGGCGATGGAAATGCCGCCGGAGAAGCCTGGCAGGTCATCCGTATCCGATCCCAGGGCCGCCCAGAAGTCGACTTCGCGGTGGAGGTAGCGTGAACGGGCGGATTCAATGTCGGTGGGCTTGAGGAACTTGAAGGTCAGCCCGGTCATCGTTCCGATGGTCCGAAGCGTATCGCTGACGAGCCCAATGGGGCGGTCTTCCTTCTCATTCCACCCGGTGAAAGGAAGGACGCCAGGCATCAGGTCGACAACAATCGGCTTTTTCGCGGCGATTCGGGCGTTTATCCAGTTGCGTTCCTCGGAAGAGAAGTCAATCTCATTATGGGGATTGACCGGGAAGTGGTCGTAGTAGATGCGTCGGCCGAGGTTGGGGTCCTTGCTCTTGATGCGGCGCAATCCCTCGTCCAGCTGCTTGAGAAGGTCGGAGCGAGTACGCGGCGTGCAAAAATAGAGGGGACTTCCTGGCAGAGAAACGAGCCTTCGTGCCGAGAGAAGGTCGCGGACGCCGGGGGCGAAGATTGCCTCAGACTGGCCATGGAGGAATGACGTGAGAGCCTCGGACGTGCTGCTGAAGAACCGTAGCTTATACTTGATGTGCTGTTCCTTTAGGTAGTCCGTGAGGATCTTTTCGGCCTCGGGGTCGTGTCCAAGGGCGATTTCGATGCCGTTCCAGGTCTCATGCCGACTAGGAACGCGCCGCGAGTTGACGTGCACGAACAGGTGGGGATTGTAAAGGCCCGTTGACTGGCTGGTGAAGGCGAACCGCTTTCGGTTCTCGAAGGAGTCGATAACGCCACCGAGGAGATCAATTTCGCCGCGTTCAAGCTTGTCGAGGGCTTCGGAATAGGTGCAGAAGACGGGCGAAATCTTCCAGTTGTTCTGCTTGGCAAGAAGGGAGAGATATTCAATGGTGGCACCGGTGTAGGAGCCGTCCATCATCTTTTCGCAGAGCCCCGGCTCAAGATAGTAGGCGGTACGCACAAGCGTCTCGGCCGGAAGCGCGGCAGAGCAGAGCAGAAATACTGCAAAAATCCCAAGAAAATAGCGTCTAATTCCCACGATTGATTGGTTGAGGAGATAGTATAACAGATTGGGTCGGATAAAACAAGGCGGCACCGCGGCACTTTTTGCCGCCGCAGTTTGCCATAATAGTGTGCACCCAACCAAAGAAGGGCTCAGATCTTGGCATAGCCCGTTTGCCAAATACTGTGCACCGGATACAATGGAGGCATGAACACAATGTCAAGAAGATCAATCAAGGAGTACATCCTGCGCAAGCGGGATGATTACCTAGGCGAGACGCAGAGCGGCAAGCACAAGATGCTCGACGAGATCTGCAAGACCGTCGGGCTGACTCGCAAATACGTCATCAAGCTTCTCAGCGGGAATATCGAGTACCGGGAGCGCAGGGGGCGAGGCAAGACCTACACGGCCGAGGTCGTCGATGTCCTCAAGGCCGTATGGATCGAGGCCGGATGCCCATGCCTACCATACTTCAAGGTTCAGATCGGAATGCGGCTGGACGAGTATTCGTCACATGTCGCCGTAGTCAATGGCCACGTAAGAGAGCTGCTGCTGAAGATGAGCGACCGGACGATGTCTCGCGCGCTGTCCGGAGAGGTCCGGGTCAAACTCGGGTGGTCGAAGGTCAACAAGCGGTCCGGCAGGAACAATGGCAATGAGATCAAGGACCTGGTGCCCTGTGCGTCAGGAGAGAAGGTCATGGCCTGCAAAGTCCCGCCCGGCGACGTTCAGGCTGACACACTTGCCCTCGGCGGAGGGGACAGCGCCGACAACTTCTTCTGGATACTAAACTGCACGGACAGGAAGACGCAGTGGGAGGAGCTGTCTCCGACATGGAATCGTGCGCAACACACCACGCTTGTGGCGCTTCGGCGCAACATGGGGCGGTTCCCATTCTGCTTCACGTCACTGCATTCCGACAATGGCGGCGAGATACTGAACCATCATGTGATGGCGTTCCTCGGGACGATGAGACGCGCTCCGTTTGTGTGGCGTTCGCGCCCGAGGAAGTGCAACGACAATGCGCATGTGGAAGAAAAAAACGGGGCGTCGGGCAGGCAGTTGTTCGGAGAGATTAGGCTCGACTGCCCAGATCTGGAGAAGGACCTCTTCGAACTCTGCGAGATGTGGTCAGACTTCCGAAACTTCTTCTGCCCATGCAAGATGCTCGTCTCCAAGGGGAAGCGCACCGACGGCAAGGGCTATAAATGCGCCTACGACAATCCGAAGACGCCGTACCAGAGGCTGCTTGAAGAGAACGTCCTCTCCAGCGAAGAAAGACATGCTCTCGAAAAACGCAAGGCCAGACTCTGCGGAATCGACCTTCTGGCCAAGATCAAACGCAAGCTCGCCAGAATAAAGCGTATCCAGGAGAGGTACAACGCGGCGAAAGCAAAACACGAGAAAAGGTTTCTTGGATGGGCGGGGGCGGGCTCGCCGCTTCGCGGCGCCCCTTCGGGGACGCCCGTTCCCCGCCCATCCAAGAGTGGGGCAACGCACACTCACATCTCTTATTGGAATCAGCATTTCGAAGAGAAGAAAATGAGTGCACAGTATTTGGCAAACCAAAAACCACCCAGCTACTTACAGGGTGCACTTTCTATTTGACAAACTGGGCCGCGCACGATTATGCGCGACTCCGTCAATTGCAGGGTGCACTTTCTACTTGACGAACCGGGCATGACGCACCGCGGAATTGCCGTGTTTGAATTCCCAATCAAATGTCGCGGCAAATAATATGATATAATACTTACTGTTTTCGCTTTTTGGTGATATAGACAGAATGAGGCTTGAGTCGATTAGATTGCGCAACTTTCGTTCCTTCAAGGATACGGAGATGAGGAATATCCCGAATCTCTGCATCCTCGTCGGTGCGAATGGCGTTGGCAGGGGCCGAATATTACACGAAGTGATTGGCTGGAACGGTTTGGGAAGGTGGCTGTTAGATTGTGATATGAAGGGATGAGGTGGTTAGGTTATGGCATACGGCGAATTTAAGGATTTGTGGAATAAGTGGCTTTCTTCCAAACGATTTGATAAGGATGATGCAGAAAGCGACAACTATGGTTTCTCGGATTCTCGTGTTCAGGAAGGGCGCAGTCCATTTGAAGCCGATATAGGCCGTGTTGTTTTCTCTCAACCTTTTCGTAGGCTTGCGGGCAAGACGCAAGTTCATCCTTTTGCAGATGTAGATTATATACATAATAGGTTGACACATTCGACAGAGGTCGGGTATGTAGCATCTGAATTGGGTAAGAAGGTTACGACTTTTATCTTGAAGAGCAAAGGGGACTTGCAGTCGGAAACTCAAATCAATGAGATTGGCTGGATTTGTCAAGCGGTAGGTTTAATGCACGATATAGGGAATCCGCCCTATGGACATGCAGGAGAAGATGCGATACGTGCGTGGGCCTCACAGAGTCAAAATAAAAAGTTAATTGCGAAATTGTGTGGGAAGCCGGTGCTGAATGATTTAATGTATTTTGATGGCAACGCACAGGCGTTTCGCATGGCTGTTAATCCAAAGCCGCGTGAGACGTGTTACTACAAGTTGACGGTAGCCGTCTTGGGGGCGCTGGTCAAATATCCTTTTGCGACCAACAGTGAGGAGGGTCGTCAAAAGAAGAAAAGTGCCGCATTCTCTTCTGAGGAGGCAATTTTCAAGTCGCTGTGGGAGCAACTTGGCTTGAAGAGTGGTCAACGGCATCCGTTGTCGTATGTCACAGAAGCGGCGGATGACATTTGTTATCGTATCAGTGATTTTGAAGATGCGGTCATTATGGGAATTATGGACGAGAATGAGGTCAAGCAGTTGCTGATGGACGGGATGTCGTTCGATTGTTGTCAGAAGTTGAAAGGTGTGTCGTTGCAACGGATTAAGGCTAAGGCAATTGGCGATCTAATAAACGAGTTTGCTGCAGTTTTTGAGCGGCGCTACGACGATATTGTTGCGGGGAATTTCCAAGGTGATTTGCGGAGTGCGATAGATAGTAAGTGGAGTGGAGTTCTGGCGCAGATTAAGATTCGATATGACAGCATTTTTTCGGAAAGAAGGAAGGTGATTACCGAAATTGGAGCCTATGGGCAGTTCGAACGGATTTTCGGGAAATATTTGCAGTTCCTTACCTCCATTAAGGCTAAAAGAGATCCTGTGGACTATCGGGATCTACCGTTCATATGTCAGCGGTTGGTGACATTGGCATGGGGCGGGGAATCTTACTATGTAAGCAATATGAGCGAAGGATCTGATTGGTGGGCTCATGCTGTGTTTGATTTTGTGGTTGGAATGACGGACAGTTATCTCTACAAGTTGGCGGCAGAATTCTGATGTCTTCAGTTTAGCGTGAACCATGTCCCCCAATAAGCGTATATTCCTGAATATTGTTGCGACCTATGGACGGTCGCTTTATGCGCTGGTGATTGGACTCTTTACCGCACGGTGGGCTTTGCAGGCACTGGGGCAAGTTGACTATGGACTTTATGGCGTTGTCGGTGGATTGACGGTCTTTATTGCATTCCTTAATTCCATATTGGCAACTTCAATAGGTCGGTTTTATGCATTTTCGGTTGGTGCGGCGCAAAAGAAGGGTTGTGCCGTTGATGGTCTAAGAGAGTGCCGTCGCTGGTTTACGGTGGCCGTTTCAATTCACGCTCTACTTCCGCTTGCCTTAATGGCAATTGGCTATCCTTTGGGCGTTTGGTGCGTACGCTATTATTTGACCATTCCTGTTGATCGGGTGGCAGATTGTGTCTGGGTTTTTCGCTTTGTCTGTCTTTCTTGTTTTCTTGGTATGGTGTGTGTGCCATTTAATGCTATGTATACGGCTAAGCAGTACATAGCCGAACTTACTATTTATTCATTTGTCACAACGACGTTGAATGCGTTTTTCCTTTTCTACATGGTTACTCATCCAGGAGTGTGGCTGGCGCGATTTGCATTTTGGTCATGTCTTCTCTCCATTGTTCCCTCGCTGATTATTGCTGTGCGGGCCTGTATGCTTTTCCGAGAATGTCGGCTTTTGGCTCACCATTTGTTTAATTGGATGGATATTCGGCAACTTCTTTCCTATGCGGGGTGGAATTTTTTTGGTGCACTTGGAAATTTGTTGAAGAGTCAGGGACTGTCTGTCCTCGTTAACAAGATGTTGGGACCTATTTTTAATGCAACGATGACGGTTTCGACATCAATCGCTGGACATACACAAACGCTTGCAAGTGCCATGGTTGGGGCGTTTATGCCAGCGATTACGAATGCAAGGGGGGCGGAAGATCGTGGACGGATGATCTCGCTGGTGCACATGACATGTAAGTTTGGCGCGGTATTGATTTTGCCATTGGCGATTCCGCTTGCTCTTGAAGTTGACGAGGTTATGCGTATTTGGTTGAAGAGTCCACCGAACTGTGCTGGCGGGCTCAGTATTTGGCTGATGATTGTCCTGATCCTGGAGAATATGACAACTGGCCATTGGGTTGTCGTTGCGGCCAATGGGAAAATTGCTTGGTATCAGTTCCTTGTCGGTCTTAGTTTCATCTTGACCTTGCCCATTGCTTGGGTTATGATGAAATGTGGGCTTGGAATTTATTCGGTTGGCTATGCACTATTTTCAACTCTGGTGTTGGTCGTACTGGTTCGTATTGTGGCTGTGAAGATACTTTTAAGAATTTCACCCAGATATTGGTTCTTCCGCATATTGTTTCCGATATTTGGCGTAAGTGCAGTATCGCTTGCCATTGGACGAATTCCTAGTTTCTTTATGCAACCCTCTTTTCTGCGGATCTGTGTGACGACGGTTTTTGTTGAAGTTGTTCTGATTCCATTGATATTATTTTTTGTTTTGGATTTGCGAGAACGCGAATTCTTGAGAACAAGAATAGCAAAAGTGTTGAAGCGGCTGTAAGCGAAATGAAGAAATATCTTAAAATAGTGTTGTACCCTTTGGTTATTCTCGTTCGGGGAATCCGGAAATTGAGGAAATTGCCATGCATACGGACTCGGAAACTGTTTTCTTATGACCGTCGCCAATTTGTCAAGTATGCGGGATGCTTTCATCCGGAGCGCAAGGATGCCGCTTTGGCGCGTATTATTATGGCCTATCATGTCCTTGAAAAGGGATTGACCATGCCGCATAGGCATTTGGACTTTGGACATGCGGCGGTTCTTGGCCTCATTGAACGAATTGAGGAGTTTGAGCGCACATTTGGTGTCTTAGAAGAACAGGTTAGTCATGCGGTTGGATGTGTCAAGGAATATTATGAACTTCATGCGTCAAGCGCATTTGATATGTCAAGGGATAAATCCTATTGGGGAAAGATTCGGTTCTTTTGCGAAAATCGGCCCCGCGTTGTGCCAGCGCGGCAAATTGAAATGACGCGTGAAGAGTTCTTCGCATACAACGATTCGCCATTTCCCATATTTGCGGCTTCGCGCCACACATCGCGTCATTACGATGGCGAAATTGAGATTGAGGAAGTCAAAAAGGCCGTTCAACTTGCGATGACGGCACCATCTGCCTGTAATAGACAATTTGTTAAAGTCTACTGCGTTTCAAATCACGAGATTCGGGACAGAATTCTCGCATTACAGAATGGCAATCGGGGGTTTGGGCATGATGCAGACAAACTTCTCGTAGTGACGGCCGACCTCTGCGGGAACAGATGGCCTGAAGAGCGTAATGACCTCTATACGAACGCTGGAATCTTCACGATGAACCTCTGCTATTCGCTTCATTACCACAAGATTGCGCACTGCATTCTGAACTGGTCCGTTCCTCCAGAAAATGATTTGGCTGCGCATAAGGTTTTGGGATTGCCGCCAAATGAGTTAATTGCCGTCATTCTGTCGTGCGGGCGTGCGCCAGAAAGTTTTCAAATTGCTTCCTCGCCGCGCAAAAGCATGAATGACATCTTTGTGGAGGTCAAGTGAGAACGGTAGCAATAGCGACAATTAGTCAGTATTATCTGCTGTCCAATTATGGTTCGTTCTTTCAGCACTATGCATTGAGGAAGGTGCTGAAGGGGTTTGGATGCCGCCCATTTCGTGTTTTCTCGCCAGAAGAGAGGCGACCGCTTGTGCAACGGATTTCAAAGTGCTTGGTCGATTTTCTCCGACCACTGTACTGGTTCCTGCGCAGGGATTCTGAGTGTCGGCTGAAGACAGAGCAGATGAGACTGCGCAATCGGGCAATGAGTCTTTTTGTGAGGGACTATCAGGGGCTTATCGGACAGCTCTACGAGAAGCCCCTATTTGACGCGGAGACGATGGGAGTTCGAGGCGGAGATCAGGTGTTTTGTCGAGATACGCCCCAGCGATGGTTGTGCGAGGTGCCGACGAACAACCCGCTAATTACCTATGCAGCCAGCACGGATTGGATGCAACTGAAGGCCCATACCGATTGGCAAGCCGTTCTTGCGGAACGACTGAAACGATTTACGGCATTGGGGCTGCGGGAATCTGAGGGTGTTGCGTTTGCTCGAGGACTGGCTCCAGTTGGGTCTGATGTCCGGCAGGTTGCGGATCCTGTCCAATTGTTGACAGTGTCCGACTTCCGTGACATTCAGAGTCGGAAGTCGATTTTTACGCGGCCGACGATGTTTTGCTATCTTGTCAACATTGCCCGAAGGGAGGATTTGAGTCTTGAGAAATACGAGCGGTTGGCTGAGCGAATGGGATGTGAGTTGAAGGTCGTGGGCATACAGGGGACGGAGCGAGTGCTACCTTCTGAATGCCGAATTGTCCTCTCCCCGAGCGAGTTCTTGCGGGCACTTGACGATGCGAGCACCTTCATCACCAACTCCTACCATGGTTCAGTGTTCGCGATGACCTACCACAAGAACTTTCTCTCCATTCAACAGAATTGTCCAGCGGGTACAGACCAGAATTTGCGCCAGAAGGAGCTTATGCAGTCGTTTGGCTTGGCGAATCGTTGGGTTGATTGGCGGCTTGGGTCCGAGGAGATGTTAGAAAGCCTATCAACGACAATTGACTGGAACTCCGTGGATGAACGAATGTCGGTGCGGCGTAAGGAGTCGCTTCAGTGGCTTGGGTCGGTGTTGGGATTGGTGGAGGAAAGAGAGTGAAGAATCCACTGTTCTCAATTGTCATTCCGGTTTACAATGTGGCGCAATACCTGCGCGAGTGCTTGGATTCGCTTTTGGCACAGACATTCACGGATTGGGAGGCCATCTGTGTGGATGACGGTTCTGCGGATGGGAGTGGACGAATACTTGACGAATATGCCGCGCACGATGCTCGCATCCGTGTGGTTCACCAGCTGAATGCTGGCGTGTCAATTGCGCGGAATAATGGGTTGTCGCGAGTGAAGGGCGATTACATCGGCTTTGTGGATGCAGATGATGTTCTTGGAAGAGATTGGCTAAAGGCGGCGGCAGATGCATTTGAGGCGACGCATGCTGATATTGTGAAGATGAGGTTGCGGCGCGATGCAAAGTTTAACGAATACGTGAAGCCGGCGCACTGTCAGACCTATCAGGGGGCTGATATCTATTTCTGGAGTGTCTTAAATCGGGGGTTGACGGTTCTGAACTTTTATCGGAAGGCTGTTCTTTCAGAAAATGTTCGATTCCCTGAAGGGATGCGTATCTATGAGGACGGCATATTCAACCTTTACGCGCTTCTCAATGTCCGGGTGGGGGTTCAGTGTGAATACGATGGCTACTACTATCGAATGAGCGAGACTTCTTCTTTTAGAAAGAGAGTAACGGAAGAAGAGAATGTGCGCTTTCTCCAGGAGTGTGTACAGTGGTTTGAGTATGCAAAGGATAGGTTTCCAAACAAGCGAGCGGCTGAAATCGCGGTTATGCGCATTAGGAGTCATGTCTCGTCCCACCTGATGGAATGGGTGCATCAGCCGGAGTCCGCGAAGGGCAATCGCAAGATGATCGCGGCCGCCATTCGTGAGGCAGAGGATGTTATGGGCATTTCCCTCGTTCCTGCGGGTGGTCTATGCGGTCCACTTTTTGGCTTGTTTTATGGGGCTTATTATCATCACAATTGCTATTGGGCTTTGAAGGTCTTGGATTCCCTTCAGAATCTTCGGGTTCGTCTTAAAAGGATGGTTAGGCGATGAAGGCGTTCGTTGCGTGGAATCCAAATCGGGAGGTTGTGCTTAAAAGCACGTCTGGCGGAGTTTTCTCTGCGTTGGCTGAACGCGTCATCGCATCAGCCGGTTTGGTTGTCGGGGCCGTTTATGCGGAAGATTTGGCAATTCATCACGCAGTGGCAGAGGCCTTGGAAGACATTGCGCCGATGCGTGGTGTCAAGTATGCTTTCGGGGTAATTTCAAAAAGTGTCTACGACAGGATTGCATCTGCATTGTCGAATGGTCGGCGAGTCCTTTTCACGGGCACGCCCTGCCAATGCGCGGCAATGCGTAAGCGATTCGCCAGTGATGCCAATCTTCTTTTGGTAGATCTCGTCTGCTTTGGGGCGCCACCCCAAAGCCTCTGGCTCAAATATGTGCGCTGGCTGGAAGCACGAAAGGGGAAACGCCTTGTCTCTGTCAATCCTCGCGACAAGCAGCATGGCTGGGGAAGAAAGACCTACTACAGTTACCAGTGGGCGGATGGCCGTGTTTCGCGTCAATTGAGTCTCTTTGATCCTTATGCCCAGGTGTTCTATTCGACATTAGGCTTTCGGAAGTGTTGCTTCAGCTGTCCTTTTCGCGGCAAAAATCACCCGTCTGACTTGACGCTGGGCGATGGGTGGGGGTGTGAAACTCAAGAACTTCCTGATGTGATAAAAAGGAATGGACTGTCTCTTGTTGTCTGCCACAACAGCCGAGGTCTTGCTGCGTTTGAGACATGCGGATGCAAGAACTCTGCGATCGACGAGTCTATCATACACGCACACAATCGCCCCTATTTTGAATCCCCATCGTTGCCCAAGAGGTGGGGCGAGTTCAATGCAGATGTCGCCCAATTGGAATTTGGGGCGCTGGTGAAGAAATATGGACTGATGCATTTAAGGACTGAATGGCTTGTCGGTCGACTGAAAAATCTTTTCAAAAGGATATTGGGTAGATAGGGGTTCCTGTAAGGATATTGCAATGAAAATCGGGATTTTTACATTTCATCACTCGCTGAATGTGGGGGCGGCACTGCAGGCATGGGCCTTACAGGAGTATTTGCGCACACAGGGATTTGACGCGTCTCTCGTCAATTATGGGAAGATTGGCTGGCCAAACAAATACAGAATCCGGCTGGATAGTTTTCGTCACTTCGTTGGTTCGCTTTACCGTAGTCTTCGCACATTTGTTCTAACATTTGGAATTGAATCGTATCGCCGTTCGTTGTATCGTCGGTTCTTGCGCAAGAGCATGAAGATTGGGAGGGCTGTCCGCAAAGAAGACTTGCCCATGCTTGATTATACGCACTTGATTACGGGGAGCGATATGGTGTGGAATCCAAATATCAACGAGGGCGATGAAACTTATTTCCTTGCAACTGCCTCGCAGGGAGTCAAACGCATTTCTTATGCGCCAAGCTTTGGCGTGGAGGATTTTACGTCCGAGCAGGAGTGCAATATGTCTGGTTGGCTCTCGAAGTTTGATGCGGTTTCGGTGCGGGAGCCGCAGGGTGCGGCAATCGTAAAACGCTTATGCGGACGTGAGGCGACGGTCGTCTGCGATCCGACGCTTCTTTTGCCGCGAGAGGCCTACATACGCCTTGAGCGGAATCCTCGTTTCGCGCTGCCAGTCAAATATATTGCCGTCTATACGGTCTGCGGACACCCATGGGCTGAAGATGCGGCCTTGAAGATTGGTGCAGAAAGGGAGCTGCCTGTCGTTCATCTTCTGGGGGGACAGTTAGCGCGATGGTACTGGCCCGGGCGGGCTCGCCGCGTGACGGCGATGGGTCCGTCTGAGTGGCTGTGGTTTATGCGCCATGCAGAACTTGTGGTAACCAACTCCTTTCATGGTGTTGTTTTTTCGCTTATTTACCACCGCCCGTTCGTGGTGGCGTTGAACGGCAAAGTAACTGATGCACGGATGCGGACCCTCTTGGATGGAACGGGGCTTGAATCCTCTGCTGTTTTCAGGGCACAGGATGTGAAATTGGCGGATTCGGTGGATTGGAGCCGAATTGATCGGGAACTTCAGGCCAAGTCGCTTAGGGGAGAAGAGTTCCTGCAACAGGCGTTGAAGACAAATAATTGATAGGATGGACAGGATACGGAAATGTAAGATTAAGGCATGGAAGGACGGCAGATGAACATTCTTTTCTACCAACATCAGTATCCCGCATTTGGCGGCATTGAGACGGTGACGACGACGCTTGCCAACGCCTTTGCCGAAGATGGACATCAAGTGGCAATCGTCTCGCTGGTTCACAAGGATGGCACGGATTTGCTTGAGCGGTTGCACCCAAATGTGGTTTGGCGCGAACTGCCAGAGAAGAATCGCGATTCGGAGTCCAACTGTCGGGCGTTGGGGCATCTGCTTGATGAGTTTAGCCCCGATTACATCCTTTTTCAGGATTCCTATGCCAATATTCAGGGTATTCTTTTTCGTGCCGTCGCAGAGTGGAGGGCAAGAAAAGGGCGGGGACAGAAGGTTTCAAGTGGAATCTGCGCCGCGGAACATTCGATGCCGCGTCTTTCCCCTGGTCGTCGACGGATTCCGCTCTCGCCCATTGAGATTGCCAAGCGTTTTGTTTTGTTGGTCTTGCGGCCGTACTTGTTGTGGTCGCGTTTCCGCTACGAATCCAGCCGGCGAAAAGAGATCTTTGACCATGTGGATGCCTATGTCATTCTTTCAAAAAACTATCGACGACGCATCCATGAATTGGTAGGGACAAAAAGGCTGTCAAAACTGCATATCATTCCAAACATGATTGACGCCGCGTCTGGCGACTTGGTTCTTTCGGGCAAAAAGAAGCAGATTCTTTTTGTCGGGTCGCTGATTGGAACAAAGGGTGTTGACCGTCTGCTGAATGTTTGGCGTGAACTGTGCGAACGGTATATGGACTGGGAGTTTGTAATTGTCGGTGATGGCGATGAACGACCTTCGCTTGAACATATCGTTTCCCAACGGCGGATACGCGGCGTTCGGTTCGAGGGCTTCCATCGGGAGGTATCCGATTATTATCGAGACGCGTCAATTTTTGTGATGGCATCAGACTTTGAGGGATGGCCCATGGTCGTGGGTGAGTCCATGCGTCAGGGGTGCGTACCCGTGGTGTATGATTCATTTGCGGCTGCAAGCGACATGATTGACGACGGTGTCAATGGACGAGTTGTTCGTCATTTTGCTAAGCGGGCTTTTGTCTCTGCCTTGAAAGAACTGATGGACAATTGTCAATTACGGCATCAGATGGCACGGGCGGCGCATGGGAAGTCGAAGCTGTATTCAATTGATAATGTGAAGAAAATGTGGTATAAATTATTTAATTTGATGGGGGGGGGGGGGTATAATAGCCGTTGAACATAATGCCCCTTGGCAACCTCTTGGCGTGAAGGAGGAGCTGTTCGTCTGTTAAAGGGCGGAATGTGATATAATATATGCGCTTGCGATTGGTTTCTGCTGAGAAAAGTTAATATGCTTGTAAAACGATTAAAATCGGTGCGCTTTCGGCGTTTTGGCGAATTGGATTTGTCATTCACGCATCGCCTTAATGTAATCGTTTGTGTCAATGGTGCGGACAAATCAACCATTCTTGTGTCGATAGCAAAAATGCTGTCGTGGTATGTTCGGCGATTGGTGTCGCTGAGCGGGATTGGCGTTGGTGGGCCGATTCTTGAATCGGAGATAAAGGTGGGTGCCGCGTCGGCTTTAGTTGTGTCCGTCAGAAGTGAATTGAGGGCGTTGAATGACTATGTGAAAGAGTTTCGTGAACATTGCCAAGGGGAAGCCAAGGAATAGTTTTCCATTGCGATGTAAATGTGAAATTGTGGCGTATGCGATTTGATGAACTTAAAATTTGTGAAGATTATACAGCGCGGGAGCGTTCTTCCTTTGTTTTCCATACGCTTCTTGCGCTGGCGAGTGTGCCGTTGAATTTCATCAACGGATATGCAGGGTTGCTTGCGTTGCCTTACCTACTCTTCTTGACCTTGAGGCCAAAGTCTCAGTATTTGCTTCCGATTATTATCATTCTGGCGTACTCCTCTCCTTTGCGACTGTTTTTCTGCACCGCCTGTTTCTTTTATGTTCTGTTCCATATGAATCAATTGAGGCGGTACGGGCTATTTGGCGTTTGGTGGCTTTACCTCTGTTTATCGCCGTTTTTCATTTGGTATTTTTATCAAAAGACGCAGATGGTGTCGTATTTGGTTGGTGTTGGCGATTTAGCATCTGGTTTTGGAACATACTTTATGTTTGCCTGTGCTTTTTGGGCGGTTTTGTGCATTCGGCGAATGGGCACGACATTTTTAAAAGGTTTATTTTATTGGTCGTTATTCTTGGTGTTTCTTGTCTCATTTGTTGGTGTTGAACGGGATGCGACAATGGCGGAGGATGCTGGAAAAGGTCTCTTTACGAGGCAGGTATTTCTGGCAATTCCGATTTGCGCGGCAACATTTTCCTATTTTATTTTTCGGAAATCCAGGGAACTGCGGAAAATTGGTCTTTTGGCGGGATTGTCTTGTCTTATTTTGGCATTGGATTTTCTCAAGATTCTACGCTATGATTTGACATTCACATGTATTGGACTGATGTTTTTATCATTTTTCTTTGTGTTTATAACTATACGGATGCCGAGTTTCTGTCGAAGGCTGAATCCGCTTGTGTTTTTTGTTGTTTCGTGCGGTATTGTTCTTCTGTCGCCTATGCTTGTTGAGAGGTATAGAAACATTAATGCTGGTATGGGATCCTATTCAGAACTGAAAGTGACGGATTTTAATTCACTTATGATTAAATTGCAGCGAAAGGCTGTTGATGATCGGGCTAGCGTATGGGCTTTCAACATTGAGGCCATCAAGGATCAAATGCATCGCAATCCCATTTGGATAGATGTCAAACCTTTTGCGGAGGCGGTGGTTTATGAAGAGGGGAAGGGATATGTTGATAAGGTGATGTTGATGGACGCGCACAATACGATGCTGCATTTGCTCAGGCATTTTGGTTTTTATGGTGGGTTGGGCCTTTATCTTTTATTTCTGTGGTATTTTTGTCGACGAGAAAATAGAACCATTCTGACGGGGTGCAATAACGCGGCGGTTGTTGTCGTCCTCTCTGTTTGTATCACGCACGGGATAATAGGTGGGCATACGGGACATTATCCAGTGACTCTGGCGTTCGGGCCAGTTTTTTATGCGCTATTGGGAGGCTGTTGGCGTGCTGGAGTTGAATCATTGCAATGTGAAGGGAGCGTGGCGTGAAAGTTGCAGTCTTGATGACATGCTTTAATCGTGTGGAGACGACCTTGTCGTGTCTCGCGCATCTCTTTCGTGCGGCCGAAGGGTTTGACGTGTCGGTTTACCTGAATGATGACGCTTCCACGGACGGGACTGGCGATCGGGTGAAGACGGCTTATCCCAGTGTGCGCGTAATCCGAGGATCGGGCCATGACTACTGGTGTGGTGGAATGCGACGAGCATGGAGTGTGGCGATTGCAAGCGGTATTGCCTACGATGGTTATCTTTGGCTGAATGATGATACATATTTAAGAGAGGATGCGTTTAAGGTTCTGTTTTCAAGCCCCTATCTTCGTGATGCATTGTTGGTTGGAGCGACGATGTCCCCGTATGAGAATCGAACGACTTATGCGGGCCGCAATGCTGCGCGGCACTTGGTCGATCCGTCAGGAAAGTGGGAATCCGTGCATACAATTAATGGCAATTTTGTCTGGGTTCCGCAATCCGTCTTTCGTGTTTTGGGAAACTTTCCAGCCTATTTTACACATGCCTTAGGTGATTTCGATTATGGTTATCGCGCCTATTCGAAAGGCATTAGAATGTATCAGATGCCTTCTTATGCTGGGATATGCGATGATCGGAAAAAAATCGCCCCCTGGATGGATGCTACAGTTCCATTCGTTCGTCGGCTCAAGAACCTCTATTCGCCAATTGGCGGCCCCGAGCCTTTTGTCTTTTTCAGGTACAATTTGCGCCATTTTGGCATAGTGTATGCCATGCGCATTTTGTTTCAGCAGCATATCCATGTGATTTTTCCTCGGCATTGGGCTTTCTGGAAGAGGAGGGCCCGTCCAAGGATTGTGAAGTGAGGGAAATGGTGTTTCGCGTTAAGAAAAGATAGGATGGAGGTTCCATGATGTCGAAAAAATATAAAGTTGGGTATACATGTGGTGTTTTTGATTTGCTCCATGTTGGACACTTGAATCTCCTTGAGCGATGCAAGTCAATGTGTGAGTGTCTAATTGTCGGTGTTTGTGATGATACTTATGTGCACGATGTCAAGCATAAAATTCCGGTGGTTCCAGCCGAAGACCGTGTGCGTATGTTGAAAGCTTTGAAAGTTGTTGATGATGCGCAACTTGTCTCAATTCAGGAGACGGACGACAAGTTGTTGGCGCAAAAGCGTTTCGGATTCGATGTCCTTTTCTCAGGTGATGACTGGAAGGGTTCTGCTCGTTATTTGAAGACCGAGAAGGATTTCGCCCTGTTGGGGGTGTCAATTGAATATCTACCCTACACAAAGGGGATTTCGACTTCGCAGTTGAAAGAGAGGGTTGCGGCTAAATGAGATCATCAGACGATCCGTTTGGATTGCGTCCCCTTTGGAACGCAGGCTTGGAAATATACTCCGAGATTGTAAAAATCTGCAATCGGCATGGGTTGCGTTATTATGCGACTGACGGAACGGCGTTAGGGGCTGTCAGACATAAAGGTTTCATCCCTTGGGACGATGATATAGATATTTCCATGCCGCGTCCAGATTATGAGAAATTCCGAAAGATTGCGAATGCGGAATTGCCGCAGCATCTGAGGTTTTGGGATTATCGGGACGAGTCGCATGCTATTTATCTTTTTGGTAAGGTTCAGGATCTCCGGGAAGAGAAGGTCAGTTCAATTGAAAAATCTCTGGAATTTACGCTCAGCAACGGACTCTTTGTTGATGTGTTTCCAATTGACGGGTATCCGACGGGCTTTTGGGATAAATGGAAGATAACTTGTGTGTCTTCTTTCATGGCGTGCGTGGTTCGGTTTCGATGCACACGGTTCTTGAGCCAGACAAGAAGAGGGCGTTGTGCGTGGATTTTGGGATTCCTTCTTTCGGCTGTTTTCCCGTGGTTGAATCAACGAAGATGCTTGGCATATTGTGAGAGATTGCTCAGGCACTATGGATTTGACGAATCCGATTATACAGGGAGGGCATGTTCCTCTCTCAATGTCTTTCGCCGTGCGCCTCTCAAGCGTGAGGTTTGGGGGACTGGGTGCGCAGCTGAATTTGATGGTCGGCAAATTGTGGTTCCGTGCGATGTTGATGCTTTTCTTAGGAACGAGTATTACAAATGGGACTATCGGAAACTGCCACCCGAGAAGGATCGGCATCCAACGCATGGCTTAGGTTGTCATTACGCTTGGTGGCTTGGCCCTGAGTCGTGTAGAGGGAGATGATGGCGACATGAAGAGACTGCTTGTCTTTCATCAGGCGCTGGCACCGTATCGCATTGATTTCTTCAATGCACTCGCTGGTTTTTTTGATGTGGAACTGATGTTGTTTGACACGAATCTGCTGAACCAGAAGTTCAATCAAGAGCACCTTGTCAAAAGGCTGAGATGCCGGGTCTCATACCTGCTGCGGGGAGTGACATGGCGCGGCCGGCGCTATCGGATTGGGGCCATCCGAAAGGTGAGAAAAACGAACCCCGACATTGTTCTCGGGTGCGAATACAGTTTGGTGACCATTTCGTTGGCCTTATATCGGTTTTTCTTCCGCAGAAGATTCAAGCTCTATACATTGTCAGATGACAATTTGGAGATGTTCAGGGCGCGAAGCGGTCTTAAGGCGTTCCTGCGCTGGATCTTCATCCGGTTGTTGGATGGGATAATCCTGACAAATGAGGAGACGAAGATCGCTTATGAATCCATCACGCCGAAAGGTGCGAGGATTCGGTATCATGTCGTCCCAATCCTGCACGAGGAGGCGGAGATTCGGGCGGAGGCCAAAACGGCTGTCCTGGCTGGAGTGAAATGGCGGCAGAAGAGCACCCATCAGTTTTCGAAGGTCGTCTTGTTTGTCGGGCGTCTTGTGGTGGAAAAGGGTGTCGATTGGCTCCTGACTCAACTTGGCAGACTTGGGGGTTCAACTGAAATTGCCCTTGTGATTGTTGGCAGCGGGCCCCTGGAAGAGCGTCTCAAGAAAACGGCGGCCCAATTGCGGATGGCGAATATCTTCTTCGCAGGGAGAAGGGAGGGCCGTGGCGTTTATGAAATGATGTCCATGGCCGATTGCCTTGTCTTGCCGAGTTGGTACGAGCCCTACGGTGCGGTTGTCGGCGAAGCGCTTCAATTGGGGACTCCGTGCCTTGTTTCGGATAGAGTGGGGGCAAAAGACCTCATCACGGAAAGGAACGGAGCTGTTTTCAGGACTGGAGATGTGCAAGACTTTTCCATAAAATTGAAGCGTGTATTGGCTCTTGGGAGGTCATCGGGCTCTTTGGTTTCCAATCGGCTTCGTGCATCGGTACAGGAATGGGCTTGGGAGGCTGAAAGGAAATGATAAGATTGGTTCCACCAAAATTTCGGCAGGATTATGAACTAGCCCTAAATGAACCATTGAGGTTTCGGAGCATTTGGCGCATCTTGACGCAGGCGTCCTGGTTGATGATTTATTTTGGCCGTCTTGGTGAAGCGAGATGGGCAGGCCTTGCGCGATTCCTCTTTCTGCTGATGTCGCGTCGGCGTGGAATAGAGATGAAGTATTCTAGTAGAATAGGGGGGGGGGTAGTCCTTGGTCATGCTTATGGAATCACTGTCAATAGCAAGGTCGTGATTGAAGGAAATTGTCTGCTCTTTAAAGGCTCTACACTGGGTGATATTCGAACTGGCAAAAGAAAGGGTGTCCCGAAATTGAGGCGTTTTGTTGTCGTGGGCTTAAATGCCACCATTTGCGGTGGTGTCACAATCGGGAATGATGTTTTCATCGCCCGGGTGCTTTCGTCAACTTTGATGTGCCAGACCATTCTGTTGTGGTTGGCAATCCAGGTGTTGTCCATGCCAAATATGGTGCGGTGCGTGGATATTTCAAGGATTTTGAGTGATGCGCATACTTCTTGTCCATAACTACTACGGGACATCTGCGCCGTCGGGGGAAAATGTCGTCTTTGAGGCGGAACGCGATCTGTTACGGGCGCATGGGCACGAGGTTCAGACATTTACGCGGCATTCGGATACGATACGCGGGAGGGGGTTGTGGGGGAAAATTGTTGGCGCGTTTAGCACGATTTGCAATCCGTTCGCCGCCCGAGCGCTGGCGCGACAGTGCCGTGCATTCAGGCCTGACATCGTTCACTTTCACAACACATTCCCATTAATCAGCCTTTGGACAGTACGTGCGGTGGCTAAACTTGCGCCTGTCGTGATGACCCTTCACAACTATCGGCTTGTCTGTGCGGCAGGGATTCCGATGCGGGATGGCTCCATCTGTACGCTTTGTATAAGGGGGCAAAGCGTATGCCCAGGATTGCGACATCGGTGCTATCGGAAGAGTTTTTTGGCCACATTGCCAATTTCCCTTTCTATCGCGCTTTATCGTCTATTTGTTGCGAGATGGGTGTCGCGTTTTATTGTATTTAGTGAGTTTCAGAAGCAGATGATGAGTGCTAACCTTTCTTCAGAGAAGATGAGAATAAAGTCAAATTTCGTTATGTCAGCCCCTTGCCCGAATGACGAAGCGTTGCGTAGAAATGTGGTTCTCTATGTGGGCCGATTGAGTGATGAGAAGGGATTGAAGACATTGATTTTGGCGTGGCGACTTGTTTTAGTTGAATGGCGGCGTGGAGTGCTGGCAGGAGAGTGCCCCAAGTTGGTCATTATCGGGAATGGTGATTGCCGTTCCTCTTATGAACGATTGGCGACGGGTCTTCCTGTTGAGTTTTGGGGAAGAAGGGACAATGCGGAAGTGCGGAAAGAATTGGCGATGGTTCGTGTATGTGTTTTGCCGAGTGAGTGCTACGAGGGAATGCCGATGACGATTCTAGAGGCGTTTGCTGCAGCGACTCCCTGTGTGGTGTCTGATCTTGGTGCATTGTCAAGTTTAGTTGAGGATGGTCGAACAGGTTTTGTCTTTAAGGCTGGAGATGCGCCAGCTCTTGCTACGGCCTTGCTTCGGATGGTTCGTTTGGGCGAAGCAGACTATCGACGGATGTGTTGCGCTGCACGGGAAGATTACGAAAACCGCTTTTCGCCCGAACAGAACTATAAACAGTTGATGACGATCTATCGGGAGGTAGAGAAATGAAGGTGCTTTGGTTCACTAGTATTATGTTGCCTGAGTTTGCGGAGGTGCTTGGTGCGGAGCAAAAGAACATAAATGGGTGGCTTCCTGCTCTTGTTTCAGCACTTCGGAACTATCAGCCATCCTTGGAACTGGTAATTGCAAGCGAAGGTTCCGCACGTACTGTCAGGTCTATTGGCGGAGTAAAGTACATCTCCCTTGGAACTTTCCGCTACAATCGCCTTGCGGGACTTCCGTCAGCGCCATTCGCGCATGCCGTTCAGGCCTGTATTGCAGAAGAGAAACCCAATTTAGTTCATGTGCATGGTACGGAGGGTGTTTTTGCGGCGATGCCCGGCTGGGTTTGGGGGAATGTAAAACGCGTGGTTTCCGTCCAGGGAATTATCTTGGGTTACTGTGCGCATTATATGGGTGGGCTTTCGGAGGAGGAACTGGCTCGCCATCGTTTCGTGTTGCGCAAATGGCTGGGGCTTACGAAGGTGTCCGATATTGCACGAATTTGGCGCGAAGAGCGTGGTGGTGTTGGTGAGCGACGTTGTTTTGCGAATTTCAGGCATTATCTGGGGCGGACACAATGGGATCGCGCATGGGTTAACTACCTCTGTCCTTCAGCGGTCTATCACGAGGTTGGTGAAGTACTGCGGACTCCGTTCTATTCAAATAACAGGCATGAGGACAGCATCGTTCCTCACTCCATCTATTGCTCGGCGGCTGTTTCTTATCCCCTGAAGGGGGGGCATTGGCTGCTGAGAGCGGTTGCGGCATTGAAGTCGAAGTACGGGGACATTCGGCTAACGATTGCGGCAGGAAAGAAAATTCTGCCGGTACGGGGGATTTTCGACAGACTCCGACGTGGTGAGTACGATGATTTTTTGTGGTCAGAGGTTGTGCGATTGGACCTTTGTGATAATGTTCGCTTGCTGCCGAGTCTTTCAGATCAAGCGGTAGCAGAGGAACTTGCGCAGTCCGAGATTTTTGTTCTGCCGTCAATGATTGAGAATAGCCCGAATTCACTGGGAGAGGCGATGTTGAGCGGAGTGCCGAGTGTAGCGACCTATGTCGGTGGTGTTCCTTCACTTCTGGAGAATGGCAAGGAGGGGCTTCTTGTCCCGAGTGGAGATCCCGCATCACTGGCGGCGGCAATTGACCGACTGTTTTCGGATAGGGACTTTGCACGGAACTGTGCAAGAAATGCGTATGAGACGGCTTTGCGCCGTTACAATCCTCAGACGGTGGTTGACCAACTGATGAGTGCGTATGGGGAAATATTAGAGGGTTAGAGCCGAAGTGGGGTGATCAGAATTGGGAAAGGGATACAAACCCCCTGTCAACCTGTCTCACTCGCGCCTTGACAACGCGAGCGAGGCAGGTTCGCCCATTGGTTAATTTTGCATTCGTTAGCCGAGCGTCAGCTTCTTGACGACGATTTGGGCGGGAGAGTCCTTCACGCCGCCGTGCAGGGTGAAGGTCAGCGTCAGCGCCGCGCCGCTCTCAAGCTCGCTCAGCGATGCCGGCCACTCGAACGCCATGCGGTATGCGTCCGACTCCACCGGCGTGAGCGCCGCGTTCTGCGCCTCGCCCTCCGCGTCCGTCCACGCGATGACCACCTGGTCGCCGAGCGCCGCGTCGTACGCGAGGTTCCGCCCGTTCACCACGATGCGCTTGGACTTCTCGACCACGCCGTCCGCGCTGGAGCCCGCCGCGTACACGTGGTCCACCTTGACGGCCGCCGCCGGATCGTCCACGTTCGTCCAGCTGAAGTCCGAGACGGACCGCTTCAGCTCCTTGAGCGGGGAGATGACGACCTTGTAGCCGTTCTTCGGTCCGAGCTGGCGCGTGGCGTCCACCGAGCCGGTGAGCTCGCCGTGGATGCGCAGCCAGTCGCTGAGGTTGACGCTCTTGCCGTCGCGGCCGAGCTGCTGGATGGCCTCGATGAAGCCGTTGAGTGCGCCGCGCATGTCGTGGAACTGTCCGCGCACGTAGCCGGCCTTGAGGGCGTACTCGACGACCTGGTCGGTGCGCAGGGTCTCGCGCTCGGCGATGATTGGCCGCAGGAGGGCGATGCCCGTGTGGGGGTTTTTGCCGGGGATGATCCGGTACTTGAGTTTGGGTTTGCTTGTCATTTGTTGTTTCCTTTCTTGTTGTTGGTTATCCCGACGTGCGCGGCACGCGCCGCGCTTCCGTGGGGGTGGGTCTCGGTGATTTTGCATTCACGAGACCCACCGTTTCTGAAGTCGCGACAAGTGTCGATTCCGTTACATGGTGGAGTCCTTCGCCGGTCCCTTGCAGGGACGGGTTGTCGGTGGAACGGATGGTGATGGGACAATGTGGCTACCGGGGAAGCGTAAGAGTCCTTGTCTTGTGTGCAATCAAATAGGTGGGCGTGTCGTTGCCCTATATAGAGAGGAGAAGGGGACATGGAATTCTCCCTATGTGTGTGGGACGGATGACTCCCTGACCGAGAGACGCTGTTCTCTCAATCAAGAGACGCTGTTCTCCCGATCGAGAGAACAGCGTCTCCCGTGTTGGAGAACAGCATCATTTTCGGTTTGCCTGTTCGGGGCCATTTCTGCCTATGTGCTATTGTCATTTTGTCGACGTTTCCGCAGGTTCAGATGTGGAAACGCAATCTGTCGTCTTGGCTATAGTGGAGAGTTGGCCAGACCTTCGTCTCGCGCAGGCCCCCCGGACAGCCAATTTCCGCTTTTTCTGCGAGTTGAAGCGTGTGCGTAAGTACGGCCACGAGGGCAACGGACTGAAGGGGCCGAAGACGCTGATGATGGTTCGTCAGCAGCGGATATTTGCAGATTTTCTCATGAGGAAGCCGATTCGCGAGGGACATTCGCGGATGAGCCGTGCCCACGAGTGGAGTGCTGGGTGCAGAATCCCGCGTGGGCGACGGCGCGGACGGCGCAGGGCGAGGCGCGGTGATATGCGAGCCACAAGAGCCTGAGCGCAGCAAAATGAAGAGACGCTTCTTTCGCTGAATGTGCTTTTGCTGGCGCGAGAGGTTTTTGTTTTTCATTTTGCCGCAGTGAGATCGGCCGCGTGTTGAAATAAGCATTTGCGGAGACCGTTTTTTTCTTATTTCGACAAAAATGGAGGAATAAGAATGGCTGGCGTGCTTATTTTGACGCAGGTGGGGGTGTCGGGTCGGACGGCACAGGTCTTGAGGCGACGGGAAAAACGCATGAAGGCTAATGGTGGGTGAATAATTATTCAATTTCGATAAATAATCTTTGATTCTTTCGTTTCTGATGCGCTAAATATGGCATAATATCCATGTTTCGTTAGTTGGGAGTGTCTATGCTTGGTGTGGCGGGGTTGACGGGAGGCGATGAGATGTGGTGTCATTTGAATGTTTTGTAGATTTCTACGGAATATTTAAGAATGAGAATCGAAAGAAAGTTCTATCTTGACCAGATTAGAAAATTTATGCTGAATGGCCTTGTGAAGGTGATTACTGGCATTCGGCGTTGTGGAAAGAGTTACTTTCTCTTCAATATCTTCCGGGACTATCTGCGCGAAGCGGGCGTTGCCGACGAGCAGATTATTGAGGTTCGGCTTGATGAGGACGAATTTGAATTTCTGCGCAATCCGCGTGCGCTTTCGTTATATGTCAAGGAACGGTTGCTTTCTGATGGGCGACAGATGTACGTACTTATTGATGAGATTCAAGAGTGCAAGCCGCTTGAGGGAGATGGCGTAACATTTTATGATGTTCTGACGACATTGATGAAAAAGGCGGATGTCTATGTGACGGGTTCCAATTCGGAAATGCTGTCCGAAGATATTGCGACGAATTTCCGAGATCGGGGTACCGTGATTCGCCTGTGGCCACTTTCGTTTGCGGAGTATTACCAGATTGGCGGAAAGGAAAAGTCCGATGCGTGGGAGGATTATCTTGTCTGGGGCGGGATGCCATTGGCAGTTTTGTCGCCCGACCAGCGTTCGCGTGAATCTTATCTCAAAAGTTTGTTTGGGCGCGTCTATTTCGCGGATATTGTGGAGCGGTATTCGTTAAAGAACGAAGTGGCCCTTGGTGCCGTTTGTGATGTCATTTCAACTGCCATCGGTGGGTTGACCAATGCCAAGCGCATTTCGGATACTCTGACAACAACGGCGGCATTGTCGGCTTGTCCGCAGACCGTTGCGCGTTATCTGGAGATTCTGTGCCGTTCTTTCTTATTTGAGAAAACCTTGCGTTATGATGTGAAGGGGCGAAAGTATCTCGAAGGTGCGGCCAAGTACTATTGCGTTGACACGGGGCTGCGAAACGCGAGACTCAATTTTCGGCAAATTGAGCGGACTCATTTGATGGAGAATGTGATTTATTGCGAATTGCTGCGTCGTGGGTACAGCGTTGATGTTGGTGTTGTGCAGACAGTGGAGAAAGACGAGAAGGGGAAGAGCGTCCGCAAGGAACTTGAGATTGATTTTGTCGTTAATAGCGGGTTCAGACGTGTCTACATTCAGTCAGCCTTAAACATTGATGACCATGGGAAACTTGCGAGTGAAATTCGTCCGTTTAGAAAGGCGGATGACTTCTTTCGCCGCATCGTCATCACGGGAGGGAACGAGCGACTTTGGCAAAATGCGGAAGGTGTTGTCTTTGTTGGAGTCATTCCATTCTTGCTTGAGCCAGACATCCTTATGGGTGCATGAAAGGGCTAATCGTGTTGATAACGGATGATTGGCGGGAGTAACTCTTTTTGCGGAAGTTTAATTGTTTCTACAATCAGAGAGGCCTGCGGACTCGCGAGGAGTGCACAACTTGTCTACCGGCCGAATCAAAACCTATTCAAACTTGAGCTATTCACATTTGAATAGAATTTGACGTGTCGTGTGATTTCGTTTCGTGGGCAGTACGGCTACTCAGTCGGGTGCTGATTGAAAAGAAGGAAGTCGTGAAGACGGTTGATTTTGAGGATTCTAAACTTGAACTTTAGGATTCTCAAAAATTCGCGATTGTGAGGTTTCGCGGATTAGTGTATAATAAGTGCGTGAAAGTTGGTGAAAGGAAGATTTCTGCCGCGCTTCTGCGTGCAATGGCGCAATTTTTGGCGATTGGCCTTGATGTGGTGGCGCTTTCGCTCAATGAGTTTGTTGCGCGGCAGAATGCGCCGTTTGGATGTGTTGGTTTTGCGCAAAAAGACGGGGGTGTGTCATGCTGATTGACGATATCCGACGCGGTGAAACGGCCGAACTTGAGTTCAAGCGCGTTCCGAACGAGGTGATTGTCGGCCATTCGGAATGTCGAAACAAGGTCATCGCGGCAGTTTTTGCCTATATGTTTTTCATCGAGAACTGGGGGAGTGGGCTGTTGCGTGTTCAGCGGGCAGTCAGAGAGGCGGGGCTTGGTACATTGGAGGTCGCCGATTTTGGAAATGCCATTCGCTTGGTCATCAGACGTCGGGCGGCGGTTTCGGAGGCTACGGACAATAGGGGGGACAATAGGGGGGACAATGCATTGGGCTCCCTGCCAGGTGAACAACGGCGGATTTGTGAAATTCTGAAGCGAGATCCGAAGATTTCCATTCGGAAGATGGCGGAATCGCTCGGAATCAGGAAAAATACGCTTGATAAGCAATTTTCCGCCCTGAAGGCTAAGGAAATCGTCGAGCGGGTCGGTGGAACGCGAGGGTCGTGGCGGATTATTGTTAAAGAGTAGCACCGCATCAAGAAGGAAGAGTGGTAAGATGAAGAAGATAACTTTACATAAATGGGATGTCGCTGCGTGCACCTACGAAGAGTTGCTGGCGGCAATGGATGAATGGCGACAGGATGGGCGCGTGCATTTTGCGTGTTTTTGCGATGCGAATGGTCTTGCGCATGGTTGGCAGGAAGAAGAACTTGCCCTTGCCTACAGGCGGGCGGATGCTGTCTTGGCGGACGGGCAAGTGACGAAAATGCTGGCACGGATTTGCGGTGGACGCTTGCCGGAACGAGTGATAGGACCACATGTATTCCCCAAGGCACTTTCCTTTGGTGTGAAACGAGGCTGGCGGCACTTCTTTTATGGTGCAGGACCCGGTGTCGCGGCAGAATTGGCCGAGAAGATGCGAGGGCAATTTCCGGGGGCGCAGATTGTAGGAGCCTATACGCCGCCATTTGGGGAAGTGACACCCGAAGAGTGGGCGCGGCAGAAGGAGTTGATTTCATCCGCCAAACCGGACTTCATGTGGGTGGCATTGGGTAGCCCGAAGCAGGAGAAGTGGTGTGCGCGGCATCTGCACGAGCTTGGCGTCCCCGTGCTGTTACCTGTCGGTGCGGTTTTTGATTTTTATACGGGGCGTGTTCCGCAGGTGCCCGAATGGATTCATCGGGCGGGGCTTTGTTGGCTTTGGCGGCTCGTGTCAGGCGGCCGTCGCACTTTTAGGCGCAACATGTGGTGTGTGCCGAGGGCGGCGGCGATTCTCTTGTTGGAGTTTGTTCGTGTGCAGATTTTCCGTCGTCCAGTCAGGGATGAACCCCTCGGGGAGAATTGAATGATGAGGCTTGTCATCTTCACATCACTTAAACCGCCAATGGGGGTTGCTGGGGATGTCCAACGAAAGGCCCTTGCAAATTGGCGGGAGTTCTTCCCCGGCGTTGAGATCTTGAATTTTGAGACATCCGCGTGTGGGGCGGAAGACTTGGGATTAGATGTGCGGACGGTGGTTCTGCCGGGAAATGGACGCGTCCCCACATTTAATGCGATGGTGAAATGGTTGTTCACGCATACGGAATCGGAATTGTTCCTTTATTCGAATGGCGATCTTCTGTTTGACGGTTCGCTTCTGAAAGTGTGTGAAGCGATGCCACAGGGGGATTTTTTGCTGACAGGGCAGCGTATTGATCGCACGAAGGATGGCGAAAAATGTTTGCACCGACCATGCGGAATGGATTATTTTTTGTTCCGACGAGGTCTATTTCGCGATTTGCCGCCCGTTGTGATGGGTCGATCCTACTGCGACAGTGCACTGGTTGCCTATTGCCTGCGGAAACGAGTCCCTGTTATTGATGCGAGTTATTTCGTTCGGGTGGAGCATCAGTTTCATGATTATGGGCATATTGCAGGAGGGCGGCGAACTGTGTGCTCGGGCGACGCAGCGCGGCAGAATTTGGCGGAAAATGGCCTGCGTTCCTTTGCGCCGCATTGTATTGACGCGACTCAGACGCTGTTGCCGAATGGGTTGCTCGTGCCAAATATTCGGGCAAGTGTTTTGCGAAAACTGGAAGTGACCCTATTCTATCGAATGAGATGGTGGGGGTGCCCGCCGTTCAATGCTATCTGGAATCTATTGACGCGGGGTGGACGTTATGGGAAGAATCCAAGCTGGCCGAATGTAAAGGGTATACGATGAACCGTCGGGCGGTCTATATTACACGAAGCAACTTGTCTGCAAGTTGGATTACACCTCATGCGAATGTCTATCTGAAGCCACTTGAGGTTGTTTCTTCCTATAAGACAACCTTGTGTGTGCCTGCTGATTCCCAGGTGCCGGATTCGATTGCCGTGCGCTGTTCTCGCATTGTTTACTATCATTCTTTTGGGTCTCTTTTTCATTTGTTGGAGAGGATTGTTGACAAGGATACGGTACTTTTCACCGGATTTGACTTTCCTTGTCTTTTCTTGGCGCGTCAGTTGAAACATCGCAAGGGGTGCGCATGGACGATGTTTCTCTGGGATCCTCCAAGTCTCGGGTATCGCGACCATTATCGGTGGTTGCGCCGATTGATTGATTGGATGTGGCGGCGATTGGCTCTGTCGGCAGATCGAATTGTTCTTAACATTCATCCAGGTCTTCTGGAGGAGATAGGGTATCATCCTTCTCCGGGACAGGTTGAACTTCGAATGCAGGACGCGTTTAGGGATCTTTGTCCAACTAAAATTGAAAATTCGCCTTGTCTCAGGTATGATATTGGTGTCTTGAGCAATTGGACTTGGGCTAAGGGTGGACCTCTGGTGTCGGAAGCCCTACGGCGAATGGGTGGCGTGAGTTGTCTTTGGATTGGCAATCCACCGTCGGTGAAGGTAAGCGAGGCCGTGACCTTTGCGGGTCGCTTGACCCAACAAGAGGCGTTTGCGCGGCTACGGGAATGCCGCGCCTTGCTTGTTCCTTACCTATCGGTTCCGAGTTTGAAATGGAATTATCCGCTCAAATTATTTGAATACTTACAATTGGGAAGACCGATCGTGGCGAGCGATAATCCGGGAGTTGTCGCTGTTGCGAATCGGTACCCAGGAACTATTAGGCTCTTTCGAAGCGGGTGCGTCGAGAGCCTTTGTGAAGCCCTGCGAGAGACTATTCCGCAGATATAAAATTCTTCATGGCTTCTTTATTATTTCCAGTGTTATCCAAATTTGGCAATTCTGAAATGAGTTATTGATTCATGTATCAGAAGCGACAATTCCATTGGATGGCGGCTGTTTGGATTGGTATCTACGCGGCATTTGTGGCTTTTGCCGTGGTGCTACGTGGGTATGTGAACGCACATAGGCTGGATGAAGTCTGGGGTTGGGATTATCGGGCCTTTGTCGAGCAGATTAGTGACTGGCGGTGGATTGGCTACTTTGGATTTCGTCACCCGGGACTCGGGATCGTTGCCTCGCCCTTGGTTGTGTTGCAGCATATTTGGAATGAAGCCTATCTCCTTGTGATGCCGGCGGTTGCGACGGCGACAGCTTGGCTCATCTGGCGAATGGCGGGCTGGATTGGGTTCATCGTTTGGCTGAGTTTTCCAACTACTTGGCTCATCGCAGGGATTCCGGAGAGTTTTCCGCTGGCGCAGTTCGTACTTGTCGGAAGTATTTATACGATGACAGATGGACGATATGTGACGGAACGCTGGGGACATTATGCCTTTCCAGTCATGGTGTGCGTCTTGGCCGTATTGAATGGATTGATTACGCTGACGAATGGAGTCAAGCCCATTTTGGCTTATGTGGCGACTTGTGGTGATTGGAAAAAGATTGCGAAGATTGTGGGTGCCGCAGTTTGTTTTGTGCTCCTGGGGGTTGGTTCGTTTGCTGTTCGTGCCTATCTAACAGGTCGCGGCATTGGGTCTGGGATTACCGCAACGCTCTCTTGGATTCCGGAAAATCGTCATATTGCCACCGAATTCTATGGCTTTTTTATCCGTCCGGTAGGGCTTGTTCAGGCTTGCCTTGTTTATCCTGCGGCACTTTTTGGCCTCTCTAAGTTAATTCGTTCCCGCCAATACCCATTGGTAATTACGTATGCTTCATATCTTGCAGTGGATGTTGGCATTCACTTTGCCATCGGCTGGGGTATGTCTGAACCTTGGATCTTTGCGCCTCATTGGATTTGGCTGTTGCCTCTCGTCATTGGTCGCGGATGGAAAGGGGCGATTAAATCTTGAGCGTGAGGATGAGTGTCCATCATTGATAGTTGGGCCGTCTCATGGTAGGTTGGGCAATAAAAAACTGGCGCGCACCCCCTTGGAGTCCGCGCCAGTTCTCGTGCTCAAAGGCGAATTACTTCTTCGCGGCCTTCGGCGGAACAAGGGCGTCCTTCGCGGCCTTCGCGAGACGGAACTTCGCGACCTTGCACGCGGGCTTCTTGATTTCCTCGCCCGTCTGCGGATTGCGAACCTTACGCGCACCCTGCTTCTTGATGAGGAGCTTGCCAAGGCCAGGAATGACCCAACCCTTCTCGTTCGCACGAGCACCCTCGTAGGCGAGACCGATGAGCGTCTCATAGGCTGTCACGGCCTGGGCCTTGGTGATGCCAGCGGCCTCGGCGAGCGCGGCCATAATACCACTCTTGGTGGTCGGGACTTCTTTCTTACACTTAGCCATTGTTCTTGATCCTTTTTGTATCACAAGAGAACACTTCCCTTGTGTTTGGTGCATAATGTACCAAGTTTTTCGGGTTTTGGCAAGGGGGGAATGTGGAAAAGCCCCAATTTTATGGGAAATGTCGCTCCCCGGTTTTCTCGGCGCGGCAATAGGTTCAGGCGAAAACTGCCGCGATAGAAAGGTGGGTGAAGTCAAAGTGCCGCCGGAATCCGGCGGCACTTCCCTCTCACTTGGATGGCGTGGTCGGCTTTCGTGCCTCGGGAGGAATGGGCGGAAGCCGTCCGTTCTCGACGAGATCCTGCACAATCATCCGCACGTCGGTGTCGAAGTCGCCCTTGACAATCCAACGCAGGTAGCCTGGCTCGTTCAGCATCATGCGCCGAAGGGGTTCGCCTTTCTTCTTGCCGAAGTTGATGCAGAGTTCCCCGTCCTTCCAGCGCAGCATGCCCTGGCGATCGGCGTTCAGCGGATCATGCGGCACGAGGTATTCGTCCATCTCGTCCACCGACTTCGGCAGGTCGTCGTACTTTTCAAGTTGCGCCTTCAGCACGTCCAGCGTGGCACGTGTATCCGCCTCGGCACCATGTGCGCCCGTGTGGGGGCGGTTGCAGTAGAACTTGACGGCAGAGGTGAGGTCGCGCGGTTCCTTGCGGTGATAGATGCGCTGCACGTCGACGTGCTTGCGTGTGGAGGAGGCGAAGTTCAGTCCGCACCGGGCGAACTCCTCCTCAAGGATCGGAATGTCAAAGCGGTCCGAGTTGAAGCCCGAGAGGTCGCAGTCCTTGAAGTAGTCGAAAATCCATTTCGACATATCCGCAAATGTCGGGCAGTCCTTCACGAGTTCGTTCGTGATGCCGTGAATGGCCGTCGTCTCGGGCGGAATCGGGATGGTCGGGTTCAGGAGCCAGCACATCGGGACTTCGGTTCCGTCGGGCATGACCTTGATGGCCGCGAGTTCGATGATGCGATCGCGGCGCGGGGATGTCCCGGTCGACTCGATGTCGAAGACGATGAGTGGGCGCGTAAGTTTCAGATTGAGCATATCAGGTTGTTTCTGTAGAGGGCGCGAATGGCGTCGCAATCAAGGGTGTGCCCTGCGCGGTAGCTGACGACCGTGCCGACAAAGCGGTCCGCGCCAGTCAGCGAGAGCGCGGCCATGAGATCCAGCGTCGCCCGATGCCAGACGGGTTCGAGGAACTTGCCGTTGACGGGGAAGCGCGGCTCCGTATAGAACTTGCGCGGGCCGTGAATGAGGATGTTCTTCTCGTTGTAGCCCCAGTTCCGCGTCGCGGCAAAAAGTTTGCCGACGGTCTTGGCGAGCACGTACTGGCGGTGCGTGGCATTCGTCCGGGCGAGCGCGGCATAACGGAAGGTCTCGGGCGTCACGTCAAAAAGGACGCGCTGCTTGCCGATGACGGTGTTCCAGGAGATGGCGCAGTCGATTCGGAGATTGCGTTCGCCCTCCTTGGCTGGGAAAAAGAGCAGAAAATCGCCGCGTTTTCCGCCGAAGGCGACAGGCTCCTTGACCGTGACATAGGTCGCGGCAGTTTCACGAGCAATCGTCTTTGCGTGGTCGACGGCCTTGATGAGCGGCAACGAGGACTGGTCGAAGAGGGGCGGGTCGCCGCTCTTGACCTTCAGCAGGATGTCGTCCAGCCCGAGACCGGCCTTGAGGGCGATGATGTGCTCGACCATGCGCAGGTAGTTGTGCGGACTGCCCGAGCGGAGCACGAGGTTCTGTGCGCTCGTCCAGAGGTTGGAGATGTCCACCTGGGTATCCAGTTGCTCGGGATGGTCCATGCGGCGAATCCACCAGCCGGGACGCTCGCTTGGCGCGAATGTCAGGACCTGTTTCTCGCTGCCCTTGAAGGTGCCGACACCGGCAACGGAGGCTTCGCCGGCCAGTGTGATGCGCTTGGCGGGGAAAGGCGAAGCGCGGTTGTCGGCAAGGCGAATCTCGTCAATTTCCTGTTCACGAAACGATTCGTAGGCGGCGGCAATGGAGGCCTCGCTTCCGAATACGGTTCGTCCAATCTTGTATTCAGGCATCTGCATTG
This sequence comes from Verrucomicrobiota bacterium, assembly GCA_050874585.1. Classification (GTDB taxonomy): domain Bacteria; phylum Verrucomicrobiota; class Kiritimatiellia; order RFP12; family UBA1067; genus UBA1067. The sequence continues at coordinate 14,917 of JBNMKZ010000008.1, read as the reverse complement.
GGCTTATTATACCATATTCTACCCGCCCCCGTTCGGTTGGCGGAAGCAAGCCCCCATACGCATCAACAGCTTGCTTTTCTGCGTGCGGGCACCCTTGACCCCTTGAGAAGGGGTATGGTATACTTCCACCCATGCGAAAGACGAATGGCAATCTTGGAATGGGGCGCTTTCTATGCGTTTTGCTTCTTTTTCTCTCATCCTTCTCAGTTTTGTCGGTGTCTGGTGCCGCGCAGGCGCAGGTGTCGAAGGATGAGTCCGTGACCTTTTCGGCGGGCGGAGGTTTTCAGAAGGACGGACGGCCGCTTTTCCTGTTCGGCAACATCATCTACGGTGTGCCCAGTCTGAGTGAATATGAGCCGTTTTTCATGAACATTCCCGGTTGGGAGTGGCTTTACGAGAAGCCGCCGACCCGTGAGCAGTTCGATCGCCTTGGGTTCAATGCCTCCGGCGGTGAGGTCTCCGTCTCGTGGTTGCGCAAGTATCGTCCCGAGAGGTGGTTCTGGCAGGCCGGGGCGCAGTTGGACTGGGCGTGTGCCGACGGCTACTACAAGTGCGGACTCCCGGTCTTCGTTGACTTCACGTGCGCCGGTTGGTCGCATGGCGGATTGACCTACGACCCCAGCCGTCCACCGTCAAAGGATGCCTTTTCGCACGGTTCCTGCCACTTTATGCCCTATTCGCTGATTTCGGAAGAGGGCTTTACCCTCTATAAGGAGATGTGGCAGAGTGGCGCGAAGGAACTGCGTGAGCATGGCGTGAAGCCGATGGTTTACGAGCTTTTCAATGAGCCGACGTACGAGGACGACACGCCTCTTGCGGACAAGCTGTTTGAGAAATTTGCCGCGTCCATCCCGGCGGATGCCCCGCCGGCGGCACGGAAAGTCGCCCGCATCAAGTTCAATGAGCGGATCTTCGCCCGAGGCATGAAACGCGGCAAGGAGGCCCTCCGTGAGGTCGACCCCGAGGCGCGGACCTGCTTCCAGCCGCTGGGCATTGGCTTCGGCTTCGTGAATCCACTTCTCGCCAACGAGACGACGGACATTGTCATGACCCCGACAGGTGGAGGCGGCCCCTATGAGGTGCTGGCCTGTCTCGCCATTGCCGGGAATCGTCCAATTGTGGATGGCGAGACCTATCTCGGGGCGACGCGCTCCTATCACCGTGCGGCGATTCTTCAGGAGTATGCTCGCGGCATCAATGGTTTCTACTACTTTAAGTGGGGGCGGCGTTCACGCAGGGATGGGACCTGGAAGAAGCCGAACGGACCGCAGATTTTGGCCGAAGTCCTGCCCTATGAATGTCTCAATCCGGCGGCGGTCAAGCCGAAGGCCTTTGCCGGCATCAAGGATGCGGCGCGGGACGTTGCCCTCGTGAACGATCTCTTTACGCCGCGTTTTCGCGGCCTGACGAATTCGATTGCCGTCCTTATCTCCCAGCCGACGGAACGCCTCGATCGTGCGGAAAAGCACCCGAACGCAACCTACACGCGTGAGGCGGTGCTGGCTCTGCTGGCCGCCCGACTGCCGATTAAGGTCGTTTATGAGGAACAGCTCGATGCGCGGCACCTGAAGAATGTCAAACTCCTTGTCGCGGCAGGCGTGGACGCGACGCTCCCCGAAACGAACGACCGCCTGCGCCGCTGGGTGGAGAAGGGCGGTACGCTCCTGACCGTCGAGAACAAGCTGGACCTGACGGAATGGGGCGAGAAGAATTCGTCCGCCTTTGTGACGGGACGGGACCAGCCGCTTGGACGCGGTCATCTCATCCACCTTCCCCGTCGCCTGGCGGCGCGTGAGGCGGCCGTCTATTACCGCCGGGTCGCCGAAGGGCTTGGCATTGTCCCATCCTGCCTCATTACGGATGCCCGGAGCGGGGAGGAGTTGCCCGATGTCGAGTGCGCGGCGGCGCGGAATGCGCGGGGCGCCGGCTTCATCCTCATCAACCATGGCCTTGCGCCGCGCGCCATTCGCCTGAAGCCGCAGAGCGTCGGTGCGGACTGCCGGGGATGGGTGGATGTCTCGACCCGCATGGGCGTGACGCGGACGGATGCGGGCGAATTGCTGGTGAAGTTGCTGCCCTTTGAGCCGGTTGTCCTGCGCGGATCGCCCCGTCGCCTCGCCCAGGAGCCGGAATCCCCCGCAAAGTTCCTCGCCGGACTTTCGGACTGGATTGCCGCGAATCGTCCCGATGCCTCGACGGATGCCTATTGGGTCGATTCGGCAAGCGTGCGGCTCGTGGATTTGAGCCGCGCAGCCAATGTGGCATTGGAGGACGTCTTCGGGAAGATTCCATGGGGTCGTCAGGTCTGCGAGGGCATTCCGTTCGAGTTCATTCGCATTGACCAGAATGACGGACGCTCGGGCATCGGCCTTGACCGGGGCGCAATCACTGTCCCGAGCGAGGGCAAGGCGAATGCCGTCCATGTCCTCTATGCGGTTCCCGATGGAGCGAAGGGATCGCTTTTCACCGTCCGCCTGAACTATGCGGACGGAACTTCTGCCGCGCTTGATTTTGCAGAGCCGAATGACCGCCAGTTGGTCGGCTGGCGCAATCATGCCGGGAAGACGCTTTGGATGGCGCGGCGCGGCAATCCGCAATCCGGCAAGTCCATCGCCTCGGTCTCGTTTGAAGAGAAGACGAAGGGCGTGATGATTGCCGCGCTGTCGCTTGAGATGCCGTCGGAGAACCCGTTCGTTGCGGGTTTTGCGGAGGATAACCTGAATTTTGTCAATTGGGGCGGAATCAAGACGGTGGTGAAGGACGGGGTCGTGGATGTCCTGGTCTCGGATGCCTCCTCCGACTGGGCGGGCAACACGTCCGCCTTGCGCCAGGCGATTCCTCTGACGGCGGACGATGTGACGAACCGCAGCTTTGTCGTGGAAGTCAACTTGGGCGAGACATCCGCCGGAGCGGCCACGCAGCCTGCAGCGACTCCGCAGTTCCTGTTCGGCTATCGGACGGCGGACGGTGAAGAGAAGTCGGGCGCGTATGTGGCCTATCGGGGGGCGCAAGTCGACGCGGACCCGACGACTTGGCAGGCGATTCGTATTCCGTTGAGGAGGCTCGTCGCAAGTGACGCGGTTGCGATTACCCGCATCAACTTGCAGTTCAGGCCGTTTGGCTCCCAGCGTGCCGGGGTGCGCCTTCGCGCCTTGCGCATCGAGTGACGCGCCGTCGTGCGCATCGCGGCGTTGTGTGGTGCGCATGACAGATGTCTGGGATGCGCACGAGTCGGACTTGTCGTGCGCATCATTTTGTAGGCGTTGTGTAGGCGCAAGCGCGGCAGTTTCGATGGCCTGTCGGACGGCAGGCCGGCAAGACCATTCTGCCGCGTGGTGCCTGTGGTCGGCCTGTCCGGATCGGGCGAGCCGCCGCGCAAGCCCCCGAGCTTGCGGTTTGTGATATAATACCAACCACTATGGAAACGAAGACTCATGCATTCAAGGCCGAGATTGCAGAAATGCTCGATCTCGTTGTCAATTCGTTGTATTCAAAGAAGGAAATCTTCCTTCGTGAACTGATTTCCAATGCGTCCGACGCGATTGACCGCGCCAAGTTCCTCGGGTTGACCGACAAGTCGCTTGTGGCGGACAATCCCACCTGGAAGATTGAAATCGCGGTCGACAAGTCCGCCAAGACGCTCATGATTGCCGATAACGGCACGGGCATGGACGCGGCGGATCTTGAGAAGAACCTCGGGACGATTGCCAGTTCGGGCACGAAGGCGTTCCGTCAGGCCCTGAAGGAGAAGGGTGGCGAAAACCTTCCCGAACTGATTGGCCAGTTCGGCGTTGGCTTCTACGCGGCATTCATGGTGGCCGACCGGGTGCGCGTTGTCTCGAAGAAGCGCGGGCAGGATGCCGCGTTCCAGTGGGAGTCCGACATGGGTGGCGACTACACAATCGCCGATTCGACGCGGGACGAGTACGGCACGAGCGTCATGCTCCACCTGCGCGACGACCAGGTCGAGTACCTCGACAAGTGGCGGATTGGCGAGCTCGTGAAGAAATACTCCGATTTCATCGCCTATCCCATTACGTTCCGCCAGATTGACGTTCCGGCGGATGCGAAGGACGAGGATCGCAAGCGTCGTGAGGAGGACGAGAAGAAGCCGCTCAACACGATGACCGCCCTCTGGAAGCGCCCGAAGAAGGACGTGAAGAAGGAGGAATATGACGAGTTCTACAAGCACCTGACGCACGACTGGGACGAGCCGTTTGAGACGATTCCGTTTTCCGGCGAGGGACAGGTGGAGTTCAAGGCCCTGCTCTTCATTCCGAAGAAGGCGACGATGGAACTCTTCATGCCCCAGCAGAAGCGTGGGCTTTCGCTCTATGTGCGCAATGTCTTCATCGGCGATGACATCGAGATGCTTCTGCCGAACTGGCTTCGCTTCGTGAAGGGTGTCGTGGACAGCGCCGACCTGCCGCTGAACGTCTCCCGCGAGATGCTTCAGGACGATGCCATCATCGCCAAGATCAAGAGTGCGGTCACGTCGAAGATTCTCTCGACGCTTGAGACGCTCAAGAAGGACGCCAAGCGTTACGACGAGTTCTGGCGGGCCTTCGGCACGGTGCTGAAGGAAGGTGTCCATACGGACTACGCCAACGCGGATCGCATCAAGAAACTCATCAAGTACCCGACTGCACGCGGCGATGTTGGCAAGACGGTTTTCCTTGAGGATTACGTCAAGGACATGGCGACGGATCAGAAGGACATCTATTACCTCGTGGCCGAACGGGAGGAAGATGCCCGCAAGGCCCCGCAGTTGGAGGCCGCCCGCAAGCACGGGTGCGACGTGCTCCTCTTCGTCGACCCGGTTGACGAGTTCCTGACCGAATCGCTCCGCGAGTTCGACGGCAAGAAGTTCGTCGACATTGCGAAGGGTGATGTCACCTTCGGTAGCGAAGAAGAACAGAAGGCCGAGAAGGAGGCGATCGGGAAGGCTGCGGCGGAATTGAAGCCGTTCCTGGAGTCCGTCAAGAAGGAGCTGGAGTCCAAGGTCTCCGACGTGCGCGTTTCGACGCGCCTGACCGATTCGCCCTGCTGCTTGGTTGCGAAGGAGAACGCCCTCCCGCCGTCCATGGTGCGCATGATGCGAGCGATGAAGGAGAATGTGCCGGAAGAGAAGCGCATCCTCGAAATCAACGCAACGCATCCGCTCGTGGCGAAGATTAAGGGGCTGTCGGGTTCGGCGTTTGCCGATGCCGTGGCACTGCTCTATGACGCGGCACTGATTGCGGAGGGTTCGCCCGTTGAGGACGGTGCCCGTTTCGCGAAGCTTCTCGCCGACTTGATGATGAAGTAATCGACGCGGGGCGATGAGTCCCGTTCGTGAGAGACGCGGCGGATGGCGTTTTGCCTGTCCGCCGCGCCTTCTTTTATGCCTTGGAGATGACGATTGGGTTGCACGACCCATGCACATGTGTCGCGAAAGTGCAATCGTATCGCGTCGCATATTTACTCTTGCGAGGGAAGGGGAAAATGGGCTATAATTCAATTGAACTTGGGAACGGCCAGGTGAAGAGTAAACGAAAGGTATGCACATGAGAATCTCTATCAGATTGACTTGTCGGGTAATTGCATCGGGCATGGCCTTCGCAGCCGTGTGCGGAAGCGTTTTTGCCGCCCGAACGACGGAACCGGTTGGTGTGACACTCGTCGACTTGACGGATGATCTTGAGAATCGCGCCAGCATCACGGGAAACGACAACCTCAACAATAGCAACGGCGCAATGGCGTTTGACATCATTGGTGACGTGCCGACGTCGACGACCGGCATTGATAACGGCCATCGCTTTGGCGGCAACGCGAAACCGGTGTGGGTCGTCTACGAATTCAAGACCCCGCAGGTCGTGAACGCTTACCGGATCTACAACCAGCACAAGGATGGACATTCCCCCGAGGAGCGATCTCCCAAGGCGTTCCACCTTGAAGGATCGCAGACGGGAGCGGACGGTTCGTGGGAGGTTCTCGATTCGGAAAACGAGACGGAGAAGTGGGACGGACTTGAGGCGCGGTACTTTGAGTTCCCCAACCTGACGGCCTACAAGTTCTACCGTCTTCGTCTGGTGAGTCCGCAGAGTGGCGATGGCTACATCGTCATCCAGGAACTGGAACTGTTCTCCATCGACAGGAATGTTCTGCTTGTGACGGGAACGCCGGAGAAGTACGGCGAACCCACGCCCGCCTACGGAATCATGGAGGTGGAAAGTGGGCAGGTCTGCAACCTCTCAATCGAAACGCCGATTGTGCTGACGGAGGGAAAGCAGATCGCCGGGTGCGTTGGTTGGCGCGCCTCCCAACGAGATGTCGCCGATGCGACGAAGTGGAATGCGCTCGGTTCGGGGACGCAAAATGTCGCGCAATTCGACTATCCGGGCGGCGTGTGCATGTGGGAGTGGCAGTTCGTCGTCTCAAACAAGGTTGAGGTTGCGGTGGCGGGCGAGGGGCACGTGAACGTCCCCGACGAGGGGTGGTGTGCGGAGAACGGTTTTCTCACGCTTCGGGCGATTCCGAACGCGGGCTTCCGCTTCCACACCTGGCAGGGCGACACCGGGGGGCTTGACGATGTGACGGCGACGACAATTTCAGTCCGGTGTGACCGACCGAAGAGTCTGCGCGCCGTCTTTGTTCCGGCACAGGCGAACAACACGCTTTATGTGGATCCGAACGGTTCGGACGAAAACGCGGGCTTTACTGAGTTTGACCCAAAGCAGACGGTTGGAGCGGCGATTGATTATCTCGACGCGACGTTCGGCGAATTGGGTGGAACGGTCTTCGTTCGCCCGGGGGTCTATCCCATCACGAAGGAAATGACGCTGACGAATGCGATTGCAGTCGTTGGCACAACGGGCAATCCGGTGGACGTGACGATTCGAAATGTCAAGGAAGCGCAGGAAAAAGATAAGGATCATCGAGTGTTCATCCTGCGCAATGCAAGTGCGCACGTTTCGGGCCTGACGATTGAGAAGGGCACCTCCTATTCTCAGGGGGGGAATATTTCCATTGGCGCGGCTGGCGGCGTTGTCTCCAACTGCTGGATTAGGTCGGGAATGGTTCGTTCTTGGAATGGACGCGGCGGCGGTGTTTACTTGAACGACGCGAACGCCCTCGTGACACATTGCAGGATTGAAGATTGCGCATTCGGATGGCAGGCGGGAAGTGAAACGGATGGTATTGCCGCGTATGTCGCGCGGGGTACGGTTGCCAATTCTCTGATTGTCGGAAACGCGGCGGAGGGAACATACCAATACCCGGCGGCCAAAGACAAGAGCGTCGTGCGCGTCCTTCAGGGGTCGCTCGTCAATTGCACGATTGTGAACAACTGCCATACGGGCCTTGTCGCCGCCGTTCGGAGTTCGCATGGCGATGCGCGTGTGGTCAATTGCGTGATGGCCGGAACGCGTACGACGGGCGGTGCTTCGACCAATGCGTGGTCGGGCACGTATGCCAGCTCGTTCCTCAACTGCGTGACGGATGACGCGGAGCCGATCAACGGCACCTGCCGCGTGGGGACGGTGGACGAGATGTTCGCCAATTATGCGGCGGGCAACTATCGTCCAAAAGTGGGCGGTCTCCTGATGGACAAGGGTGTGACGGCGGGGCTGTCGCTTTCGTCCGTTGACTTCGAGGGATTGCCGCGTGTGGTCGGTAAGACGATTGACATTGGGTGCTACGAGTCGCAGAAGACGATTGGCTTCAGGCTGATTATCCGCTAATCCGAAGGAGGGAGATGAAAATGAAAGGACAGGGAGTGATTCGGCGGGCCGTTCTTGTGGCGGTCGCCCTGCTGGGCCTTGGCCGTGCGCAGGCGGCGAATGTGAAGACGGAGTTCGACTGGTGCACGGTTGAGACACCCGAGAGCGTGGAGGCGGGCAAGGGGTATTGGGTAAAGGTGACGCTGAAGAAGGCGTTGCCCGAGGGGCAGAACCTGTCGGTTCACATGCAGCACACGAAGGCGGACGGCTCGTGGGGCGGACTCTTTGAGTGGCGGCCTGCGCAGAACCCGAAGCCGGTCGGCGAGGCGACGATTTTCGCCTTCACGGCGAAGGCGAAGGAGAACCTCGGACAGCTCGTGCCGGTCGTATTTGCCGCGCCGAACGGCGCGTGGGAGAAGAAGGGGTGGACGGCATGGCCCGCGAAAATCAAGGTGAGTGCGGGCGGAACTGCCGCGCCGTCGGCCTCCGCCAGTGGTGCTTCCGCCGCACCTTCGGGGATGCAGAAGACGGAGTTTGACTGGTGCACGGTTGAGACACCCGGGAGCGTGGAGGCGGGCAAGGGGTACTGGGTGAAGGTGACGCTGAAGAAGGCGTTGCCCGAGGGGCAGAACCTGTCGGTTCACATGCAGCACACGAAGGCGGACGGCTCGTGGGGCGGACTCTTTGAGTGGCGGCCCGCGCAGACCCCGAAGCCGGTTGGCGAGGCGACTGTGTTCGCGTTCACGGCGAAGGCGAAGCCGAACCTCGGCCAGCTCGTGCCGGTCGTGTTCGCCGCGCCGAACGGCGACTGGAACAAGAAGTGGTGGACGGCGTGGCCCGCGAAGATCAAGGTGTCGGGGGCCGGAGTTTCCCCCTCCGCATCCGCCGCGCAGACGACGGAGCCCGTCGAGTACCAAAAGACGGAGTTCGATTGGTGTACGGTGGAATCGCCGAAGAGCGTGAGCGCGGGGCAGGGATATCAGATTCGCGTCACGCTGAAGAAGTCGTTGCCCGCCGGCGAAAACCTTTCCGTCCATGCACACTGTGTGAAGAAGCCGAATTCGTGGGGCGGCATTTACGAGTGGCGGCCCGCGCAGGCACCGAAGGCGGTGGGCGAGACCTCCGTCTTCTCCTTCACGGCGAAGAACAGTCCGACCGTTGCGAAGCTCGTGCCGGTTGTCTTCGCCGCGCCGAACGGCGAATGGAGCAAGAAGGGCTGGAACGCCTGGCCGCCGCAGATTCCGCTCGTCGTTTCCGCCGCCGAGGTGGCCGCCGCCGTGGCACGGGAAAGGCCCGCGTCCGTCACCTTCAAGAAGAGCTGGCTTCAGTTCCTTCCCCTCGATGTGAAGGAAGTTCGTTCGGGCGAGAAGTTCACGGTGAAAGTCCGGTATCATCTCGATGCGGCCGATGACTGGGGGGACGGAACGACGCTGATGATGGATCCTCTCGGACCGTGGATTGACAACCCGGACGGAGTTGTGAACAAGTCGAGCCAGCACATCTTCATCTACGGACTCTGGCGGCAGACGAAGAAAATCAAGCCGGGGGACGGGACAATCGAGTTCGTCTGCGAACCCGGCAAGAACAGTTTCGGCGAACGTAATCAGGTGGCCTTCCGTGCGAAGTTCGTCGGTTGCGACGGCAAGGAATGGCCGTGGGAAGTGCGTACGGGCGGACCTGATCTTGTGCCCGACACGAAGGGCTTCCGCCTGCAGTCCGATGCGGTGGGCGGGGTCTACACCTACGACGAAACGCCGGTTGTGAACCTCCACTGGGGGACGATTGACGCGCCGAAGACGGTGAAAGATGTCGACTTCACGGTTTACGACTGCGAGAGCAACGAGGTCGCATGCTTCACGCGGCGGCTGACCGTCGGTGCGCCCGGTACCTCCGTCAAGATTCCGCTGCCGAAACTCAATCGACGCGGCACAATGTTGCTGGAGGCCCTGATGACGGATAAGAACGGAAACGATGTGCGCCATGCGGCGGCGTTCGCAATCATTCCCAATCTGGGCAAGGTGCTCGGTGGCACGCGTCCGCCCCTTGCCTGTACGAACATCCGCAATCCGCGTCAGGCTCAAATCGCAGCAAAACTTGGCTTTGGGTATTGCCGTCTCTTCACGGGATGGGCGGATCTGAACCCCCGACGCGGCGTTTATGTGATGGAGCCGCTCCTCAAGACTTTGGATAGCCTCAATGCGGAAGGCATCCGCCCATGGGTTCTGCTGACGGGTGCGCCCGAATGGGCAATGCCGGATGATGTGCATGCGCCGGGCTACTGTCCGTTCCCATTTGACGAGAAGGGGTGGGAGGAGTCCATTCGGCAGATTGCATCCGCCTGCAAGGGGAAGGTCTGGGGCTTTGAATGGCTGAACGAGATTTCGCAAGGCGACAAGACGAAGCACCCGGTGGAGGACTATGTGAAGTTCTGCCGCATCGGGACGAAGGTCCTGCGCGAAGTCGACCCAACGGCCCGTGTCCAAATGGCGGGCGGACTCTGGCCGCGTAGCTACCGGCTGGATGTCATCCGCGGCGGTGTGCTGGATGCGATTGATGTCCTGCCTGTCCACTACGGATCGTATGGTAGCGTGGCGGAAGCGATTCGCGATGCGAAGGCCGGTGGATGCGAGGAAGTGTGGGACAACGAGTCCGCACGCGGCATTTCCGTCTGGAAGATGTCCCCCCTGGAGCAACTCTACTGCTCGGTGACGCAGTGCTCGTACCTCCTGCGGCAGTGGCCGGGCGAGTTCGTGGCGGGGGCGAAGGCCGTGACCTATTTCGGCGGCGAGGCAAATGCACCGGGCAACTGGACATACCTGCTCGACGACTACACGCCGCGTCCTGTGCTGGCGACCCTCGCGGTTTTTGCATCGAAACTGGGCGGTTCAACTCCTGTGGGCGCGGCCTACCTGTCGCCGGGCGCAATTGTCTATCTCTTCCGTCGGACGGACGGCAAAGGCTTGGCCTATGTGATGAGCGAGTCGGAGGGGTGCGAGAAGCCATCGCACTACTCGGCCTCGGCGCAGATTCTCGCCGCCGAGCCGGTCAATGTGTCGTTGCCCGTCGGCGGGAGCGCGGCGGTTCGGGTGACGGACTACCAGGGCAACGAGCGCAGGGCGAAGACGGAGGGCGGCTTCATCCGCATCGCGGCAAAGCCGATTCCCGTGATTGTCGAGGGCTTTGACCTGGAGCCGCTGGCGGCGACCTGTTCACTTTCGATTGGCGGACAGGATGCGCTGACACCGAAGCCGAGCGTCCGATGCGTCTCAGGGGCGGCGGCTCGCGTGGATGTCCGTGTCCGGAATCCCCTGTCCACGGCACTCGCGGGGAGCGTTTCGGTTTCGCTGGGCGGCAAGTCCCTCGCGGCGCAGAAGATTGCCCTCAAGTCGGGCGAGTCGCAGTTCCTGACATTTGACGCGGGCAAGCTTGGTTCACGCGTCAAGTCCGGCAAGGTGCTGATGACGTGGAAGAACCCGAGCGTCTCCTACGAGCGGGAGTTTACGCTTGAGACGGTGCGCCCCGACCTGCTCGGCAACCTGCTGACGAACGGAGATTTTGCGGACGGCAAGATGGGCTGGAACTTCAATGGACGCGCCGCGCTGAAGAATATCGCCGCGACCAAGGGCGTGAAGGCGAGCGATCCCGGTATGGATGGCGAGGCCCTTGCGTTCGAGAACGCCAAGGGCTACATGAGCGTCAACCAGCAGATTGCCCTGCCAGCTCCCGGACGCGAGTATCTCTACACGGCTTGGGTCTGGCCCGACATGATGTACTGCGGCTCCAACCTCGGCGTGACGAAGAAGGACGGCTCCTACAAGGAGAGCCACATGCTCGGGGTCTTCACCGCACCGAAGACGGCAAAGGGCTGGGTGCTCCTCTCAAAGCGCCGCGCCACCGAGCCGGACGACGTGAAGGCGACCTTCTCGCCCGTGGGAACGGGGCGGCCCGGCCCGGACGGCAAGTCGCTCGCCCTCTACCGCAATATCCGCGTCACCGTCTATGACGGAACGGATTTCGCGGCGGAGGCGGACCAGGTGAAGGAGCCGATTGCGGTGGATGGCGATCTCTCGGATTGGGAGGAGGCGACCTGCACGATTCCGCTTCTCTGCGAGAACCAGGTGAAACCGGGGGCGAACTACAAATGGACACCCCAGAATCTGTCGGGTGTCGCCTACTTCGCGTGGGACAAGGACTCGCTCTATTTTTCCGCACGGGTGAAGGACAACAGCCATGTTGTCCGAAAGGACGGCGATGCCAACAAGGGTGATGCAATTACCCTCGCCTTGCATCCGGGCAACCGCGTACCGGGCACGGACGGACGCGCCGTCGAATGGTATCTCTCGACCGCCCATCCGGGCAGTGGCTCGGGCAAGTACACGCTTTATCGTCCCGGTGCCCATTCGGGCGGACTCAAGAGCGGACAGCTTGCCAAGGACTCCTCGAACTACGAGATCGCCATTCGGCAGGACGGCGATGTCTGCACGTACGAACTGCGCATCCCGTGGAGCGAGATTCCCGGCTTTTCGCCCGAACTGGGTGCACGGCTCGGGCTTTCCCTGCGTCTGACCGACCTCGATGAGGACGGGTCGTTTGGCGAAATCAACTGGGGTATGGGGCTGTCGCCCGCCTGGGCACCGAGTGCCTTCGGTGTCCTGACGCTCATCCAGTAGTGCCGCGTTGCTTTATGCTATAATACAGGCATGACAACGACGGAAGCGGAACGGCGCATCGACTATCTTCGCAAGGAAATCAATCGCAACGACTACCTCTACTATGTGGAGGCGAAGCCGGTCATTGGCGATCGGGATTATGATCTCCTCTATGAGGAACTGCTGTCGCTTGAGCGGCAGTATCCGCAGTTTCTCTCGCCCGATTCGCCGACGCAGCGCGTGTCGGGCGAACCAATTGCCGGCTTCGCACAGGTTCGGCACAATCCGCCCATGCAGTCCCTCGACAAGACCCATTCAAAGGGTGAGCTTTCCGATTTCGACGCGTTCGTGAGAAAGGAGATTGAGGGTTTTACCTACCGTGTTGAGCCGAAAGTCGATGGAGTCTCGATGTCGCTTCTCTACGAGAACCGCCGACTGGTGCGGGCGGCAACGCGTGGCAACGGCATCGTGGGTGATGATGTCACGGTCAATGTCCGCACGATTCGCTCCATTCCGCTCGTGCTGCCGCCGGAGGCCCCGGAGGCGTTGGAGGTGCGCGGCGAGGTCTATATGACGCGGGAGGGCTTCGTCAAGCTGAACGAGCGCGAGGAGGAGGCCGGTCGCGAGCCGTTCGCCAATCCGCGAAATGCCGCGGCTGGATCGCTGAAGCAACTTGACCCGAAGGAGGTCGCGACGCGTCCGCTTGATGTCGTCATCTACAATGCGGGTGGCGTCGGGTGCGAGTCGTTCGCCACGCACGGCGAAATGATTGAGGCTTTCCGTCGCTGGGGATTCCCCGTGACGCCATGGAGCCGGGCGTGTCGGACAATTGGGGAGGTCTTCGCCGCGATTGACGAGCTGGAGAAACTGCGGCACACCTTCCGATTTGAGATTGACGGGGCCGTCCTCAAGATTGACGAGCGGCGGTTCTATTCCGTTCTGGGGGCGACGGCGCACGGGCCACGCTGGGCGCGGGCCTACAAGTATGCGCCGGAACGCGTGGAGACGGTCGTCGAGTCCATCACTGTGCAGGTTGGGCGCACGGGCATCCTGACGCCCGTTGCGGAACTGAAGCCTGTGCCTCTTGCGGGTTCCGTCATTTCGCGGGCAACGCTCCACAATGCGGATCAGGTGGCGCGGCAGGATGTGCGCATCGGCGACCACATTTGGCTCGTCAAGGCCGGAGACGTGATTCCGGCGGTGGACTCGGTGATTGTCGAGAAACGCACGGGCGACGAGCGGACCTTTCAGATGCCGACCGCCTGCCCCGTCTGCGGCGGAAAGGTCGAGCATCTCGCCGACGAGGTGGCGGTGCGGTGCGTCAATCCGCTGTGCCCGGCCCAGTTGCAGCGGCGATTGGAACACTTCGCCGAACGCAATGCACTGGACATCAAGGCCCTCGGCGGGAAGATTGCGGATGTGCTCGTGGCGCGTGGGCTTGTGCACGATCCGCTCGATCTCTTTTCGCTGAAGGCGGATGAACTTGCCGCGCTCAATGTCGGGGAGGAGGGTGCACCGCGTCGGTTTGGCAAGAATGCGCAAAATCTCGTTGAGGCGGTTGTCGCCGCGCGGACTCTGCCGCTGGATCGCTGGCTGTATGCCATCGGCATTCCCCAGGTCGGTGTGACGGTGGCGCGAGACATTGCCGCCGAACATGAGCGGATGAGCGACTTGCCGGGAAGCGCCGTTCTGCGTGCCGTCATCGAGAATGATGCGAAGAAGGGCAAGGAACGCAAAATCCTCGTCATTAAGGTCGAGGCGGCCCGTGCCGTTCTGGACTTCTTCGCGGGTGCGTACGGGCAGTCGTTTCTCTCACGGATGAAAGAACTGGGCATCGATCCCAGGCGGGCCGAAAAGGAGTCCGTCGCCACGGCAGGCCCTTTGGTCGGGGCGGGTTGCGTCCTGACGGGCAGTCTTTCGCGTCCGCGTGGGGAGTATGCGAAGCTGATTGAGCGGGCGGGTGGAATCGTCCAGAGTGCCGTGACATCACGGACGAAATACCTAATTGCGGGCGCGAATGTCGGGGCGACGAAGACGCAGAAGGCCCGTGCACTCGGAACGACGGTCATTGACGAGGCGAAACTCCTTGAATTGCTGGGCGAAGCCTCGGCGGGGGACTCCACCGAGGCGGCGGCACCACAATCCGCCGCGCCGCATCAGGAGCAGGGGCTTTTCGATTTCGCCTGAGTCTGGACTTCGGAACGGTTCGCACGTGCGCCCGAGCAGGCGGGTGTATAGAGATAAGGTAGAGGCGCGGTATTGTGAAGGGGCGGTGCGTTTCCATGGTCTCCGTTTGAAGCGTGTGGTTGTAGGCGTGAGGATTGAGTGGCCGATGAGATCACCGTTTCTGAAGTCGCGGCGACACGCAAAAACGTTACCTCCGCCGAAGACTGATCACATGTCAGTCGCAGGGGCGGATGATGCCCGTCGGAGCGTTTTCTGATGCCCATCAGAATTTTTTCCGACGGGCATCAGAATTCCGTCCGACGGGCATCGGAATTTTGCCATGAGGGGAACGACCACGGAATAAGCGGAAGTCTCAGGATTGGGAGAGGGGGAGTTGCTTTT